>NZ_JBSPCZ010000010.1:0-277979 GCF_056161485.1 Pseudomonas sp. 5Vm1k
CGGGCTTGCTCGCGAAAGCGGTGGGTCAGTCAATAGAGATGTCGCCTGACACAACGCCTTCGCGAGCAAGCCCGCTCCCACACTCAATCCCCCTGCCGAAACACCAACGCCTTCAGTCCGCATTCCATATCCGCATCCGGAAACTCCGGCGGATTCTCCAGCCGCTCCACGAAGCGCAAACTCGGCGCCTCACGGGTAACACCATCAATCAGGAAGTCCGAACCAAACGCCGGGTCGTTCATGCAGGCCAGCACCGTGCCCTGTTCGGTGAGCAATTCCGGCAACCGACGCAGCACCCGCTGGTAATCCTTGGTCAGCAAAAAACTGCCTTTCTGAAACGACGGCGGATCGATGATCACCAGGTCATACGGCCCCTTGCCGATCACCTTGCCCCAGGACTTGAACAGGTCGTGGCCGAGGAATGTCACCTTGCTCAAGTCGTGGCCATTGAGCCGATGATTGTCGCGGCCACGGCTCAGGGCCGAGCTGGACATGTCCAGGTTGACCACATGCGCCGCGCCACCCTCGATGGCCGTCACGGAAAACCCGCAGGTATAGGCGAACAGGTTCAACACCCGCTTGCCGTCGGCATTGGCCCGCACCCAATCGCGGCCATAGCGCATATCGAGGAACAGCCCGGCATTCTGCTTGCGGCCCAGGTCCACCCGATACTTCAGGCCGCCCTCGGTGATGGTCATCTCATCGAGCGCATCCCCCAGCAGCCATTCGGTGGTGCTTTGCAGCAGGTAGCGGTGTTGCAGAAGCAGCGTGTGAGCGCCGGACTGTCGCCATTCGGGCGACTGGGTAACGCCCATCAGCAACTGCTTCAAGTCTTCCAGCTGCTGCGGTTCCGGTTCCTTGAACAACGACACCAGCACCACACCCTGCAACCAGTCCACGGTCAGTTGCTCCAGGCCCGGCCAGCAACGCCCGCGCCCGTGAAACAAACGACGGGTTTCGTCCGGAGCGGCGGCGAGGGCGGTCAGCAAGTGGGTGTTCAGCGTGGCGAGGGCGTCAGGGTTCATCAGGCAACGTCGGCAATGTGAGTGGGCGGCATTTTAACCACAAATGCGCCCCGGCCACTCCCGGATAGTTATCACGTTTAATTTAACTTTACGTGAGGATTTGGCGATCTTCCGGCTCCCATACTTGGCCCCAACGAACAACAACCGGGAGCCGGACATGTCGCAGCCAACTGCCTCACCCAAGGCCAGCCACCCACGCTGGCTGCGCCTGACCCACTGGCTCAACGCCCTGGCCGTCGTAGTCATGATCACCAGCGGCTGGCGCATCTATAACGCCTCGCCGCTCTACGACTTCAGCTTTCCGGCCTCGCTCACCCTCGGCGGCTGGCTCGGCGGCGCGTTGCAGTGGCACTTCGCGGCGATGTGGTTCCTCGCGGTCAACGGCCTCATCTACCTGATCATCAACATTGCCAGCGGTCGCCTGTTTCGACGGTTTTTCCCGGTATCGCCCAAAGGAATCCTGCATGACTTGTGGGCGGCATTGAGAGGGCGACTGGGGCATGCCGACCTCAGTCATTACAACCAGGTTCAGCGCTTTGCCTACCTGTTCGTGATGCTCGACATCACGCTGATGGTGATCTCCGGGCTGGTGCTGTGGAAGTCCGTGCAGTTCCCGCTGTTGCGTGAATTGCTGGGCGGATACGAAGGGGCGCGGCAGGTGCATTTCATTGCGATGTCGCTGCTGGTGGCGTTCATCGTGGTGCACCTGGTGATGGTGCTGCTGGTGCCAAAAACGTTGTGGTACATGATCGTTGGTCGCAAGGAGTCCGTATGAAAAAGCGCATCGAAGGACTCGACGAGTCGTCCATCCTGAGCGAAGCCAGGAAGGTATTGGCGCCACAAATCGAAGACCGCTCCCGGCGCTCGTTCCTGCTGCGCGGCCTGACCCTCGGCGGCGTGGCCATGTTGTCGGGTTGCAACATCACCGACAACGACAGCGTCGAAACCGCGTTGTCCTCGATGTCCCGCTTCAACGATCGGGTCCAGGGCTGGCTGTTCAATCCCAACGCCATGGCGCCGACCTATCCCGAGTCGATGATCACCCGGCCGTTCCCCTTCAATGCCTTTTACGGCATCGACGAGGCACCCACCGTCGAAGAAGAAAGCTATCGACTGGAAGTCACCGGCATGGTTGCCGACAAGCGCAGCTGGAAGCTCGAAGAATTGCGTGCGATGGCGCAAACCGACCAGATCACCCGACACATCTGCGTCGAAGGCTGGAGCGCTATCGGCCGCTGGGGCGGCGTGCGGTTCAGCGATTTTCTCAAACGGGTGGGCGCCGATACCGATGCCAAGTATGTCGGCTTCAAATGCGCCGACGACTACTACACCAGTATCGACATGGCCACCGCGCTGCATGCGCAAACCCTGCTGACGCTGACCTACGACGGCGCCGTGCTGCCCCGTGAATACGGCTTCCCGATGAAGCTGCGCATGCCGACCAAGCTCGGCTACAAGAATCCGAAACACATCCAGGCGATTTTCGTCACCAACACCTACCCGGGCGGCTACTGGGAAGACCAGGGCTACAACTGGTTCGGCGGTAGCTGACAAACACCCAGACACTTCACCGCAAGCACACTCAACTCTACAAGGAATACCACCATGAAAAAGCTCGCCACCGCCGCACTGTCCCTGTTCCTGGCCATGGGCGTCGCCAGCGTCTACGCCGCCGACACCATGAGCAACGACAGCATGAGCAAGGACTCGATGTCCAAGGACGCCATGTCCAAAGACGCAATGAAAAAAGACACGATGAAAAAGGACAACATGTCCAAGGACACCATGAAAAAAGACAACATGTCCAAGGACGCCATGAGCAAGGACACGATGAAGAAAGACAACATGTCCAAAGACAGCATGAGCAAAGATGCGATGAAAAAAGACGCCATGTCGCAATAACCCAACACAACCCCCAATCCCCTGTGGGAGCGGGCTTGCTCGCGAAAGCGTCAGTTCAGTCAACACAATGGTTGCCTGACACGACGCCTTCGCGAGCAAGCCCGCTCCCACAGTTTTTTGTGCAGGTCACATAGGGTATTACCTGAACTCATACCCCCATGACTTTTAATGGTTACAGCCCCGCCAACCCCCAGTGTTAAAAAATCGCAAACACAGCTCATCAACAACAAAAAGAGCGTTTGCAACCATGAGTAATCCTCACTGCCGCGTCCCCGCCAGTTCCATGCTGCGCTCTTCGAACCCCGACATTTGCCCCGCGATCTTCACGATCCGCGTGCGCTTCTGAACACCCCCAAAAATCCAAAAAGAGTATTGCCCCATGAAAGAACTCGACCTGTACATCGGTGAAGGTTTCGAAGGCCCAGGCGTGAATGCCGCGCACATCAACATCCTGATCGGGCCGCGCAACGGTCCGGCGGGGCAGGCGTTTGCCAATAGCCTGGCGTCGCCAAGCCAGGGCCATTGCCCGTTCATGGTGATCGCGCAGCCGAATATCCCGGTCAAGCCGATGACCCTTTATGTGAACAAAGCCGCGATCAGCAGCGACCTGCACGGCAATGCTACCTGGGGCGCATCCCAGGCCGGGATTGCCAAGGCTGTGTTGGAAGCGCTGCTGGACGGCACCTTGCCACCGGAAGCCGAGGACGAGTGGGCGATTGTGACGGCCAACTGGGTCAACCCGGCCTGCGATGACCTCGATGCGGTGTACCTGAATAACTACAACGCCTGCCGCACCGCGATCCGCGCCGCCCTGACCGGCAAGCCGGAAACCGCGCAACTGGCGGATGTGGTCGATCACATCAGCAACCCTTTCTACACGCCAAAAGCCTGAGGTCCGCGCCATGCAATACATTCGTTTGGGCAACTCCGGCCTGCAAGTCTCCCGCCTGTGCCTGGGCACCATGAACATGGGCACCCCGGACTGGAAACCGTGGATTTTCGATGAAAAGCAAAGCGAGCCGATCGTCGCTCACGCCCTTGATAACGGGGTGAATTTCATCGACCTGGCGGACTTCTATTCCGCTGGCGTCGGCGAGGAAGTAGTGGGGCGCATCGTCAAGCGCCTGGCCCGTCGCGAAGACTTGGTGATCACCACCAAGGTCGGCTACGGCACCCGCAACGGCATCAATGCCAGCGGCCATTCGCGCAAGCACATCATGGACAGCATCGACGCCTCGCTGAAGCGTCTGGATATGGATTACGTCGATGTGTTCATGCTGCATTACTTCGACGTTAACACCCCGGTTGAAGAGACCATGAGCGCGATGAACGACATCGTGCGTTCCGGCAAGGCCCGTTACATTGGCGTGTCGACCATGCTCGCCGGGCAACTGGCGAAGATCCTCATGGCCTGCGAGCGCAATGGTTGGGTCAAGCCGATCAACATGCAGCTGCAACTGAACTGCGCCTATCGCGAAGAAGAGCGCGAGATGATCCCGTTCTGTCGCGATCAAGGCCTCGGCGTCTCGGTATTCAGTCCGCTGGCTCGTGGGCTGTTGACCGGCGACGTGCAATCGACCCGCAACCAGACCGACTTTTTCACCCAGCAGATGTACAGCGACGAAGCCTCGTTCGAGATCGCCCACTCAGTACAACGCGTGGCCCGTGCCCGTGGCGTGTCGAACGCGCAGATCGCCCAAGCATGGGTCGCCAACCATCCGGGCGTCGATTGCATGTTGGTCGGCGCCGACACCACTGCGCAGTTCGACAGTGCCTTGGCAGCCTTGGAAACCAGGCTCGACGCCGAAGAGCTGCATGAACTGGAGCGCAACTACACCCCGTGCGACGTGATCAACGATTACACCGCCGGCAAACGCATCCTGCGCTCGGCCCGTCCGGCGCTGGAACGCTTCACTCTGACCGAGGCCGTGGCATGAGCGCGCTGATCCGTAACGGCAACTTCATCGATGGCCAATGGTCCAGCGGTGGTCTGACGTACCCGGTGTTGAACCCGGCCAATGGCGAAGTTATCGCCGAAGTGCAAAAGGCTGGTGCCGAAGAAACCAACCTCGCCATCGCCGCCGCCAACCGCGCCTTGCCAGCCTGGCGCAAACTGACCGCCAAGGAACGCAGCCAAAAGCTCAAGCGCTGGAGCGAGCTGATGCTGAGCAATCAGAAGGACTTGGCCACGTTGCTCAGCCGTGAGCAGGGCAAACCGTTGGCCGAAGCCATGGGCGAAGTGGTCTACGCCGCGAGTTTCCTGGAGTGGTTCGCCGAAGAAGCCAAGCGCGCTTACGGCGATGTGATTCCAAGCCACAAGGCTGATGCGCGAATCATCGTGGTCAAGGAAGCCATCGGTGTGGTCGCGGCGATCACGCCGTGGAACTTCCCGTTGGCGATGGTCACCCGCAAGGTCGGCCCAGCGCTGGCGGCGGGTTGCACGATGATTCTTAAACCGTCGGAAGAAACCCCGCTGTCCGCCTTCGCCCTGGCGGTACTGGCCGAGCAGGCAGGCATTCCAGCTGGCGTGTTCAACATTGTTTCGGGTGACGCAGTGGCGATTGGCGGGGCGCTGCAAGCCTCCAGTATCGTGCGCAAACTGTCGTTCACCGGCTCAACCCGCACCGGCAAACTGCTGATGCGCCAGGCCTCGGAAACCCTGAAAAAAGTCTCGCTGGAACTGGGCGGCAACGCGCCGTTCATTGTGTTCGACGACGCCGACCTGGACGCCGCCGTCAAAGGCGCCATGGCCTCGAAATTCCGCAACACCGGGCAGACTTGCGTCTGCGTGAACCGCTTCTTTATTCAGGACGGCGTGTACGAAGCCTTCACCGGCAAACTCGCCGAAGCGGTCGCGGCGATGCGTGTCGGCAGCGCCCTGGACGGTGAAACCGAACAAGGCCCACTGATCAACGCCGCCGCGTTGGCCAAGGTTGAGCTGCACGTCGGCGATGCCTTGGAGAAGGGCGCCACACTGTTGTGCGGCGGTCGTCGTCACGCACTGGGCGGCACGTTCTATGAGCCGACCATCTTCACCGAAGCCAACAGCGACATGCTGATCGCCCAGGACGAAACCTTCGGCCCGGTGGCCGCGTGCTTCCGCTTCAAGGACGAAGCCGAAGTGCTGCAACGGGCCAATGACACGCCATACGGGCTGTCGGCGTACTTCTACAGCCGCGACATCGGCCGCGTCTGGCGCATGGCCGAAGGCCTGGAAGCCGGCATGGTCGGGATCAACGAAGGGATCATCTCCACGGAAGTCGCGCCGTTTGGCGGCATCAAGGAATCGGGCCTCGGTCGCGAGGGCTCCAAATACGGTCTGGAAGACTACCTGGAAATCAAATACCTGTTGATGGGCGGGCTCTGACACCCCACCCCTGTAGGAGCGAGGCTTGTGTGGCGAGGGGGCTTGCCCCCGTTGGGTCGCGAAGCGGCCCCAAAACCTGCAATCGCCGTGTATCAGGTACACCGCGTGCAATGTTTACGACTGCTACGCAGCCGAACGGGGGCAAGCCCCCTCGCCACACAAGCCTCGCTCCTACAAGGGATAGCGCCATCGGTTTCATTTCTCCGTCAATAACAACAACTGGAGACGAACATGTCCGCTCAATCGATAAAAATCGACGACCTGCCCATCGGGCGCTTCCATATCAAAATCGCCGGTCTCACCTTCGGCGCACATTTCACCGACGGCTACATCCTCGGCCTGATCGGTATCGCCTTTACTCTGCTCAGTCCACAAATGCACCTCGATGCCTTCTGGCAGGGCCTGATCGGTGCCTCGGCGTTGATCGGCCTGTTTCTCGGCAGCCTGTTTTTTGGCTGGATCTCCGACAAGGTTGGCCGGCAGAAAATCTTCCTGGTCAGTTTTGTGTTGATCACCATTGCCTCGGTCATGCAGTTCTACGCCGAAACGGCCATGCAACTGTTCCTCTGCCGGGTGCTGATCGGCATTGGCCTGGGCGGTGACTTCAGCGTCGGCCACGCCATGCTGGCCGAGTTTTCGCCGAAGAAACACCGGGGCGTGTTACTCGGTTCGTTCAGTGTGATCTGGACCTTCGGCTACGTCGCCGCGACCTTCGTCGGCACGGCCATGCTCAACCTCGGCGACGACGCCTGGCGCTGGATGCTGGCCTCGTCGGCGATCCCGGCAGCGTTGATCCTGATCGCCCGCATTGGCACGCCCGAGTCGCCACGCTGGCTGGTCAATCAAGGCCGCATCGCTGAAGCCCGGGCCATCGTCAAAAAACACCTGGGCGATAACGTCGAACTCGACGAAACCCGCTCCACCGAAACCCGTTCCGGCTACGCGGTGCTGTTCAGCCGTGAATACCGCAAGCGCACGGCATTCAATTGCCTGTTCTTTGTGTGCATCGTGATGCCGTACTTTGCGATCTATACCTTCTTGCCGTCGATCCTGCAGAAGATGGGCTTGGCGGAGGGTTTTGGCACCGAGCTGATGCTGAACATGCTGCTGATCCTCGGCGCGTTGATCGGGATCTGGTGCACGGTGAAGTTTTCTCGCCGAGGCTTCTTGATCAACTCGTTCATCATTCTTGCCGTGGCGCTGTTCCTGTTGGCAGCGTTGCCGGGCAGTGCGGCGTTCCTGATGGTGCTGGTGTTCGGCGTGTTCACCCTGGTGTTGTCGGCGGTGAGCAACCTGGTCGGCGTGTTCCCGGCCGAGAGCTTCCCGACCGAAGTGCGGGCCAGCGGGATTGGCCTGGCCACAGCCGTGAGCCGCTTGGGCTCGGCGGTGAGTACCTTCCTGCTGCCGGTGAGTGTGGCGGGGATTGGCCTGAGCCCGACCATGGGCATTCTCGCGGCGATCCTGGCGTTGGGCGCGATGATTTCCTGGGCCTGGGCGCCGGAGACCAAATCCTTGACGCTGAGCCAGGCGTGCAAGGCGCAGAGTCCGGTGGAGAGTGGGGCGCCGGTGGCCGTGAAAGTCGCAGCACCGGTTTAATAGACAGGCAGTTGGATATTGGGTGTTCTTGAGATCCAACCCCTCACCCCAACCCTCTCCCCAAAGGGGAGAGGGGGAAAGGGAGCCGATCTTCATGCTTTTCAAAACCAGAGTTCGACTCAGGACTTTCAGGTCGATGTAGCTCCAAGAACACCTCGGTCGGCTCCCTCTCCCCTCTGTGGAGAGGGCTGGGGTGAGGGCTGGCCTTCAAGGATTGCTCACCAACCCCAACCACTCCGTAAACAACCGCACCTTCGACAACCCCAGCTTGTCATTCGCCACGTCCAGCCAATACCCATACGGCCCGACTACTTCCACTGGGGTGATCGGCAACAAACTGCCATTGGTCAGTTCCTTCTCGATCATCTGCCGGTCAATTACCGCCAATCCACCACCGGCCAATGCCGTGTGAATCACTTGGTCGAGGGTGCTGAATTCCAGCCCTTGCCCCGCATCGATATCGTCACGCCCCATCGCCGCCAGCCAGTTCTCCCACACCTTCAAGCGCTTGCCGTCGTGCAGGATGTGCAGCAATGGAAACTGCCGTAGGTCAGGCGGCTGACCATTGATAAACAACTCCGGGCTGGCCACTGCCATGTGCCGTTCCATCACCAGCAACTGGCTGCTGCAATGGCTGTCGGCTTCGAGGCCGAAGCGAATGTGGCAGTCGGTTTCCGCAAGGCTGTCGTGGCCGGTCTGGTGGGTCACGCTCAGGCTGATGTCCGGGTAGCGTTGGCAGAATGCACGCAAGTGCGCCGACAACCAGCGCGTGGCCCAGGTCGGTGGCGCGACGATGCGCAGGCGTTGGCGCAGGTTGGGCACGCGCACGGCTTGCAGGGCGCGTTCGATGTGGTCGAAGGCGTCGCTTAAATGCGGGGAGAGGGCGAGTCCGGTTTCGGTCAGCGCCAGGCCTTGCGGCGTGCGAATGAACAGGGCCACGCCGAGGTAGTCTTCGAGCTGCTTGATCTGACGGCTGACCGCGCCTTGGGTGACGTTCAGACCCAGCGCCGCCTGGCTGAAGCTGCGATGCCGTGCGACTTCTTCGAAGACCCGCAGCATGTTGAGCGAGGGCAGTTGACGCATGGACGGGTGACTCCATACCTGATGCCAATGTGGGGCAGGTTTATTGTTTTTTTGGGTGGTGGCCTATCTGACTATGTGTGGATGGGCTGATGCAAGTGGTGTTTGGGCGATTCGCGAGCAAGCCCGCTCCCACAGGTCATGCGCTAAACCTGTGGGAGCGAGCTTGCTCGCGAAGGCGCCCTCAATAACGCCAAAAAATCCGGATCAGAAGTAATACCCAATGTTCATGTACAACTGATTCTCCCAGTGATCGGTCCCACCCGCAGCCAGACTCTGGGTGTAGCTGCTACCGCCGATATACGGGTCATTCTTGCCATACAACCACTCCGTCGCGATCCACAGTTTGCTGAAGGAAAACGAGGTACCGAGGATCATCCGCTGCGAGGTCTTGAACTCATCGGCGGATTTGTCGAAGGCGCTGTAGTTGGCATACAGCTTCACCCCGCTTATCTGGTCGAACAGGTACTTGCCGCCAACGTCGTAGCTCAGGTCCGCCACGTACAGATTGCCGCGACTGGCGACGTTGTAGGTGCCGTCGTAACCGCCCAGGGTCACCACTTCATCGGTGCCGGCGTTGCGCGGCGACATCTGCTGCCGCGCCGCTTGCAGTTGCACGCCCCACGGGCCGTTCTTGCCCAGGTAGTGCACGGCCACGGCATTGCGCCGGCCGTCGTTGTCGGTGTCTTTGTTCTCCAGGGTCGAGGTCAGGCCGGAGATCCCGACTTCGGATTTCCACGGCCCCAGGTCCAGGGCCTTGGCCACCCGCAGCACCACGGTGTTGCGTTCCTGGTTGTCGCTGCCGTCGCCCACGTAGCTGTCGGCCCCGGATACCACGCTGGAATAGGTCACGCCTTTGCTGGTGCCTTTGCCTTGCCACGCCGGGCGCAGGTAGTAGCCGGCCTGGATGTTCCAGTCGCCGCTTTGCTGGATGTACTTGGCGCCGACCTGTTGCACATCTTCCAGGCCGATGACGTTGCCCAGGGTTTCGTAGAAGGTGCTGCCAAAATACGGCTGCAAGCCGAATGGCACTGTGTTCAGGCCCACTTGCACTTGCTGGTCGGGGTTGAACTTGTAGCCGGCCCAGGCGAACTTGGCGAACTGGATATCGCCATAGTTCTTGGTGTACTGGTAAGGGTAGGAGCGGCCGTAGAAACGGTACTGCGCCTCTCCGATCCAGGAGTCGGAGTTGTACTTGGCGCTGAGAAACACCGTGTCGAGGCCGAACTTCTGAATATCGCGATCCGGGTCGTAGTCCCAACGGGCCCGAATGGCACCGCCGAGGTCGAGGTTGTCGGTGACCTGCACCGCCATGGCCGGGGCCGCGAAGGCGCCGAGCAGCGGAATGAGAACGATGGAACGGACCGCAATTGGGGAGGTTGTGCGCACAGTTATACTCCTGATTTTTTAGTTATCGTTGGCAACAGCAACCCATGCCGCAGCGAACGCTGCGACCTGGGGAAAGGGTTATGGGGTCAGTTGGCCTGAGGTCGGATCAGCCTCAGCGGTGGTTCAGCGACGGGCACCACCGGTATCGCCGAAGCGCCGGGCGCCGCCGCCAGCAGGGTCTGGGTGTATGTGTTTTGCGGTCGCAAAAGCACCTGCTGCGCGGTGCCGTATTCCACCACTTCGCCCTGGCGCATCACCGCGATATAGTCGCTGATCTGCGCCGCCACCCGCAGGTCGTGGGTGATGAACAAAATGCTCAGGTTGAGGCGCTGTTGCAGTTCGGCGAGCAGCTCCAGGACTTGTTTTTGTACCGAGACGTCCAGTGCCGAGACGCTTTCATCGGCGATCAGCACTTCCGGGCGCATCGCCAAGGCCCGGGCGATGCCGATGCGCTGGCGCTGGCCACCGGAGAATTGCCGGGGCTTGCGCTTGAGGGCGTCACGCTTGAGCCCGACCTGTTCCAGCAAATCGCCGGCCTCGGTCCAGGCATCCTTGGCCGATAACCCGCGCAATTGCGCGGCGCGGGCGATGATGTCGCCAACCCGATGCCGTGGATTCAGCGAGCCGTAAGGGTCCTGGAAAATCATCTGGATGCGCCGCCTATTCGCCGCCAACGCCGAACCACGCAAGGCCAGGAAATCCGTATCACCGACCCAGACGTGACCGCTGTCGCTTTCCACCAGCCGAATCGCCGCTTTCACCAAGGTGCTCTTGCCCGAGCCGGACTCGCCGACAATCGCTAACGTTTTGCCCCGTGGCAACTGCAGCGAGACATCCTTGAGCGCCGGCACCAAGCGGCCGCCGACGTTGTAGGTCTTGGTCAGGTGTTCGATGCGCAACGCCAACTCACCGTCGGCGCACGGCGCGTGCAACTCGGGGTGCAGCGCCGGCACGGCGGCAATCAGCTTGCGGGTGTAGGGATGCTTCGGTGCGTTGAGCACTTGATCGCGCTCGCCGATTTCCACCAACACACCGCCCTCCATCACGGCGATGCGATCGGCGATTTCCGCCACCACGCCAAAGTCGTGGGTGATGAACAAAATGCCGTGTTGACCGCGATTGCGCAGGTCACGTACCAGTTTCAACACTTGGGCCTGAGTGGTCACGTCCAGCGCCGTGGTCGGTTCGTCGGCGATCAACAAATCCGGGTTCATCGCCAACGCCATGGCAATCACCACCCGTTGGCATTGGCCGCCGGAGAGCTGATGGGGAAAGCTGTTGGCGATCCGTGGCGGGTCGGGCAATTGGGTGGAGTCGAGCAGGGCGAGCATGCGTTCGCGACGCTCGGCGACGGGCATGCTCGGGGCATGAATATCGAAGATTTCCTCGACCTGCTGGCCGATGCGAATCGCCGGGTTCAGCGCCGCCATCGGCTCCTGGAAAATCATCGCGATGCGGTTGCCGCGCAAGCGGCGCAACGAATGTTCATCCATGCGGCAGATGTCGTCGCCGAGAAAGTCGATCACTCCTTCGCTGTGGCGCAAGCCCTTGGCGTAGTCGCCCATGATTGCCGCCGAGAGCACCGATTTTCCGGAGCCGGACTCGCCGATCACACAAAGGATTTCGCCTTTGCGCACGTCGAGGCTGATGCCTTTGACCGCGTGACTACGGTCCGCGCCGGCAGGCAGTTCGATGGAGAGGTTTTCAACCCTCAGCACCTGTTGCATGTTCTGTTGTTGGCTCATGCTCAACTCCTTGTGCCTTTCTGGGCGTGTTCGTCCAGACCGTCCGCCAACAGGCTCAGGCCCAGCATCAGGGTGGAGATGGCAATGCACGGGAAGATCACCAGGTGCGGGAAGGCGATGGCCATGCTGCGGCCTTCGTTGATCATGCCGCCCCAGTCCGGGGTGGGCGGCGGCAGGCCGAGGCCGAGGAAGCCGAGGGCGCCGATCATGATCGCGGTGTAGCCGATGCGCAGGCAGAAATCGACGATCAACGGTCCGCCACAGTTCGGCAGGATTTCCACCAGCATGATCCGCAGCGAGCCTTCGCCCTGGGTGATGGCGCTGAGCACGTAGTCCCGGGAGCGGATGTCGATGGTCAGCGCGCGCATGATCCGGAAGATCGCCGGGGCACTGGTGAAGGTCACCGCAATCAGAATGTTCAGGGCCGAGGCGCCGAGGGCGATGATGATCACGATGTACAACACCAGCACCGGGAACGACAGCACGGTGTCGGCGACATAGGACAGCAGCGAATCGACCCAGCCGTTGAAGTAACCGGCGCACAGGCCCATGGCGATGCCCACGGCGAACGCGGTCAGGGTCGCGAGGATCGACCAGAACAACACGGTGCGAGTGCCCCAAATCAGCCGCGAAAGAATGTCCCGGCCGATCATGTCAGTGCCCAGCAGAAAGCTCATGCCGTTGCCATCCGGGGTCATCGGCGTCAGCAGCGGGGTGAAGCTTTCCAGGGGATCGTGGGGCGCCAGCCATGGCGCAAACAGCGCCATCAACACCCAGCCGCCGACCAACAGCAAACCGAGTAACGCCAAGGGATGTTTGAACGCGTTGAGGAAGTTCATTGGCCACCTCCGCCAAGACTGCGCAAGGTGATGCGCGGGTTGAGCCAGGTGTAGGCCAGGTCCGAGAAGATTTTGGTCGCGCCGACCACGATGCCACTGATCATTGCGCAGGCTTCGATCAGGTACACGTCATGGTTCAGCGACGCGGTGTAGAGCAGTGAACCGAAGCCTTTGTAGGCGAAGAACACCTCAACCACGATCACGTTCGACAGCAACCACGGGATGTACAACATGATCACCGTGATCGGTGCGATCAGTACGTTGCGCAATGCATGGCGCAGCACGATACGCGACGTCGACGCGCCTTTGAGGCGGGCGGTGCGGATGTACGGCGCCTGCATCACCTCAACCATCGAGGCCCGGGTGATCCGCGCCAGATAGCCGATGCCGAACAGGCACAGCACCATCAGTGGCAGTGCCAGTTCCACGGCGTTGAAGCCGTCGCTCATGCTGCTCACGCCCGGCAGCCAGTTGAGCCAGAAGACGAAGATCGCCGAAACGAATACCGCACTGGCAAAGTCCGGAATCGAGGTAGTGACAATCGACAGGAATGACACCAGCCGATCCACCGCCGAGCCTTGGCGAATCCCGGCCAGAATGCCGAGGGTCAGCGCCACCGGCACCATCACCGCCAGGGCCAGCCCGGCGAGAATCAGGGTTTGCCACAGGTTGGGTAGCAGCAGGTCGATCACCGGCTCACGAAAGTGCACCGAGGTACCCCAGTCGCCGTGGACGAAGTCTTTCAACCAAACCAGATAGCGCCAGACGAAGGGTTGGTTGTAACCGTGCTCCACCAGCCACGCGGCACGCTGGTCGGCGGCGGAGTAGGGGCCGAGGACGTTGATCGCGACGTCTTCGATGTTCAGTTCCAGGGCCAGGAACACGATCACTGACACCGACAACAGGGTAGCCGCCAGCGCCAATAACTTGCGCAATAGAAATTCAGCCATGTTCGCACGCTCCGGCTAATCAAGGGATGGCGGCCCGCCGTACCGAAGTTGGCGAGCCGCGTGAGGGGCGCTTGAATCAGGCGCTCAACCAGACTTCATCCATTGGGTAGAAGTCCGACGGGTGAACCTGGAATCCCTGGACTTTCTTGCTGGCGGCGGTGAATTTGTCGCCCCAGAACGGCTGCACCATGACGCAGGCGTCCTGCAGGATTTGCTCGACGTTTTGCATGGCGGCTGCGCGCTGTTTCGGGTCGATGATGCCCATGGCTTTATCGAGTGCAGCGTCGAACGCCGGGTCGCTGTAGTGGCTTTCGTTCCAGGCCGCGCCGCTGCGATAGGCCAGTTCCAGCGACATCACACCCAGTGGGCGATGCGCCCAGTAGGTGAGGCTGAACGCGGCTTTGTCCCAGATCGGCCAGTACTGGGTGGCCGGGATCACTTTCAGGTTGATGCGGATGCCGGCCTCGGCGCAGTTCTGTTGCAGGATCTGCGCGCAATCCTGTTCGTAGCGGCCCTGGGTGTTGCCGACGATCAGGTCGATGTCGATGCCGTTCGGGTGACCAGCCTCGGCGAGAAGTTTCTTCGCGCCCGCCACGTCACGGGCACGTTTAGGCAGCGCAAAGTATTCCGGGTGGGAAGGGGCGACGTGATGGTCTTCACCCAACGTGCCCATGCCGCGATAAGCGATCTTGAGCATTTGCGCGTTGTCGGCGCAGAGCACCACCGCTTTGCGAATCCGCACATCGTCGAACGGTTTCTGGTCGCAGGCCATGCGCATGACGATGGTTTGCGCCGATTTACAGCTCAGCAATTGCGCGCCCGGCAAGCGTTTGGCCAGGTCCAGCTCGGCCACGGTCACCCGGTACAGCACGTCCACTTGCCCGGCCTGTAATGCCGCGAGATGGGTGGAGATGTCGGTGCCCATGTCGACGTAACGCAACTCGTCGAGGTTGGCCGGTTTGCGCCAGTAGTCGGCACGCTTGGCGAAGGTCGCCTGCTTGTTGACCGCGAACGACACCAGTTTGAACGGCCCGGTGCCCAGCGGGTTTTTCGCCCAGTCATCGCCTGCCTTGAAGCTGCGGTGGACGATGGCGCAGGTGAAGGCGTTGAGCATTTCCGGGATCGCCAGCATCGGTCGCTTGAGCACCAGGCGGAACTGGAAGTCGCTGACTTTTTCGAAGGCGCTGATGTCCTGGAACGCGGTGCGGTTGACCGACTTGGAGTCGGCGGCAATCCAGCGTTCGATGTTGTGCTGCACGTCCTCGACGTTGAAGGTGTCGCCGTTGCTCCACTTCACGTCCTGGCGCAGGTTGAAGGTCCAGGTCTTGAGGTCTTCGGACGGGCTCCAGCTCTCGGCGAGATACGGGTGGGTGATGTTGTCGGCGTCGACCCAGGTCAGGTATTCCAGGGAATTGCGCAGCAGGTTCGAGGCTTCGATCCAGGTGATCAGCATCGGATCCTGGATTTCCTGGATGGCGCAGGCAAACCGTAGCGTGCCGCCCTGACGCGGTGGCAATGCATCAGCGGCGCGGGCCGAATTACCCAGCAGGGCGGAACCGAGGAAGGTGCTGGCGCTGGCGGCGGTGATGCCCAGCAGCGCGGCGGTGCGCAGGAATTGCCGGCGGTTGATCTCGCCACTTTTGACTTGAATGCACAGGTCGTTGACTGCTGGATGCGGCAGGGCGCCGTCCAGAGTTGTTAGCTCGTCGAGATGGGGCATGGGGCAGCTCTCATGTTGTTTTTATTTGAGATGGCCGCAGTTTTGTCATCGGCGCAAAGATCGACAAACGATAAATTCAACCGGCAAACGTTCGATAAATGCATGTTACTGAGTGCAGGGATCGCGGGTGCTTGAACTAGACGGCCCGCCATCAGCCAATGAGGTCAATTGTGGGAGCGGGCTTGCTCGCGAAAGCGTCATGTCAGGCAGCATTTTTGTTAAATGACCCACCGCTTTCGCGAGCAAGCCCGCTCCCACACAAAGCAGATCTTCTTCTGACTCAAATAGTCCCGCACAACACAAAAATGCATGTTACTCAGGAAATTTCCCCCAAGCCGTGGGATGCTTGGCGCTCGTCAGCCCTTGCGCGAGTCCTTTTCATGAAACGCAAAATGCCCGCGCTCAATGCGCTCAAAGCCTTCGAAGTGGCCGGCAGCACCGGCAGCTTTACCCGGGCGGCGGAGTTGCTCAATGTCACCCAAAGTGCGGTCAGCCGGCAGGTGCGCCAGCTCGAAGAGCAACTGGGCGAGAACCTGCTGGAGCGTCGGCATCATCACCTGGAACTGACCAGCGCCGGCCGGGTGTTGCTGCGGGCGCTGCACCAGTCCTTCGACAAGATCGAGCTGACGGTGCGCAGCATCCAGCAGAAATCCCACGCCAATCGCCTGCACATCAACGCACCGCCGACCTTCACCAGCCGCTGGCTGATGCCACGCCTGGGACGCCTGCGCGAGAAGCACCCGGAACTGGAGTTGAGTATCACCACGCGTCTGCAGGACAGCCTGGCGGAAACCAGCACCCTGGACTGCGCGATCCGTTTTGGCGATGGCGAATGGGATGGGCTGGACAGCTCGTTGTTGATTCAGGAACGGCACATCGCGGTGTGCGCGCCATCCCTGTATGCGCGAGAGTGGAGCGAGGGCGGCATCGACCTTAATCGCCTGACGTTGCTGCATGTGCTGGCCCGGGAAGACCAGCGCTACCTGACCTGGAAACATTGGCTGGACGCGGCGAAAATCAGCGGCGTCGACACCCAGGGCGGTTATGAATTCGACCTGCTGGACCTGGCGATCCGCGCGGCCACCGATGGCCTGGGCATCACCATCGCCGACTGGCACATGGTCGCCCCGGAACTGGCCAGCGGGCAATTGACCCAAGTGCTGAACGTGCATGTGGAAGGGCATCAATCCTACTGGCTGGTGACCCGCCCGGAGCAGACCCTGATGCCGCAATTGCAGGTGTTCAGCCAGTGGTTGCAGGAGGAGATCTGGTTGGCGCAACGCCAGCTCGAACCGTCCACCGCCGCCACCTGAACACACCGCAGGCCCCCTGTGGGAGCGGGCTTGCTCGCGAATGCGGTGGGTCAGCCAATATCAAAGGCGACTGACACGACGCCTTCGCGAGCAAGCCCGCTCCCACAAGGGATCGCATCGTCAAGGGAGCAACATTCATTTTTCGAATGTTCCCCCGCTCAATAAATCGTTTGTTCAACCCGCCCAGGATGCCAAGACTGCGTGAACTGGATAAAAACAACGATGGGCGATGCACATGCGACTCGAGCGAAACTTTGTAAACGGTCACTTCATTGAGCCTGCCAGCGAAGCGCTGATTGCAGTCTACAACCCGGCGACCGAAGCCTTGGTCGGCCACGTCTCGGCGGCCACAGGCGCTGAAGCCACGGCCGCCGTCGACGCCGCAGCCGCTGCCCAGAAGCTCTGGGGCAAGCTCACCAGCATCGAACGCGCCGAACACTTGCGTTCATTCGCCGACGCCCTCGAAGCCTGCGCCGACAATATCGGTGTAGCCCTGGCCGCCGAATCCGGCAAAAGTGTCAGTGATGCGAGCAACGAAGCCCGTTACGCCGCACAGATCACCCGTTACCACGCCGAGTGGGCACGGCGGATCGAAGGCGAGATCATTCCCAGCGACACCCCTAACGAAAACCTGTTTCTGCACCGTGAGCCGATTGGCGTGGTCGCGTGCCTGATTCCGTTCAACTACCCGGTCTATACGCTGCTGCGCAAAATCGCCCCGGCGCTGATTGCCGGCAACACCGTAGTGGTGCGCCCGAGCAACAACACCCCGACCTCGGCGTTTGAAATTGCCAAGGCTGTGCAGCAATCCGGTTTGCCGGCCGGCGTAGTGAATATCCTGACCATGGACCACGCCACCGCCGCCGCCGTGTGCACCCACAAAGCCGTTGGCTTGATCACCCTGACCGGCAGCGTCAACGCCGGGCGCATTGTGCTCGATTACTGCAAGGCCAATATCGCCAAGCCGTCGCTGGAACTGGGCGGGAAGACCCCGGCGATCATCGAAGCCGACGCCGACCTTGAAGCCGCCGCCAGCGCCATCGTGGCTTCCAAGACCACCCACTGCGGCCAGTTGTGCACGGCGGTGGAGCGGGTCTACGTGCAGGAAAGCGTCTACGAACAATTCCTCGCGTTGCTCAAAGCCAAAATCAGCGCCGTGAAGTTCGGCGACCGCGCCACCGACGCCAGCCTGATGGGCCCATTGGTCAACGCCAGTTCGCAGCAGAACATCCACGCCATGGTCGAGCGCGCCGTCGCCGACGGTGCTGTACTGGAAACAGGTGGTTTTATCCCGCAAGGCAACGGTCATTTCTACCCGCCGACGCTGCTGAGCAACTGCCGTCAGGACATGGAAATCATCCAGGAAGAAATCTTCGGCCCGGTGCTGCCGGTGCTCAAGTACCGCGACATCGACGAAGCGCTGGCCATGGCTAACGATCACCAGTTCGGCCTGTCCTCGGTGCTGTACACCGAGAACTACCGCACCACCATGAAAGTCGCCAACGCCATCGAGGCTGGCGAGTTGTACATCAATCGGACCCCGGCCGACCCGTACCAGGGCTTCCACGCTGGCTGGAAACGCTCCGGGCTGGGCGGCGATGACGGCAAGCACGGCATGCTTGAGTTCACCCAGACCCGACTGGTCGTCATGAAGTATTGATCCACGTGCAGCACCTCTCTCGCTTATGTGGGAGCGGGCTTGCTCGCGAAAGCGGTGTGTCAGTAGATGCATCAATAGCCTGATCCACCGCTTTCGCGAGCAAGCCCGCTCCCACAAAGGCCTGAGTACACCTGAGATATATAAAAACAATTATCAGAGCGCCCAGACCACTGGGCGCCAGAGGTCTACTCGATGTCCAAGCCTGCAACCACTGTTGCCGCTGTTCAGGGTTCGAACGCGGGTTCAAAAAGCCACAGTGACAAGGGAAGTCGCTACATCCAATTGATGCTGTTGGTGCTGGCCGCCGGTGCGATCTACCCGATCCTTTACCTGCGCCAGGTTTACCAGACCACCATGCTCGAAGTGTTCCAGATCAACCACAGCGAGCTGGGTTATCTGTACTCGATGCTGGGGACGATTTTCCTGCTCAGCTACTTGCCGAGCGGTTGGCTGGCGGACCGCATCGCCCCGCGTTTCCTGATCTTTTTCTCGCTGGTGGCCACCGGAGTCCTGGGGCTTTGGTACTCCACCGCGCCGTCGATGACCGGTTTGATGATCATCTTCGGTTGCTGGGGCCTGACCACGGGCCTGACGTTCTGGGCCTCGGTGCTCAAGCGCGTGAAGATGATTGCCCATCACACTGAACAAGGTCGGTTTTTCGGCATCCTCGATGGTGGCCGCGGTTTGGTTGAAGCCTTGCTGGCAACCGTCGCCTTGGGGCTGTTCGCCTTCGCCACCGAAACCCGTGGCGAGTCCGCCGCTGAAGGTTTCAAGCACGTGGTCTACCTGTACGCCTTCACCTGTATTGCCATCGGTTGTGTGCTGGTGCTGATCAAGGACCCGAAGTCGATGCAAGACACCGCGGCGGTGGAGAAGGGCAAGTACAACCTGCTCAGCGACCTGGCGACGTTGGTGAAAATCCCTGAGTTGTGGCTGGTCACCGCCATCGTGTTCTGCGGTTACCACATCTTCTGGGCCACCTACAGTTTCTCCGATTACTTGCAGGGCGGCGGCATGACTGCGGTCATGGCCGGCACCATCACCACCATCAAGCTGTGGATGCGCCCGATTGGCGGCATGGGCGGCGGTTGGCTCGGTGACAAGTTCTCGAATATTTCGGTGCTGATCGTGGCGTTGCTGCTCGCGTCGTTGGCGATGGTCGGCCTGATCGTGTTCCCGGCGCTCAACAGCATGGGCCTGCTGATCGGCACGGTGATCTTCATCGGCCTGATGACCTACGCCATTCGCGGTCTGTACTGGGCGATCCTCGACACCTGCAACATCCCGCTGCGCATCACCGGCCTGGCCATTGGCATTGTCTCGGTGGTCGGTTACCTGCCGGACGCCTTTATTCCCTTGATCAACGGCTACCTCACTGAGCATTTCCCCGGTGCCTTTGGTTACAAGCTGTATTTCGGCTACATCGCTTTCGTCGGCCTGCTCGGGACCCTCGCGGCCCTGACCTTACGCGCGCGTATCAATCGTCAATCTTTGAATAAAACAGGTGCCTGAGATGAAAATCGTCGCCCTTGAAACCCACATTGTTGCCGTACCACCACCGCACATCGGCGGCATGTACTGGCTGTTCGTCAAGCTCAAGACCGATTGCGGCATCGAAGGCGTGGGTGAGATCTACGCCGCGACCTTCGGCCCCAAAGCCATGCTGCCGATCATCGAAGACGTGTTCGAACGCTACCTGCTCAACCACGACCCGCACCACATCGAGCGCTTTTTCCGCCAGGCCTATTCGAGTGGTTTCACCCAGCGTCCGGACCTGACCATGATGGGCGTGGTCAGCGGCCTGGAGATGGCGTGCTGGGACATCATCGGCAAAGCGGCGAACAAACCGGTCTACGAATTGCTCGGCGGCAAGGTCAACGAACGCCTGCGTTCCTACACCTACCTGTACCCGGTCAACAGCAAGGGCGAGTACGACTACGACGATCCGGACCTGGCCGCCGAATGCGCCATCGAGAACATGAACAAAGGCTTCACCGCCGTGAAGTTCGACCCGGCCGGACCGTACACCGCGTACTCCGGGCACCAGATTTCCCTGGAAGTGCTGGAGCGCTGCGAAACCTTCTGCCGCAAGATTCGCGAGGCGGTGGGCGACAAGTGCGACTTGCTGTTTGGCACCCACGGACAAATGGTGCCGTCATCGGCGATTCGCCTGGCCAAGCGCCTGGAGAAATACGACCCGCTGTGGTTCGAAGAACCGGTGCCACCGGGTCAGGAAGAGGCGATGGCGCAGGTTGCGGCCAAGACCACGATCCCGATTGCCACCGGCGAACGTCTGACCACCAAGTACGAATTCTTCAAACTGTTGCAGGCCGGCGGCGCGTCGATTTTGCAGATGAACGTCGCCCGTTGTGGCGGTCTGCTGGAAGCCAAGAAAATCGCGAGCATGGCCGAGGCCTATTACGCGCAGATTGCGCCGCACCTCTACAACGGGCCGATTGGCGCGGCGGCGAGTTTCCAGTTGGCGACCTGCACGCCGAACTTCCTGATCCAGGAAAGCATCATGACCTGGGGCGGTTTCCACGCCGAAGTGCTGACCAAGCCGCTGCAATGGGAGGACGGCTACATCATCCCGTCCACCGAGCCCGGTCTTGGTGTGGAGCTGAACATGGACGTGGTGCGCCGGCATTCGCCGTACACCGGCGAGCGTTTGCACCTGCAAATGGCGCCGACCCCGGCTGACGTCAAAGACACATCGCCAGCCAGGGGCTGACACCTGTGGGAGCGGGCTTGCTCGCGAAGAGGCCGGCACATTCAACATCTATGGTGCCTGGCACACCGCTTTCGCGAGCAAGCCCGCTCCCACAGGGGTTTTGCGCCTGACGGTTTATTTGGACAACGACTTACATGACATACGACTACATCATCGCTGGCGCAGGCGCCGCCGGCTGCATCCTCGCCAATCGCCTCACGGCTTCGGGCAAGTACACGGTGCTGCTGCTGGAAGCGGGCGGCAAAGACAGTTCCTTGTGGTTCAAGATCCCGGTCGGCTTCGCGAAAATGTATTACAACCCGACCTTCAACTGGATGTACTACAGCCAGCCGCAAAAGCAGCTGAACAATCGGGAAATCTATGCCCCGCGCGGCAAAGTGCAGGGTGGCTCGGGCTCAATCAACGCGATGGTCTACGTCCGTGGCCAGGCCCATGACTTCGACGACTGGGCGGCCAACGGCAACGACGGTTGGGGCTTCAAGGACGTGCTGCCGTACTTCCGCAAACTGGAAAACCACCCGCTGGGCGACAGCGAATACCACGGCGGCAGCGGCCCGATCAGCATCACCCCGATGAAGGGCCAGACCCACCCGATCTGTGATGTGTTCCTCAAGGGCTGCGACGAACTCGGCTACCCGCACAGTGACGACTTCAACGGCCCGAAATTCGAAGGCTCGGGCATCTACGACGTCAACACCAAGGACGGCCAGCGTTGCTCCAGCAGTTTCGCGCATTTGCACCCGGCGCTGAGTCGGCCAAACCTGACGGTGGAGCATTACGCCCTGGTGGATCGCGTGCTGTTCGATAACGAGCGGGCGACCGGCATTTCCGTGACCCAGCACGGCGTGGTCCGCACCTTCACGGCGCGCAAGGAAGTGATCCTCTGCGCCGGTGCCGTGGACACGCCGAAAATCCTGCAATTGTCCGGCGTCGCCGATCAAGCGCTGCTGGCCAAGCACCAGATCCCGCTGGTCAAACACCTGCCGGCGGTGGGGCAGAACCTGCAGGATCACCTGTGCGCCAGCTATTACTACAAGGCCAACATCCCGACCCTCAACGATCAGCTCAGTTCGTTGTTCGGTCAGTTCAAGCTCGGCCTCAAATACCTGCTGACCCGCAAAGGCGCGCTGGCGATGAGCGTCAACCAGGCGGGCGGCTTCTTTCGTGGCAATGAAGCGCAGACCAATCCAAACCTGCAGCTGTACTTCAACCCGCTGTCGTACCAGATCCCGAAAAACAACAAAGCCAGCCTCAAGCCCGAACCGTATTCAGGTTTCCTGCTGTGCTTCAACCCGTGCCGCCCCACCAGTCGCGGGCATATCGAGATTGCCTCGAAAAACCCTCGGGACGCGGCGCTGATCGACCCCAACTACCTGAGCACGCAAAAGGACATCGACGAGGTGATCCAGGGCAGTCGGCTGATGCGCAAAATCATGCAGGCGCCGGCGCTCAAGGGCATCACTGTCGCCGAGGTGTTGCCGGGGCCGGTGGTCGAAAGTGACGAGCAGATGTTGCAGTACTTTCGCGAGAACAGCGGTTCGATCTACCACCTGTGCGGTTCCTGCGCGATGGGCGCGGACGACCAACGGTCGGTGGTCGACAAGCGGTTGAAGGTTCACGGAATTGACGGATTGCGCATCGTCGATGCGTCGATTTTTCCCAACGTGACCAGCGGCAATACCCACGCCGCCGTGCTGATGGTGGCGGAGAAGGGCGCTGATCTGATTCTGCAGGACGCCTGATTTCGACTCGGGTTGTATCAAAAATGAATTTCCGCTGGCTGCGCCGCTCATACCTGATAGGTGGCGGATTTGAGCCATGAAATCGTTGATGCAATCAGGGAGTGGTCAGGTCATGAATCCAATAACAATGGCGGGCGAGTCGTTACCTGACGGCTTGATACTGGTGGTGGAGGACGACCCGCTGATTCTGGAGTTTCTCTGCGAAATCCTTCAGGAAGAAGGCTTTGTCGTTGAGCCGCACATCAGCGCCGATGCGGCCTCCCTGTACCTGGAAGAACACGCGGGCAAGGTCAGACTGTTGTTGACGGACATCACCATGCCCGGCAAACGCAATGGCGCAGACCTGGCCAATGAGTTCGGTGATCGCTGGCCGGAAAAGCCGATCATGATCATGTCCGGCTTCGAAACCCCGGAGAGCGCCGGGGTGAGGCATGCGGTTTCCTTCATCAAGAAGCCCTGGGCTTTGGGGCAGTTGCTTGATTGCGTCGAAGGGGCCCTGAAGTCACACCGTCCCCTGTAGGCGCTGTCGAAGGCTGCGATCTTTTGATCTTCGGCGTTTTCACAGCTGCCTGAAAGCAAGATCAAAAGATCGCAGCCTTCGGCAGCTCCTACGTCGATTGTGATCGTTTGTCGGTGGTACATTGCCCCACACCTGCCTGGCCCCTTGCGATAGGAAGCTGTCTTTTGCCTGCTCAACAATCTGTCTTCAATACCCCATACCGCGCCTTTCTGTTCGACATGGACGGTACCGTCCTTAACTCCATCGCCGCCGCCGAGCGAATCTGGACAGCATGGGCCTTGCGCCATGGCATCGATGTCGCGACCTTTCTGCCAACCATTCACGGCGCTCGCGCCATCGATACCATCAATCGCCAGGCCTTGCCGGGGGTGGATGCCGAGGCTGAAGCCGCGTTTATTACCGAGGCGGAAATCGAGGACGTGGAAGGGATTGTCGAGGTGGCTGGCGCGGCTGCGTTTCTGAAGATGCTTCCTGCCAGGCAGTGGGCGATTGTCACGTCGGCGCCGAGGGCCTTGGCGTTGCGCCGGATGGCGGCGGCGGGGATTCCCGAGCCCTCGGTGATGGTCACGGCCGAAGATGTCAAAGCGGGCAAGCCTGATCCGGCCGGTTATCGATTGGCGGCGCAGCGGTTGGGGGTTGAGGTGACGGAGTGTTTGATTTTTGAAGACGCCACCGTGGGGATTCAGGCGGCGGAAGCGGCGAAGGCTGATTTGCTGGTGATTACGTCGACGCATGATCATCCGATACAGACGCCGCATGCCACGATGGCTGATTACGATGCGGTCGAGGTCCGGGTAGATCCCGACCACCGGATCCGCCTGCATTCATCCTGACCAACCCCAATCCCCTGTGGGAGCGGGCTTGCTCGCGAAGGCGTCGTGTCAGTCGATATTGATATTGGCTGACCCACCGCATTCGCGAGCAAGCCCGCTCCCACAATGTTGATCGGGGTGTGTCAGTAGATGCCGGGGATAAGCCGCCACGTCCTGCCGCAATAATCCTCATATTCACGACCGAACTGCGCCCGCAGCAGCGCTTCTTCGGAGTGAATCCGGGCGATCAGCGGGATCAGAGTCAGTGCCGCCAGAATCAGGCCGACCACCGAGCGAAACGCCAGCGCCCAACCGATGCCAATGACCATCAGCCCCAGGTAACTGGGGTTGCGCAAGGTGCGGTAGATCCCGTCGGTGACCAGCGTGTGTCCCGGCTGAATCGCCACCAACCCGCTGAAACGCTTGCCCAGTACAAACACCGGCCACAAGCGCAATGCACCGCCGACAATAAACAGCAGCGCACCCAGCCAACGCACGCCCTCGCCACCAAAGGTCCAGAAGTCGATGCGGTCGGTGTAGGCCGGCAGGTAGCCGCTGAGCAACCCGATGATCCCGAACACCGGCAGCACCCAGCGATTGGCCCGGTCTTCCCGTTCGCCGGAACTCAGGTTGACCTCGGTAAACAACGAGGCTACCGCCATCGCCACGGTCGCCAATGCCACCACCACCAGCGAGCCATGGGAAAAGAACGCCGCAAACCCGCCCAACCCCCACACCGCGAGGCCGAGGTAGGCGAGGGTAGATACAACGGCGAAAAATGCCAGTTTGGGCGAGATGTTCATGGCGAGCTCCACAGGCTACATAAGACAAGTGTAGATAGTGTCTGGAGCGGGGGATTGTTGAGCGGCTCTTGTGGCGAGGGAGCTTGCTCCCGCTTGAGTGCGTAGCGCTCACAAGATTTTCAGGGCCGCTGCGCAACCCAGCGGGAGCAAGCTCCCTCGCCACAGGTTTGGTGTCGGGCTTCTGATCACCAGCAGCAGGGTCATGCGGATCTGGCATTGCGCCGAATCACTTGCGGCGGCTGCCCGAATGCCCTGAGGAATGCTTCGCGCATCCTTCGCCGATCACTGAAACCGCTTTCCTCGGCAATCTGATCCAGCGTCAACCGCCCCCGTTCCAGCAGCTGCCGCGCGGCTTCCAGGCGCAGGTTCTCGATGGCCTTGGCTGGCGATTGCCCGGTTTCGGCGCGAAACGCCCGGCTGAACTGCCGTGGACTGAGTCGCGCGACCTCTGCCAATTGCTCCACCGACAGCGCCGACGCCAAGTGCTCCCGGGCGTAGCCGAGCACGGTCTGGATGCGGTCGGATTTCGGCTCCAGTTCCAGCAACGCCGAATGCTGCGACTGACCGCCCGCACGGCGGTGGTACATCACCAGTTTCTGCGCCACGGCCCGGGCCAGTTCGGCGCCGTGGTCCTTTTCGACCATGGCCAGCGCCAGGTCGATACCGGCGGTCATGCCGGCAGAAGTCCAGATCGAGCCGTCGATCACGAATATCCGGTCTTCCTCGACCTTGATCGTCGGGAACCGTGCCTGCAGCTCCCGGGCATACGCCCAATGGGTGGTGGCGCGGCGTCCTTCAAGCAATCCGGCCTGGGCCAGGACAAACGCCCCGGAACAAATCGATGCCGTGCGTCGCGCGGTTTTCATGCTGTCGCGCAGATAGGTCAGCACCGCGTTGGGAGCGACCTCGATGATGGAATCACCACCCACTACGATCACCGTATCGAACACCCGCTCATCGAAGGCCTCGGTGCCCACGCTCAAACCGCCCGAGGCGCGCAATGTGCGGCCATCTTCGGACAACACGCTCACTTCATACAGCGCTTCGCCGGCACTGAAGTTGGCGTACTCGAACACCGGCATGGCCGCCAGCGCCATGGACTGGAAACCGTCGAACACCACAAACGCCACGGAAGTCATCAATGTGTCCTCAAAAGGTAATGTCCTGAAAACGTACTTTAAACGTCATTTGAGACGGGTGTGAAGCCCTTTATAACTGTTCACACCCGGCGAGCATCTCGCCTTACTGTGAAGGAAACTCGACATGGCACTTTCATCCAAAGGCACCGCGCTGATCACTGGCGCTTCTTCGGGCATTGGCGCGGTCTACGCCGACCGTCTCGCCCGGCAAGGCTACGACCTGATTCTGGTCGCCCGCAGCCAAAGTAAATTGAACACCCTGGCCAACCACTTGAGCAATGAAACCGGGCGCGCCGTAGAAGTGGTCGCCGCTGACCTGAAAGATAAGGCCGACCTGTTGCGGGTGGAAAACATCCTGCGCACCGACGCCAGCATCACCTTGCTGGTCAACAACGCCGGGGTCGGCGCGGTCATGCCGCTGCTCGGCAGTCCGGTGGATGAGATGGAGGAGATGATCACCCTCAACGTCACCGCGCTGATGCGGTTGGCCTACGCCGTGGTGCCGGGCTTCGTCGCCCGTGGCGCCGGGACGGTGATCAACATCTCTTCGATTGTCGCCATTGGCCCGGAAATCCTTAACGGCGTATACGGCGGGACCAAAGCCTTTGTACTTGGCTTGAGCCAGTCCATGCAGCATGAGCTGGCCGATAAGGGCATCCGCATCCAGGCCGTGCTGCCCGGCGCCACCGCCACCGACTTCTGGAACGAGGCTGGTAACCCGGTGGAAAACCTGCCGCAAGAGATCGTGATGTCGGCCCAGGACATGGTCGATGCTGCGCTCGCCGGGCTGGCGAACGGTGAAGTGGTGACCATTCCGAGCCTGCACCAGGGCGACAAGTGGGACGCTTACGAGGCTCAACGCTTGGCGCTGTCCGGGCTGTTCGGCCACTCCATGGCGGCATCGCGTTATCGCTGAAACCGCCGGTGCGGGGCGGGGGTGAACTAAGCTTGGATAAGGCCCATTCACCTTTTCATCCCAGGCTCGTTGAAGGATTTCGACGGGCCCGGGGGTGTTACCAGGAGCCCCCGATGCTGCACATCCGTACACCGCTGATTCTGCACCCGACCCTGTCCACGCCAACCCGGCGCATCTGGCTCAAGCTGGAAAACCTGCAACCCTGCGGCTCGTTCAAACTGCGTGGCATGGGGCTTTTGTGCAGTCAGGCCGCCGCGCAAGGCAAACGCAAAGTGGTGTGTCCGTCCGGTGGTAACGCCGGGTTTGCCACCGCCGTCGCTGCCGCCCGCCTGGGCCTGAAAGCCTGCATCGTCGTGCCCAACACCACCCCTGAAAGCACTCGTGCCCGGATCAGCAAAACCGGAGCCGAGGTGCTCGTACACGGCAAAATCTGGGACGAAGCCAATCAACGGGCCAAGGAACTTGCACGGGGCGCGCACACTGAATACGTGCCAGCCTTCGATCATCCGTTTCTGTGGGAAGGGCACAGCACGATGATCGATGAGATTCTCGAAGATTGCCCCGAAGTCGATGTCGTGGTGGCGTCGGTGGGCGGCGGCGGGTTGCTGGCAGGAATTCTCACCGGATTGATCCGCCACAACCGCATGGACTGCCGGATCGTCGCCTGTGAAACCGAAGGTGCAGCCTCGTTTGCCGCCGCAGTCGAAGCCGGGCATCCGGTGCGGCTGGCGCGGATCAGCACGGTGGCCACGTCCCTCGGTGCGATTCAAGTGGCGGCGTGGCCGGTCGAACACATTCGCGACTTTACCCACGAATGCGTGGTGCTCAGCGATGACGAGGCAATCATGGGCGTGGTCCGCTACGCCAGCGACTTGCGCCAGTTGGTCGAGCCGGCGTGCGGCGTTTCACTGGCGGTGGCGTACCTCGATCACCCGGCGATTGCCGAAGCTCATGACGTGGTGATCATCGTCTGTGGCGGGGTGAGTATCACGGCGCAATTGGTGGCCGGGTGGGCGCGGCACCATTAGCCGAATCGCCTTCAAAACCGCAACGTCGTCCCTGTGGTCAGCCACTGGTCACGTTCACCCGTCAGGCTTCGCCCCAGCACCAGATCCACATCAATCCGCTCGCCAATGTGCAGCCGTGGCCCGGCTTGCCACGCCTGTTCGCCACCTTGCTGGCCGTAGCGTTCGGCGATCAATGTCAGGGAGCGGGCGAGGTCGTATTCCACGCCCGTGCCCCAAGTCCAGCGATGGTTCTGTTCGCCATCGTCATAGGCGTGAGACCAACCGGTATTGAAATTAAGGCGCAGGGTCTCCAGCGGTTGGTAGGTCAGCGGCAGGTTCAGGTCGCCGCCATCGAAGGCATGCGCACGATTGACGGCAACATGGGCCGAGCCGGCCAGTGCCAATTCAAGCCCGAGTTCGTTCCAGGAAAATAACTGCGCCTTGAACTGCGGGCTCAGTTGCGTTTCCCCGCTGCCATCCTCACGGCTGTATTGCACGGCAGCACCGAGTTGCACGTTGGGCAGGCCTTTGAATGTGCAGTCTTGTGACACCACGCTATTGCTGGATGAAGTGTGCCGGCCGTTCTGATACCAGGCGTCGATGTTGCATTCGCTGGGAGCGTTGATGCCGGCGTCATCCACGGTGTACGAACCACCCGCGGCACGAGCGTTGGACAGGGTGGTCAACAGCGCAATCACGCCCAAGGTCAGGCTGACAAACAGCAGATTGCGGCGCAGCGTCCGGCCCTGAGAGGGCGGCAGGCTGCGCGTGAAAGACGTGAACACGCGCGTTGGTTTTTGCATGAGGATTTCCTCGAGGGTGTTGTTGGCAGTCGCGGCTTAGCCGCGATCCTCTACGGTTAAGGTTTGCAACCCCGCCACCCGGGCCTGGGCGACCAGTTCTTCGGTGTCTTCGCCGCCGGGCAGGGCGATGACGACGTCGGGGCGGCTGTCGCGCAGCATGAAGTGGTTGCGCAGGCGTTCGGCGAGTTTGCCGTGGCGTTGCCAGTTGGGTGGGTAGCGCACGATGTCGGCGCCGTGCTCCCGGGCCCATTCCTCGATATCGGCGCCCAGGTATTGATTGCCGCCATGGATTAGCACCTGCACCGGGTGCAGGCGCTGAAAGGCGTCGAGCACCCGGCGGCACTGGCGGTTGTCGGTGTAATGGCGACCGGCACAGATCAGGACGCGCATGGCGAGGTTTCCTTGATCTGATCATCACCCAGCGGCTCGCCGGCCCGTTCCAGCAATGGGTAGGCGAGGGCGGCGATGTGGTGATGCACTCGGCGGTAGTCGCGCAGCACGCGCTGGAAGATGTCGCCGGATTCGGCCCAGGTGCTTTTGTCCTCCTGTAGTTTGCGAAAGTGCGCGCGGCTGGCTTCGGCTTCCAGCCTTCTCACGGTTTCCTTGCGCTGGACCAGTTGATGCGCGGTGCCGATGTCTTCACGCAGGAACACGGTGATTGCCAGGCTCAGGCTTTCCAGCAGCGCCTCGTGCAGCGGCGCGATATTGCGCAGTTCGAACACCGAGAAGTGTTCACCACGACGCAAACGACGCATGGCCAGTTGCGTGAGGCTGCTGGAAAGGATGTCCGCCGCGTGTTCCAGATTGATCACAAACGTGAGGATTTCCTGGGCGCGATCAGCATCGCTGTCGCTGATCCCTTCCTGGCCGATGTCCGCCAGATACGCACGAATCGCCGCACTGAGAACATCCAGCGATTGATCGATGCGCCGTACCTCATCGGCACATACCGACGCCGAGGTATGAAACAGTTGCAGCGTTCGTTCAAGCATGGCTGAAAGCATGTCGGCGATGCGCAGGGCTTCGCGGGCGGCGTTGGACAGGCCGATATTCGCCACCTCCAACCCGGCTTCGTCGAGGTAGCGCGGCATGCCCGGATCGACATCTCGCGGCGGCTCCGGCAGCAGACGAGTCAGCAGTTTGGCCAGCGGTGCGGTGAAGCCGATAAACACCAGCGCCAGCAGCAGGTTGAACCCCGTGTGCAGGTAAACCACCAGCGCGGCGGGGTTGAAGTTCAGCGATGCCAGCAAACCGGCCAACGGCAATACCACCACCGCGCCCAGCGTGCGCACCAGCAGATTACCCAGTGGCAGGCGTCGGCCGACGTTGGAGCCGGCATTGATCACCGACGGCAATGCACCGCCAATATTCACCCCAAGCACCAGGGCGACGATGGTGGTCGCCGAGAGCATCCCGGTTGCCGCCAGGGACACAATCAACAGCACCACAGCCACGCTGGAATGGCAGAGCCAGGTGAGGATTAGCGCCACCAGCAGCGCAATCAGCAAGTCGCCCTCCAGGCTCTGCATGATCAGTTGGAACACCGCTGCGCCTTCGACTTCGGCCAGCGTCGAGCCGAGCATGTGCAGGGCCATCAGCATCAGCCCGAGGCCGATCAGCGCACAGCCGATGCTTTCGAAGCGCGAGTCATCCCGTAGCCGGAAAACAATCAGCCCGGTCAGTAACACCATCGGCGTAAGGATCGAAATGTCAGCGCTGAGCAACTGCACGACCAGCGTCGAACCAATGTTGGCGCCGAGCATCACCGCCAGTGCCGGGGCCAGGCCCAGGGTGCCGGCGGCGGTGAAGGAGGTGGCCATCAGGCTGACGGCGGTGCTGCTTTGCAAGATGCCGGTGATGCCGATGCCCGCGAGCAATGCCAGCCAGCGATTGTTCAGGTGCTGGCCCATCCAGCGGCGCAGTGGCGTGCCGAAGCCGCGCAACAGCGCCGAAGAAATCATGTGCGTGCCCCACAACAACAGCGCAATGGCGCCGGCGAGGTTGATCAGTAGAGTCGTTCCCGACATGAGAACTCTCCTTTATTTCGTATGCATTGATTGACGGCCCAAGAGCCATATAGCGGTATCTGATGAACACCTGACCCTGTAGGAGCTGCCGAAGGCTGCGATCTTTTGATCTTGATGTGTGGCGAGGCTGGCATTGCTAAAGATCAAAAGATCGCAGCCTTCGGCAGCTCCTACAGGGGCGGGTTGCCAGGCCCGGCCCCGTAGGGTTTGCGGTTCAGGCGATCAGAACCACTGCTTGAAGCGGCGGATGTAGATCGTTTTCATGGTCTGCGCCACCACGCAGTAGCTGAGCAACGTGCCCACCAGCCAAGGGAAGTATTCCCATGGCAACGGCACCAGGCCGACCAGCGTTCCCAGCGGCGAGAACGGGATGTAGATGCCCAGGCAGATCACCACGCCGGTCGCCAGGATCACCGGCAACGCCGCGGTGCTCTGGAAAAACGGAATCTTCTGGGTGCGCAACATGTGCACCACCAGCGTCTGGGACAGCAGCCCTTCGATGAACCAGCCGGACTGGAACAGGCTCTGCATTTCCACGCTGTTGGCGGCAAACACGTACCACATCAGGGCAAACGTGGTGATGTCGAAGATCGACGAGGTCGGCCCGATCCACAGCATGAAACGGCCGATGTTCTTCGCATCCCACTTGCGCGGTTTGCTCAGGAACTCCTTGTCCATCTTGTCCCACGGCAACGCCAGCTGAGAGATGTCGTACATCAGGTTTTGCAGCAGCAGGTGGATCGACAGCATCGGCAAGAACGGGATGAACGCACTGGCCACCAGCACCGAGAACACGTTGCCGAAGTTGGAACTGGCGGTCATGTTCAGGTACTTCATGATATTGCCGAAGGTTTCCCGACCCTTGAGCACGCCTTCTTCGAGCACCATCAGGCTCTTTTCCAGGAGGATGATGTCCGCCGATTCCTTGGCAATGTCAGTGCCGCTGTCCACCGAAATCCCGACGTCGGCATCGCGCAGCGCTGGGGCGTCGTTGATGCCGTCGCCGAGGAAACCCACGGTGTGACCGTTGGCTTGCAGGGCCTTGAGCACTCGGGATTTTTGCAGCGGCGTCAACTTGGCAAACACCGTGCGTTCTTCGACCCGCAGCTTGAGCGTGGTGTCGTCCATGTGCTCGATGTCCTGGCCGAGCAGCGGAGTGCCCGGATCGAGCCCGACTTCGCGGCAGATCTTGCAGGTGACCACGGCGTTGTCGCCGGTCAGCACCTTGACCGTTACGCCCATGTCCCGCAGCGCGGCAATCGCCGGGCCGGCGGTTTCCTTTGGTGGATCGAGGAAGGTCAGGAAGCCGCGAATCACCAGGTCGCGCTCATCGGCGGTGTGGTACTGGTTTTTGCTCTGGGCTTTGGGGATGTCGCGGGTGGCCACCAGCAGCACCCGGAAGCCGTCCTCGTTGTACTCGTTTGCCAGGGCCAGCAAGTCTTTGCGCCGCTGAGCATCGAGCGCGATCACCTGGCCGTTTTCGTTGATGTGGCTGGCGATAGAAAGCATTTCCTCGACCGCGCCTTTGCACACCATCAGGTGATCGTCGCGGCTGTCCTTAACGATGATCGACAGGCGCCGCCGCACGAAGTCGAACGGCAATTCATCGACCTTGCTGTAGGCGAACGGCACACGAAACTTCGGGTTAGCGTTGGCAAATTGCACCACCGCCTGATCCATCAGGTTTTTCAAACCGCTCTGGTGATGGCTGTTAAGCCACGCCAGTTCGAGGATCGAATCATCGCGCCGGCCATGGCCGTCGACGTGGTGCTCAAGGATGATTTTGTCCTGGGTCAGGGTGCCGGTCTTGTCGGTGCACAGCACGTCCATCGAACCGAAGTTCTGGATCGCGTTGAGGCGCTTGACCACCACTTTGCGCTTGGCCATGGCCATCGCGCCTTTGGCCAGGTTAGCGCTGACAATCATCGGCAGCATTTCCGGGGTCAGACCGACGGCCACGGCGAGGGCGAACAGGAATGCATCGCCCCAGTCACCTTTGGAGAAACCGTTGAGCAGGAACACGATCGGTACCATCACCAGCATGAAGCGGATCAGCAACCAACTGACGCTGTTCACCCCACGGTCGAACGCGGTTTGTACCCGGGAGCCGACGATGGCTTTGGCCAGGGAGCCGAAGTACGTCCGCGCACCGGTGGCGACCACCACGGCTTTGGCGGTGCCGCTGACCACGTTGGTGCCCATGAAGCAGATGTTCGGCAGGTCCAACAGGTTCGATTGATCAGGCGCGCTGCTGGTGGCCGATTTCTGCGCCACGTTGCCAAGGGTGTCGTACTTCTCGACCGGCAATGCTTCGCCCGTCAGCACGGCCTGGCTGATAAACAGGTCACGGGATTCGATCAGGCGGATGTCCGCCGGGATCATGTCGCCAGCGCTCAGTTGCACGATGTCGCCGGCCACCAGGTCGCGCATCGGCACTTCCCGCAGCCGCGATTGGCCGTCCTTGTGCTCGCGGCGCAGCACGGTGGCGGTGGTGCGCACCATGGCTTTCAGCGCTTCGGCGGATTTGGCCGAGCGATATTCCTGCCAGAACCGCAGCAGGCTGCTCAGGCTGACCATGGTCATGATAATGATGACTTTGGTCAGGTCGGCGTCATCCGCTTCGCCGTTGCTGATCGGCAGCCAGTAATCAGTGAAAAAACTGATGCCGGCCAGGGTCAGCAACACATAGATAAAGGGATTGTTCAGGGCTTTGAGCAGTTGGATGAGGGCGTGAGGCGGCTTGTCGTGGGCCACTTCGTTGTGACCGTTGCGCGCCAGACGGCCCTGGGCTTCGAGTTCGGTCAGGCCATCGGTGGTGGCGTTGAGGTTGGTCAGCGTCACGGCCAGGCCGTTTTGCGCTTCCCGGGCGGCGCGCATCGACAGTTTGGCGTTGTCGTTGCTGGCGCCTTGGGTGGTTTTCTTTGCGGTTTTTACAAGGGTCATTGCTGTGCTCCTGCCGCAGGCTCGCGGCACGACACACAGGCACCTCAGCTAATTAAAGACGAGCGCACGTATGTCGAGCCGCCAATAAGCGATCGATTCTGATAGTTGCGTGTTCAGGGTTTAATGTTCGCTGGCCATCAACTGAATAGTTGTGGGCAGCGAACCGTCTACTGGCTTCGTCCATAACTAACTCACTATTTAACAGGCAATAAGAAGTTGCCGAATTCCTCTATAAGGAAAACGTCAGGGAAGGACTTTTAAAGTGCCTTCAGTTCAATTGAAAGTGCGCGCCCCGAGGGTCAGGCCGAGCATCAGGCTCGCCTGCTGGAACAGGCGGGCGATGCGCCGACTCGGTGGTTCCTGGCTGTCGTCGACGCTCCAGCGTTGCTGAAGCTGACCCGTCATCGGGCAGACGCGCCAGTTGGCACGCAGGTGCGCCTTGGCAGGGGAAGAATGGCTGGAAAACGGCGCGCGGGCCGCCGCCGTGACGAGACGCTCACGGCAGAGCTTGACCCGCATGGTCGATGCAAAGGCGCGTACGCCGGGCATTACAGTGGATTTGAAGTTCATAACATACCTCTGGACCGGACTGACGCCGGCGAGGCAAGTTACGGTGGAGCATCAAGCTCTAGCGCAGCTCACCCGACCGCAAAGTCGAGTCCCGTCATGTTCTGGGTTGTGTGCCAGATCCTGCGAATTCGCAGTTACCCGACAGCGACTAGATACTGTGTCCATTGGATTCTTTTGTGAGTTGAAAAAAGGCCTGAGAAACCGGCCCGCGCAATTTACTCAGGGCGGTGGGTGAAGTCAACCTTCAATACCTGATTAAAGCGCAATTGATTGGGATAACTTAGGGTCTGTTTATTGAAGTTAGAGTTGGTTCAGGTAAATGACAGTTAATTGTGAGTTTGATGAGTTCCCCTGTAGGAGCGAGGCTTGCCCGCGAAGGCGGTGTGTCAATAACAATGATGTTGACTGACACGACGCTTTCGCGGGCAAGCCTCGCTCCTACGGGACTCGCATTACTCGTGACTTCCCAGAACAATTGTATTGCCCGCACCTGTCTGTTTCCGCACGGAAGGGCTGCGTACCTTGGGTTCACTGCAATCCCACAAGGACGCCTCCATGCTCAATCGTTTGATACTGCCCTTCACCTTGCTCTTCACCTTCAGTGCCGCTCAAGCCGCGGATGCCGAAAAGTGGTACCCCTCGAAATACGGCGCCAACGATGAAATCGGTGCGCTCAATCTGCTCAATGCCGACTCGGTGCTCAACGCCGCTAAACTGATCAAGACCGGCAAGACCTACCCGCTGGCCGTGCCCATCGACAAAACCCTCCCGGCGTTCCGTCATCGCAGTTTCAACCTGACCAACGTCCAGCCGGGCGAAGCGGGCGGCACCACCATGGGCCCGAACAAATTCACCTTCAACGATGAACTGGTGGTGGGCTGGACCGGCGTCGGCACCCAGCTCAATGGCATCGGCCATATCGGCATCGATTACGTCTACTACAACGGCAATCGCGCCGCCGATTTCGTCACTGTCGAAGGCGTGAAGAAACTCGGCATCGAGAAGGTCCCACCGATCGTCACCCGTGGCGTGGTGCTGGACATGACTGCTGTATACGGCACCCCAATCGTGCCGGAGAAAACGGAATTCAGCGTCGCCGACATCCAGAAAGCCCTCGACCTGCAGGGCATCACCATTCAGAAAGGCGACGTGGTGTTGTTCAACACCGGTTGGCTGGAGCTGCTGGGCAAGGACAACGCGAAGTTCCTCGCGGTAGAACCGGGCATCGGCATGGCCGCCGCCAAATGGCTGGTGGACAAGCAAATCGTTGCCTTCGGCGGCGACACTTGGGCTTCGGAAATCTACCCGGCCAAAGACGGCCAGGAATTCCCGGTCAACCAGTACATGCTGGCCAAGAACGGCATCTACAACCTGGAACTGATCGACAGTCGCGCGCTGGTGAAAGACAAGGCGTGGGAGTTCATGTTTGTCCTTGGTCAGCCGCTGTACAAGGGCTCGACGCAGGTCAACATCAACCCGGTAGCGATTCACTGACAGCGACAGCTCAACGTCGACGGGCCAGGGGATGACGAATGCTCATCCCCTGGCCCGTTGTTGTCCTTTGTTTGCTCATGACCCCAACCCCTAGAGTGAAGTGTGCGCCTTGGGCGTATCTCTTCAATTCGAGTGATCGTCTGCCGAGTGCCGGCGAGGGAGTTTTTGATGTCCGATATTTTGGGCCAGCAGTTTATCGACGGGCAGCGCAGTGCCTTGGGTCGCGAGACCCTGCACAGTTTCGACGCCAACACCGGGCAACCGCTGCCCTACGTTTTTTATCAGGCCAATGAGCAGGAAGTCACGCTAGCGGTGGCTGCGGCCACGCGCGCCTTTGCACCGTTTCGTCAGTTATCGCCACAGCGCCGCGCGCAATTCCTTGAAGCGATTGCCGAGGAGATCGACGGGCTGGGGGATGATTTCATAACGCGGGTCTGCCAGGAAACCGCGTTGCCAGAGGGACGGATTCGCGGTGAACGCAATCGCACCACCGGCCAGTTGCGCTTGTTTGCGCAAGTGCTGCGTCGAGGTGATTTTCTCGGTGCGCGCATCGATCAGGCATTGCCCGAGCGCACGCCTCTGCCACGGCTGGATATTCGTCAGTACCGCATCGGCGTCGGTCCAGTGGCCGTGTTCGGTGCGAGTAATTTCCCCTTGGCGTTTTCCACCGCTGGCGGCGATACCGCTTCGGCGCTGGCCGCCGGATGCCCGGTGGTGTTCAAGGCGCACAGTGGGCACATGGCAACCGCCGACTGCGTGGCCAGCGCGATTGTACGTGCAGCGCAACGCACATCGATGCCAACGGGCGTGTTCAACATGATCTATGGGGCGGGCGTCGGCCAGGCGCTGGTCAAGGCTGATGGAATCAAGGCTGTGGGGTTCACCGGCTCACTCAAGGGTGGCCGCGCCTTGTCCGATCTGGCCGCCGCCCGGGTACAACCGATCCCGGTGTTCGCCGAGATGTCGAGCATCAACCCGGTGGTCCTGCTGCCTGAAGCGCTCAAGAGCCGTGGCGCAAAAATCGCTGAGGAGCTGACGGCTTCGGTCAACCTCGGGTGCGGCCAATTTTGCACCAGCCCCGGCCTGATCATCGGCCTGCGCTCGCCGCAATTCAGCGAATTCCTCGACCTGTTCGCCCAACGCATGGGCCAGCAACCGGCTCAGACCATGCTCAATACCGGCGCCCTGAACAGCTATCGCGCAGGTCTTCAGCACATTGCCGCTCACGACGGCGTCAATCGCCTGGCCGGTCAACCGCAGGGTGAGTCCCAGGCACAACCGCAGTTGTTCAAGGCCGATGCCCAGTTGTTGCTCGACGCTGATCCGTTGTTGCAGGAGGAAATCTTCGGCCCGGCGACGGTCGTGGTGGAGGTCGCCGATCAGCAACAGTTGCGCGCGGTGCTCGACAGTTTGCACGGTCAACTGACCGCCACGCTGATTGCCGAACCGGCTGACCTGGATCGCTTCGGCGACTTGCTGCCATTGCTTGAGGACAAGGTCGGGCGCTTGCTACTCAATGGCTATCCAACCGGTGTCGAAGTCAGCGATGCGATTGTGCATGGCGGCCCTTATCCCGCGACCTCGGATGCGCGCGGTACGTCGGTTGGCAGCCTGGCCATCGATCGCTTTCTGCGCCCGGTCTGCTACCAGAACTATCCTGATGAGTACCTGCCCGAGGCGCTGCAAAACGCTAATCCACTGGGCCTCAATCGACTGGTCAATGGCCAGTGGAGCGGGGCGCCCCTGAGCTGACCACGTACCCCCACGCCGGTATGTGTCGGCGTGGGCCTTGACGGATTTGTCCATTGAATCGAGCACCCACCGATATGGTTCCTTCCCTTGGCAGCATCGCTTCGCGCTTGCGACTCAAACAATTGCGGCTGCTGATCGCCCTTGATGATCGTGGCTCGTTGCACAAGGCTGCCGAGCAGATTTCGATCTCCCAGTCCGGCGCCACCAAAGCCCTGCATGAAGTCGAGTCGCTGCTCGGCATGCCGCTGTTCGAGCGCCAGCCCAAAGGTTTGGTGGCCAATGAAATGGGTCGCTGCATGATTCGGTATGCGCGGTTGATCTACAGCGACGTCGAGCACCTGCGCGAGGAAATGCTCAGTATCATGCAGGGCCAGGGCGGGCGGTTGTCGGTGGGGGTGATCATGGGCGCGGTGCCGTTGCTGACCCGGGCCTTGAGCGCGTTGCGCCTCAAGCAGCCAGAGTTGTCGGTGGAACTGGTGGAAAACACCAGCGCCACGTTGCTCGGGTTGCTGGATCAGGGACGGCTGGATTTGGCGATTTGTCGCACCAGCGTTGGCCAGCGTTCGGACGCTTACGACTGCATTGAGCTAAGCGAAGAACCCTTGGCGGTGGTCGCCAGTAAGGAGCACCCGCTGGCCCGTGCCGAGTCGTTGCAACTGGCACAACTGAGCGATTACCGCTGGGTCGTTTATCCCAAGGACATGCCGATGCGCCAGGCCCTGGAGCGCGAACTCAACGAAGCAGGGTTGGAGATACCGCGCTATCCGCTGGAAACGTCCTCGACTTTCGCCACCATTCTGTTGGTGCAGCAGGACCCGACGCTGTTGGCGGTGATCCCGGTAGAAGTCGCCGAATTCTGCGAGCAATACGATTTGCTGGTGAAGCTGCCGGTGTCGTTGCGCGCGTTGATCGAGCCCTACGGTGTGATCAGCCGGGCCGGCGCCGATCTGTCTCCGGCGGCGACCCTGCTGATCAATGAACTGCAGAACGACCTGACTACTTGATCACAATCGGATTGACCGGCGCCCCGGTGCCACCCACGATCTTCAGCGGCGCGGCGGTGTAGAGGAATTTCCACTGGCCGTCGGCGGCGCAATCGCTGGCCAGCTCATCGAGCAGCGCCACTTCGGTGAAGGTGATGCCGAGGTTGCGCATCAAGGCGTTGTGCAATGGGATCAGCACGCCAGTGGTGGGGTCGACCGCCACTTCGTTGGCCATGGTATCGGTGACCAGATTGGGGATTTCCATCTGGTGAAACCATTCCACCAATTCGCGGCTGAAGGTCAGGCCCGGCTCGGCGAAGTCCTTGTAGAACTCTTCCGGTTCACGCTCGTAGAAGGAACCGATCCACCCGGTGCGGATGATCAGGATGTCGCGTTTCTCGATCTCGATGCCTTGGGCTTTGGCGGCTTCGAGAAGGTCGAGGTGAGTGAAGGTTTCACCCTTGTCCAATACCGCTTTGCCGCGATGACGGGCGATGTCGATCAGCACCGCGCGCCCTACAATTCCGCGCTCGGCAATTGGCAGGATGCTGGCCTTGTCCATGCTGCCGATGGTGCTCATCGCGTCATAGCCGTTCCACAGTTTGTTGTCGTGCCACACATGGCCCAAGGCGTCGTACTGGGTCGAGCCTTGCAGGTGCATGAAGATCACATCGTCGGCGTATTCGACGTGGCCATCGAAGTGGGTTTTACCAGCCAGGAAATGCCCCTTGTCCAGCACGTTGACCCGCATCGACGGGCGTCGGCCGGGCCACAGCGGTTCGCCTTTGGGATGGCCGATCTGCACTTGCAGGGTGAAGGTTTTGCCCTGGCGCACCGAGGCGATGCCCCGCAGGATCTCGGCGCTTTGCAGGTAATTCAAGGCGCCGACTTCATCGTCCGGGCCCCATTTTCCCCAGTTGGTGGGCAGGCCTTCGAGGAGTTTTTTGATGTCGGGAGAACGGTCGGCGGCGGTGTTATTGGTGTTGTGGTCGCACATGAGGTTGTCCTTGGATTTGTGGGAGCGGGCTTGCTCGCGAAAGCGGTGTGTCAGGCACATCTATGGCGACTGATACTCCGCCTTCGCGAGCAAGCCCGCTCCCACAGGGGGAAATTGTGGTTGGTCAGGGATTATTTGATCGGTGAAAAATCCGCGGCGATCAGCAGTTTCGATTCCATTTTTTCCAGCATCGGGAACGCAATCGGCACAAACCCTTCCAGCCAGTCCGCGTCCTGATACAGCGCCGCACGCTTGTTGATCCGCTCATCCAGGCTCGCGTAGGCCCAGATATGGATCACCTGATTCAACTCGCCGATTTCCGTGTACCACCAGCCCACCAGCGTGGCGTAGCGGGAGATCACCGGCAGGCCGTTTTCTTCGAAGTGCTTGAGGTAGGTTTGCATTTTTCCGATCTGGATCGTGTAGGTGCGCATTTCGTAAAACATGGGATTCGTCTCTTTAGGAATGAGTGCCGTGGTAGGCGTTGCTGATGATCCGTTCGATGTCGGCGGCGGTGGTCAGGCGTGGGTTGACCAACACGTTGCCGCTGCGCATCGAGTCGCTGACCATCTGCGGCATGTAGTCGAGGTCCACGCCCAGGTCCTTGATGTTGGCGGGAATGCCGATGGCCTGGTTCAGTGCCATCACGTGCTCGACAACCTTGCGCCCGGCGCGGGCCGGGCTCAGGCCGTCGACGTCTTCACCCATGGCGATGGCGATCTCGCGGAACAGCTCCGGGCAGGCCGCCAGGTTGTATTCAATGACGTAGGGCAGCAGCGTCGCGTTGGCGATGCCGTGGGGGATGTTGAACACGCCGCCGAAGGTGTGGGAGATCGCATGCACGTTGCCGAGTTTTGACTGGGCAAACGCGACGCCGGCGAGGAACGAACCGAGCAGCATCTGTTCCCGGGCATGCAGGTCGGAACCGGTGAAGAATGCCTTGGGCAGGTGCGTGCAAATCATTTTGATCGCTTGCAGGGCCAGGGCCTGGCTCACCGGGTTGGCCTGCTTCGACACATAGGATTCGATGGCGTGGGTCAGGGCGTCCATGCCGGTGGCGGCAGTGATCGACGGCGGTAACTTGAGGGTCAATTCCGCGTCGAGAATCGCCAGTTTTGGAAACAGCGCCGGGCTGATGATCACGGTCTTGAACAAGGTCTTGGTGTTGGTGAACACCGTGGACGCGGTGCATTCACTGCCGGTGCCGGAGGTGGTCGGGATGGCGAAAACCGGCAGCGGCGGGTGCAGCAGTTTGTCGTAGCCTTCGTAGTCAAGGATGTTACCGGGGTTGGTGGCCATGGCCGCCACACCCTTGGCGGTGTCGATGCTGCTGCCGCCACCGACACCGATAACCGAATCGCACTCGTGGTTTTTCAGGAAGGCCACGGCGCGTTCCAGCACGTCGGTGGTGGGATTGGGCTCGACGCCGGCGAACACTTCATAGTCGATGGCACTTTCGGCCAACGAGGCGAAAAAGCTTTCCATCACCCCGGATGCGATCAGCCCTTGATCAGTGACCACCAGCAGTTTTTTTCGAACATGCGGCTTAAGCAATGCACCGGCCTGACGCACCAGGCCGTTGCCGCTCTTCAAGGTCGTGGGGAAATAAAACTGGAACGGGTTCATGGGTGTCTCCGGTTTCTTATTGGTCGGGAGACAGTAATAAGCGGGGCGGGCGGCTGATAATGAAAAGGTCTGATCCGCTGATCACTCTTTGTCATCCCCTGACGCGTCGGGGTGCAGTGGTAACGTAGGGTTTTCAACTGTCAGGAGCATCGTCATGGATTTAGCCATATCAGGCCGCTGGGCCATCGTCTGCGCGGCCAGCAAAGGTTTGGGCCTGGCCTGTGCGCGAGCCTTGGCGAAGGAGGGCGTCAACCTGGTGATCAATGCCCGGGGCGATGACACTTTGCAGGTCGCCGCTACAGAGTTGCGCAGCCTGGGCGTCGAAGTACGCACGGTGGCCGGGGATATCAGCGAACCAAAGGTGCGCGAACAGGTGCTGGTGGCGTGTCCGCAGGTCGACATCCTGGTCAACAACGCTGGCGGCCCGCCACCCGGTGACTTCCGTGACTGGCAGCGCGAAGACTGGTTGAAGGCGCTGGACGCCAACATGCTCACGCCCATCGAACTGATCAAGGCGTGCGTCGATGGCATGGCCGAACGCGGGTTCGGGCGCATCGTCAACATCACCTCTGGCGCGGTGAAGGCTCCGATTGATGTGCTGGGTTTGTCCAATGGTGCCCGCAGCGGCCTCACCGGTTTTATCGCCGGGCTCGCACGTCAGGCGCGGCTGGCGGGCAACAACGTGACGATCAATAACTTGCTGCCTGGCCCATTCGAAACCGAGCGCTTGCACAAAACCCTCAGCGCTGCGGCCGATGCCAACGGCACCAGTGTCGAGAGCATCAGCGAGCAGCGGCGCAAGCATGTGCCGGCCCAGCGCTTCGGCCAGCCCGATGAGTTCGGTGCTTATTGCGCGTTCATCTGCAGCGCCCAGGCCGGTTTTCTCACCGGGCAAAACCTGTTGCTGGACGGCGGCAGCTACCCCGGCACGTTCTGATCTTTTCGGGGGATGACGTTTGGTGATCCCCCAATCAGATCCCCTCATTATTCACCCGTCGGGCGCGTGATTAGAGTGGGGTTGCTTGCCGAATGCCTGCCGGTAATGAAGATCCCTTGTGGGAGCGGGCTTGCTCGCGAAGGCGGTGGTTCAGTCAATATTGACATCGCCTGACACTCCGCCTTCGCGAGCAAGCCCGCTCCCACAGGTTTTGCATTTTCACAGACAGGCATTGGGCCGCTTGCATCCACAACAATAAAGAGCGCCCCTCATGAACAATCCGAGTGCCGAAACACTGTCCCTGTCCGCCGCTGAACGTCCCACCAGCGTGCGCTGGCGAATCTTCCTGATCATGTTGCTGCTGACCGCGATCAACTACATCGACCGCGCCTCGCTGTCGGTGGCCTTGCCGCTGATTTCCAGCGAATTTCAAATCCCGCCGGCGCTGGAAGGCTTGATGCTCAGTGCGTTTTTCTGGTCCTACGCGCTGATGCAGATTCCCGGCGGGATGCTGCTGGATCGCTTCCAGACCCGCCGCGTCATCGTGATTGCGACCGTCGCCTGGGGCGCGTTCCAGGCGTTGGCCGCCGGTGCGCACAACTGGATCCTGCTGCTCATCACACGCATGGGCCTAGGTATCGCCGAATCGCCGATCATGCCCGCCGGCGCCAAACTCAACGGCGCCTGGCTGACCCCTAACGAACGCGGGCGCGGCGCGGTGCTGGTGGACGGCGGCGCGCCATTGGGCAGTGCGTTTGGCGCGATCATCATCGCCGGCCTAATCGGCTGGTTCGACTCGTGGCGCATTGCGTTTGTGATCGCCGGGATTGGCACCATGCTCGCCGGTGTGCTGGCCTGGAAATACATCCGCAACCACCCCAGCGAACACCCCGGCGTCAACGCTGCGGAACTGGCGCACATCACCGAAGGCAATCGCAAGACCAGCCAACCTGGCGCGGTCACCAGCATTGCCCTGAAAGAGCTGCTCAAGGACCGCTCGGTGCTGGCGATGTTCGCCGGTTACTGCTGCATCCTCAGCGTGTTCTACGGTTTGCTGACCTGGATGCCGAGCTACCTGCACCAGACTCACGGCCTGAACATTTCCAGCATGGGCGGCGCGACTTTCCTGATCTTCATGTGTGGCTTCGTCGGTGAACTGGTCGGCGGTTACCTCGGCGATAAATGGAAATCCAGCGGCGCCTCGCCCAACCTGGTGATGCGCAGCATGTTCAGCGGTTCAGCGGTTCGGCGCTGGTGGCGGCGCTGTGCATGCTGGCGGTGGCCTATGCGAACGAGGCGAGCAAGGCGATTGGCCTGCTCTGCGTGGCGATGTTTTTCATTCGCTGGTGCGGCATGTACTGGTGCATTCCGTCGATCCTCGGTGGCACCTCGAAAACCGGTGTGCTGGCCGGCACCATGAACTTCTGCGGCAACATGGCCGGAGTGATCGTGCCGATCCTGATCGGCTTGATCGTGCAGTTCACCGGGTCGTACTTCCTGGTACTGATCTTCTTTGTGGTCATGGCCCTGCTGCTGGCGATTTTCTCCAGCCTGATCGATTATCGGGAACGGGGTCTGGCTTGAAATGAGCGGAGGGCAGGTGAGCGTCGATATCGAATGTGTGGTGGTCGGGGCTGGGGTGGTCGGTCTGGCGGTGGCTCGGGCCTTGGCCTTGAGCGGGCGCGAGGTGATTGTGGTCGAGGCCGGCGAGGGGGTTGGCGTGGGCATCAGCTCGCGCAATTCCGAGGTGATCCATGCGGGGATTTATTACCCGAGTGGCAGCCTCAAGGCGCAACTGTGTGTCGAGGGCAAACAACGTTTGTATGCCTTTTGCGATGAGCGCGGGGTTGATTATCAGCGGCTGGGCAAGTTGATTGTTGCGACCGATGAGGATCAGCGAGCGGCGTTGCAACGGTTGCACGCGCAGGGTTTGCGCAACGGTGTCGATGACTTGCAATGGCTTGATGCCGAGCAGGCGCGGGAGTTGGAACCTGAATTGTCCTGCGTCGCTGCGCTCTGGTCGCCGTCCACCGGCATTGTTGATTCCCATGGGTTGATGCTGGCGCTGCAAGCGGACGCTGAAGCCTCGGGGGCGTCGGTTGCGTTTCACACGCCATTGCTGGCAGCGCGTTGTATCGAGCAAGGTTTCGAGCTGCAAATGGGCGGCGCGCAACCGATGACTTTGAGCTGCCGCGAACTGGTCAATTGCGCCGGGTTGTCCGCGCCTGAGGTTGCGAGCCGGATCAGCGGCTTGCCACTCCAGCACGTTCCAAAAGCGCGATTGTGCAAGGGCAGTTACTTTAGTTTCAGCGGTCGGGCGCCGTTTCGGCACCTGGTGTATCCGGCACCGGAAAGTGCCGGTTTGGGTGTGCACATGACGCTGGATCTGGGTGGCCAGGCGCGGTTCGGGCCGGATGTGGAATGGGTCGAGCACATTGACTACCGCGTCGATCCGCATCGGGCCGATGGTTTTTATCAGGCGATCCGCCGCTACTGGCCGGGGTTGCCGGTTGGCAGTTTGCAACCGGCTTACAGCGGCATTCGGCCGAAGATCACTGGCCCGGCGGAACCGGCCGCTGACTTCATCATCAGCGGTCCGGCGGAGCATGGTGTGCCGGGGCTGGTGAGCCTGTTTGGTATTGAGTCGCCGGGGTTGACCAGTTGCCTGGCGTTGGCGGAGCGGGTAGTTGCCGAGATCCGTTAAACACCACAAATCCACTGTGGGAGCGGGCTTGCTCGCGAATGAGGTGTGTCAGTTCATGCAGATGTTGCCTGACTCGACGTCTTCGCGAGCAAGCCCGCTCCCACAGGAGATTGTGGTTGCTGTAATGAACCCGGTTCAGTCAGGACTTTCCTGAACGTCTCCACCAACGGCCGTAAATTGATCCGGTGCCACGCCGCCCACAGCGGTCGGGTGAAGCAAATCCAAGGCACTTCCCGCAGCACCACGCCTGGCGGTGCATTGCGGCTCAGGCCTTTTTGAATCATGGCAATGCCCAGTCCCGAGGACACCAGGGCCAATGCAGTGAAGGGGCCGGTGGCCTCCATGCGGATGTCCGGAGTGAAGCCGGCGCGTATGCAGGCGCTGACGAAGTTTTCGCGGCCGGTGAGATTATGGTGGTGTTGCACGCCAATCCATTCCTGATCGGCCAGATCTTCCGGTGTCAGTACCGCCTGCTGAACCAGCGGATGATCTTCAGGCAAGGCCAGCAGCATCGGGTCGTCCAGCACCTGAAAACCCAACAGATCCGGGTCGTCGGCGACGGGCGGCTCGCTCACCAGGGCGATATCCAGACTACGCTGGCGCAGGCCTTCCAATTGTTCGGCAGAGCTCAGGTTGTACAGCGCCACGTGCACGTTCGGTCGGTCCACCCGCAACACACGCAGGGCATTCGGCAACACGCCAGCGTGCATCGCATTTTCGATATAGCCGATGCACAAGCCGCCTTCTTCACCGCGGCCGAGGCGCTTGCCCAGGGATTCCAGGCGATTGGCGTGGGTCAGCAAGGCGCGGGTTTCGGCGAGGAAGGTCTGGCCGTCGCGGGTCAGGCGGATGCGTTGCTGGCTGCGTTCGAACAGGGTCAGGCCCAGGCGTTCTTCGAGCTGGGCGATCTGCCGGCTCAGGGGCGACTGGGAAATGTGCAGGCGTTCGGCGGCGCGACCGACGTGTTCTTCCTCGGCGACGGCGACGAAGTAGCGCAATTGGCGGATGTCGATCATGTCAGACCTCTGGGGACTCAAGTGCTGCGCATTATGTCTTGGACGGTCCGACCACGGCAATCTACGATCGGCTCAACGGTCACCAAAGCTGACCTCGACACTCAAGAGGAACTACCCATGAGCTTGAAAGACAAACTGCCCGGCGCGCTGGGTTTCGGCACCGCCCCATTGGGCAACATGTTCCGCGCCATCCCGGAAGAAGAGGCGATGGCCACCGTGCACGCCGCCTGGGATGCCGGCGTGCGTTACTTCGACACTGCGCCGTTCTACGGTTCGGGCCTGTCGGAAATTCGCCTCGGCACCGCGCTGGCACAGTACAACCGCGACGACTACGTGCTCAGCAGCAAAGTCGGCCGAGTGATCCTTGATGAAATCGAAGACACCGCCGCCCGTGATCTGGGCGAGAAGGCCGGCGTGTTCGAACACGGTCGCCCGAACAAAATCGTCAACGACTACAGCGCCGACGCGACGATGCGTTCGATCGAGGACAGCCTCAAGCGTCTGCAAACCGATCGCCTGGACATCGTCTGGGTCCACGATATCGCCCAGGACTTCTACGGCGATCAATGGCTGGAATACTTCAACCAGGCCCGCACCGGTGCGTTCAAAGTACTGACGCGTTTGCGCGAAGAAGGCGTGATCAAGGGCTGGGGCTTGGGCGTGAATAAGGTCGAGCCGTGCGAACTGACCCTGGACCTCACCGAAGCCCAGCCGGACGGTTTCCTGTTGGCCGGTCGCTACACGCTGCTCGATCATGACCGCGCCTTACAGCGCTTGATGGAGTCGGCGCTGGCGCAGAACGTTGAAATCGTGGTTGGTGGCCCTTACAGCTCGGGCATCCTGGCTGGCGGTACGCATTTCGAATATCAAAAGGCGAGCCCGGCGATCATCAATAAAGTCGAGCAGATCAAGCGAATTGCGGCGGCCCACGGCGTCAGCATCAAAGCGGCGGCGTTGCAGTTCTCCCTGGCCAACCCGGCGGTGGCGGCGGTGATTCCGGGTTCGAGCCGTCCTGACCGCATCGCTGAAGATGTGGCCGCGTTGTCGGAGGTCATTCCTGCGGCGTTCTGGCAGGCATTGCGTGAGGCGAAGCTGGTTTCCGAGCGCGCACCACTGCCAATCATTGGAGGTTGAGCATGAAAATCGATCTGACTGGAAAACTCGCCATCGTCAGCGGCAGCACCGCCGGCATTGGCCTGGGCATCAGCAAGGCGCTGGCCGAGTGCGGCGCCACGGTGGTGGTGATCGGCCGCGACTCGGCCAAGGTTGAGCAAGCGCTGGCGAGTATTCGCGGCAGCGTGCCGGGTGCGCAATTGCGTGGCCTGACCGCCGACCTCGGCACCGCTGAAGGCGCCGAGCAATTGTTCGCCGCCGAACCTCGGGCGGACATCCTGGTGAACAACCTCGGGATCTTCGACGACGTGGATTTCTTCGATGCGCCGGACAGCGAGTGGACGCGCTTCTATGAGGTCAACGTGATCTCCGGTGTGCGCCTGTCCCGGCATTACACACCCGAGATGGTCAACAACGGTTGGGGCCGGGTGATTTTTCTGTCCTCGGAATCCGGGGTGGCGATCCCGGCCGACATGATCAACTATGGCGTGACCAAAAGCGCCAACCTGGCGGTGTCCCATGGTTTGGCCAAACGGCTGGCTGGCACCGGCGTGACGGTCAACGCAATCCTGCCCGGCCCGACCTTCACCGACGGCCTGGAACAGATGCTCAAGGACGCCACCGCCGAGTCTGGCCGCAGCGCCCGGGAAGAGGCCGACGCCTTCGTGCGCAAGGCGCGTCCGAGCTCGATCATCCAGCGCGTGGCTGACGTGGAAGAAGTTGCCAACTTGGTGGCCTATATCGCCTCGCCACTGTCCTCGGCCACCACCGGCGCGGCATTGCGCGTGGATGGCGGCGTCGTCGACAGCATGGCAATCTGAACTGAATTCATAGAGAGAAACTTATTTATGGCAACTGCATCAGCAACTATCGACATCCCGGCTTCGGCCGACCAGGTCTGGCAATTGATCGGCGGCTTCGACTCGCTGCCGGACTGGCTGCCGTTTATTGTGAAAAGCGAGTTGAGCGAAGGCGGGCGCGTGCGCAGCCTGCAAACGGCGGATGGCGCGGTGGTGATCGAGCGTCTGCAAGCGTTCGACAATACGGGGAAAACCTACAGCTACTCGATCGAGCAGGCACCGTTCCCGGCCACCGATTACCTGGCGACCTTGCGCGTTGAAGCACAAGGGCAGGGCGCTCGGGTAACGTGGTCCGGTCGGTTCACCGCCAAAGGCGTGACCGATGAAGAAGTGGAAGCGCTGTTCGCCGGCATCTACCAAGGCGGCCTCGAAGCCCTGCGGGCCAACTACCCGGCCTAAGCCCCACCGCAAAACCCCTGTGGGAGCGGGCTTGCTCGCGAAGGCATTATGTCAGTCGACATCTTTATCGCCTGACACGCCGTCTTCGCGAGCAAGCCCGCTCCCACAGGGGATTTTCGTTGTGTCTGTCAGGTTTGCGGGATCAAGTTTTGCCGGCAATCCAGCGCCAACCGTGCGCCGCCGTTGTCGCTGGTGCCGACATCGAGGGTGAAGCCGTGCAGGCTGACAATCGCCGCGACGATCGACAACCCCAAGCCAAACCCACTTTGTTGATTGCCACCTTCAGCCCGATAAAAGCGCTGGAACACAGCTTCTCGCTCTGACGGCGGAATACCCGGCCCGGAGTCGAGTACTTCAATCCGCGTATGCCCGCCCTGATTGAGCCCGCGCAAGATCACTTCGCCACCGGGTGGGGTGAATTTGATCGAGTTGCTCAGCAGGTTGGCAATGGCCTCGAACAACAACGCCCGATCACCATTTAATGAAGGCAAAACCGCCGGCAGTTGCAGGTGGAAAACCAGTTCGCCTTCCTCCGCCAATGGCAGATAAAAGTCATGCAGTTCCCGCAACAACGGCACGGGATCAAGTTGCACAAAACCGGAACGCCGCTGACGATCCTCCAGCTCGGAAATCCGCAACAATCCACGAAACCGCGCCATCAAGGTGTCCGCCTCGGCCAGCACCGAATCCAGTTGCTGTGACAGGGGCGAACCGTCGTCGGCCTGTTGCTGAATCCGGTACAGCTGCGCCCGCAGGCGGGTCAGTGGGGTGCGCAGGTCGTGGGCGATGTTGTCGCACACGCCTTTGACTTCGTTCATCAAGCGTTCGATGCGTTCGAGCATGGCGTTGACGATGGCGGCGAGCATGTCCAGTTCGTCGCGGCGGTTGGACAAGGGCAAGCGGTGGGTCAGGTCGCCGGCGACGATGGCTTCGGCGCTGGCCTGGATCGCGCGGATACGTCGCAGCGGACGGCGGCGCAACAAATGCCAGCCGGCGATACCCGGCAGGATGGTCAGGGACACGCCCCAGAACAGCGCGTGAAGGATGATCTGGGTCACGGCAAACAACGAACCGTTGTCGCGCACCAGTACCAGCCAGCGACCGTCCAGCGTCGGGGTGGCCACGGCGTCGCAGCTGTCGGCGGGCAGGGTCGGGTCGTCGGACTCGGCGCAGTTGGCGAGCATGTGAATCCTGGCGTCCAGCGGCAGGTCTGCCGGGATCTCGCGCAGGGCACCGCTGAGGTAACGATGCTCGGCGTCGAACAGGCCATAGGCGTCGATGCCGCGGATGTCGAAGGTCATGCTGGCGGCGAGGGCGTCCACCAGTTGTTCGCCCCGAAAGCGCGAGAACAGGTGTTGGCGTTGCATCAACGAGTGCTTGGCCAGGTTGTCCAGGTAGCCGGACACCTCGTAATACATGACCCCCATCAGGATCCCGCTCCAGGCCACGAACAGTGAACTGTAGAGCGCCAGCAAGCGGCTGCTGGAAGAGCGCCAGCCTTTAGAGGGGTTCAGCAATGACATACCCCGAGCCTCGCACAGTCCGGATCAATGGGACGTTGCCGGGTGGGTCGATCTTTTTGCGCAAGCGGCCGATGTGCACGTCGATCAGGTTGGTGCCGGGGTCGAAGTGATAACCCCAGACCTCTTCGAAAATCATCATGCGCGACAGGATTTGCCCAGTGTTGCGCATCAGGAATTCCAGCAATTTGTATTCGGTGGGCAACAGCGTCAGCAGTTCACCGTCGCGGCTGGCTTCGTGGCTGATCAGGTTCAGCTCCAGATCCGCGACGCGTAATGTGGTGGCCAGGGCGCTGACGGTGTTCTGTCGACGCAGCAACACTTCCACCCGCGCCGCCATTTCATCGGTGGCGAATGGTTTGGTCAGATAATCATCGCCGCCGGCACGCAAGCCGCGCACGCGCTCATCGACATCGGAGAGGGCGCTGATCATCAGGATCGGCGTGGCCACGCCCATGGTCCGCAGCGTGGTAACGATCGCCAGACCATCCAGCTCCGGCAGCATGCGGTCGAGGGTGATCAGGTCGTAGTCACCGCTCACTGCCCGTGCCAGGCCTTCGCGGCCATTGTCGACCCAATCCACGTCCAGACCATGGCTGCTCAATTCAGCCACGATCTCCCGGGCGGTCACGGCGTCGTCTTCGATGGTCAAGATGCGGGTCATAGGGCGGGCCTGCTATTCAGTTCGTTACAGAATGAGGGCATTTTGCCAAGAAATGCGCGCGGCTTATTAAATTAACTTTCATCTTGGTTGAGGAACCTTGCGTGTGCGGCGTTTATTTGCGTGGAAGGTTGATATCATCGGGCCATGATTTTAGAGGGCAGCACTGTGCATACGTTGATTCGTCGTGGCTGGATGCCGATGTTTGTGCTGTTGCTGAGCGTGATTAGCTCCGCCACCTGGGCCGGTAACACCCCGTGTTCAGGGAAGAAGGGCGGCATTGATCGCTGCGACGGCGAGCTGTTTTTGTGTAACGACGGCTCCATCAGCGCGTCGAAGAAGAGTTGTTCGGCGATGTATGGCGGCCAAAGCCAGGTTCGACCGCAGTCGCTTTTACAGAGCAGCGATGGTTGCGCATGCGGCACCAGTTCGTTCTGTACCGGCCCTCGAGGCGGTGTGTATTGCCTGACGCCAAGCGGTAATAAAAGCTACAAGCGAAAGTAGTCACACGAGGACACTGAGCTCAATGCATAAAACCCGCTGAAATTAAGCAGCTCTTGCAAAATGCATGGTCCCAGGATTTTTAGCATTTTTAACCTGTTGATATAGAACGATTTATTCAAAGTTGGCGACTGGCACGGTGTCTGCAATTCCTCTTCTGACGCGTTGTAACACCATCTTTCATGCCTGGAGCTGAACAATAATGAATAGATCCTCAGAGGGTTTTTATCCTGCCGCAGAAGAGTCAAGCACGCTCTCGGGCGTGTCCTGGGGCGCGATCTTCGCCGGGGCTGCTGCCGCAGCGGCGTTGTCGTTGATTCTGGTGTTGCTCGGCTTCGGCCTGGGCTTTTCCGCTGTCTCACCGTGGGCCAACGAGGGCGTCAGCGCCAAGGGCCTGGGCATTTCAACGATCATCTGGCTGGCCGTCACGCAAATCGTGGCATCGGGGCTTGGCGGTTACATCGCCGGCCGCTTGCGGGTGAAGTGGGCGAACATGCATGGTGATGAAGTCTATTTCCGTGACACGGCCCATGGCTTCCTGGCCTGGTGCGTGGCGACTCTGGTGACCGCGACCCTGGTGGTCGGTTCGGTCAGCAGCATTGTCAGCGGTGGTGTGCATGCCGGTGCGAGTGTCGCCGGTGGTGCTGCGAGTGTCATGACGCAAGCCGCAGGTACAGCCGTCGGTAATACCAACAGTGACCAGTACGGTTACTTCGTCGACAGCCTGTTCCGCGATGATCGTCCGGCCGCCGTCAGCGATGACGCCGCCCGTGGCACCGTGACCCGCATCTTTGTTCGCAGCCTCAGCAGCAACGGTCAACTGGCTGCCGAAGACCGGACCTACCTCGCCCAACTGGTTGCACAGCGCACCAACCTGACTCAAGCCGATGCCGAGCGTCGGGTCGATGAAGTCTACGCCCGCACCCAGAAAGCCATTGCCGACGCCAAGGTCGCCGCTCAACAAGCCGCTGACACCGCCGCCAAAGTCGCTGCCTGGACTGCGTTGTGGATGTTTGTTGCGCTGCTGGCCGGTGCGTTTTTCGCCAGCCTTGCTGCAACCTTCGGCGGTCGTCGTCGGGATGCCGTGGTGTATCTGGAATCGGATGCCTACGTAACCACCACCTCGCTGCCACCTGTTCGCTAACCCGGGAGAATCATCATGCGCTCACTACTTCTGTTCTTTCTTGGCGTGCCAATCCCGATCATTATTTTGATCGCCCTGTTCATGCACTGATCCCTCTGAGGCTCATGCCTCTGCCGCTTCTGCCTCTGGTAGAAGCGGCGTTTTGCTTTCTGGGGCACTATGTAACGCGATTTATCTGTTTTGTGGGAGCGGGCATGCTCGCGAATGCGGTAGGACATTCAGCATTGATGTTGACTGGCACACCGCATTCGCGAGCAAGCCCGCTCCCACATTTATCTGTGGTGTATCAAGGAGAATTAGGTTGAACAAGAAGGAAATCAAACAGCAAATCATGGGCATGCTCGACGCTGGGCGCTCCAGGACCGAGACGTTCAAGGCGTTCTCCGGCGGGGCGGTCAAGGATCGGGTGCTGGCTTACTGGATCGGCGCGCACCCGGACCCGGCGCTCAACCGGCAGCATCGGCGCAAACTCACGATACTGATTGTGCTCACGGTGGCCCAGGCAGTGCTCGGCGCGGTTGCAGGATTCTTCCTGGGATCGATGATCGGACCGAAGGCTGCGGTGTTTATCACTTTGCTCGCCGGGCTCATCCCATTGTGGTTCGCCTATGGCTTCTACAAGAACCTGGCGCAGTTCTACACCGTCTATATCGTCCTTTCCCTCAGTCAGTCTTCGCGCTTGTTCAAAGATTTCGCCGAAGACCCGCTGAGCACGCTGATCGGCGCCGGCATCACCTTCGGCATGGTGTATTTCGTGTTGTACCTGAAGATGAAGCTGTTCCCGGACCTGGCTTTTTTCGGTCCGAAAAAAATCAAGGGGCAGTACGTGTTTTCCAACTGAGGCTCGGGTTAGAGCGGGGGCGTTTTCACCGGCGTGGATCAATATTTCAAACTGAAATATCGCTTAACGTAAAACATCCAAGCCCTCGCTGCGGTATCGACTAAGTGCTTTGGCGCGCAATCCGTGCGCCGTCGAAGTGCCCGTGCAGACCTCCTCGTTGTTGTGTATCAGTTGGCCCGCAAGGTTAGTGCAGCATGGAGCTGACGAACCCACCTGAACTTTCACGGAAGAACATCGCAATGCAACGCTTAGACAGAACCTTCGATATCCAGCCACTGGCCAGGGCGGATATGACTTTGCACATCAACGGCCAACCGGTCAGCGCCGCCATCGGCGAAACCGTGCTCACAGTCATCCAGTCTCTTGGCCTGCGCCAGGTAGCCCGCAACGATCACGACCAAATCAGCGGTGCCTATTGCGGCATGGGCGTGTGCCAATGCTGCCTGGTGAAAATCAACGGCCGCCACAAGCGTCGCGCTTGCCAGACTATCGCGCGTGACGGCATGACCGTCGAAACCCAGGTCAATCGCATCGCCGAGCAGGAGGCCTTATGAACCTGCATCCTGTGATCGTCGGCGGCGGGCCGGCGGGCATGGCCGCGGCCATTGAACTGGCGCGGCACGGCGTGCGTTGCACCTTGCTGGAAGAAGCCTCGCGGCTTGGCGGTGTGGTTTATCGCGGGCCGCTGCGCGATGGCGTTCAGCTCGATTATCTGGGGCCGCGCTATTCCGAAATCCTGACCCGATTGCACGGTGAATTTCAGGAGCAGTCGGGCCTGATCGACGTGCGGCTCAATCATCGCGTGGTCGGTGCCGAAGGCACTCGTGCGCTGGTGGTGCTGGATGGTGACGAGCGCCTGCACGAAATCGCCTATCCCCAATTGCTGCTGGCAGCGGGTTGTCATGAGCGCAGCGTGCCATTTCCCGGCTGGACCTTACCCGGGGTGATTTTGCTCGGCGGCCTGCAACTGCAAATCAAAAGTGGTGTGGTCAAACCCCAGGGCCCCGTGGTCATTACCGGCACCGGTCCGTTGCTGCCGCTGGTGGCGTGTCAGTTACACGCATCAGGGGTGACGGTCGCCGGGGTTTACGAGGCGTGCGCATTCGGCAAGATCGCCCGGGAAAGCCTGGCGCTGCTGAACAAGCCGCAACTGTTTCTCGATGGCTTGAGCATGTTGGCGTTCCTGAAGTTGCACGGCATCCCCATGCATTACGGCTGGGGCGTGGTCGAGGCCCAAGGCGATGGTGAGTTGAAATCGGTCACCGTGGCGCCTTATTCCCGTACCTGGGAGCCAGACCTGAGCCGCGCCGAAACGATTGCCGCGCAGACGTTGGCGGTCGGCTACGGCTTTATCCCGCGTACTCAACTCAGCCAGCAAATGGGCCTGAACCACGGCTTCAGCGATGACGGCTACCTGCGGGCCAGTGCCGATATCTGGCAGCAAAGCAACGAGCCCCATGTGCATCTGGCTGGTGACATGGGCGGGATTCGCGGTGGCGAAGCAGCGATGCTGGCGGGGCGGATCGCGGCGCTATCGATTCTGTTGCAACGGGGCGTGCTGGACACGGAGCTGGCATTGGTCAGGCGTGATCGTTATCTCTCCAAACTCAAAGCCATCGTGCGCTTTCGTGCTGCGGTTGACCGCTACACCGAACGCGGCGCCGGGCAGACTGCATTGCCCGCCGCCGACACGGTGATCTGCCGTTGCGAACACGCAACCCGCGCCGACATCGACCGGGCGCTGGTGCAGGGCGTGCAGGACATGGCCAGCCTGAAAATGCGCACCCGCGTCAGCATGGGCGACTGTCAGGGACGGATGTGTGTCGGCTATTGCAGCGACAGGCTGCGCGAGGCCACCGGTCGCCAGGATGTAGGCTGGTTGCGACCGCGTTTTCCTATCGACCCGATCCCGTTTTCAGCTTTTCATAATGCCGCCACGGAGGCCGCCAACCATGAGTAAGTTCTATGACGTGGTCATCGCCGGCGGCGGTGTGATTGGGGCGTCCTGCGCCTATCAATTGTCCAAGCGCAAAAACCTCAAGGTTGCGCTGATCGACTTCAAGCGCCCGGGCAACGCGACCCGGGCCTCGGCCGGCGGCTTGTGGGCCATCGGCGAATCGGTAGGGTTGGGCTGCGGAGTAATTTTCTTTCGGATGATGTCGGCCAATCGCAAACGTGAAGCTCATGGTTCGGCGGTGGTGGTGGATTCCAGCACACCGCACATCCTGCCGCAGTCGTTCTTCGATTTCGCCTTGCAGTCCAACGCGATGTACCCGGCGTTGCACAAGGAGTTGCAGGACAAGCACGGGATGGATTTCAAGTTCGAGAAGACCGGGCTGAAGTTCGTGATCTACGACGATGAGGACCGGCTCTATGCCGAGCATATCGTCGCCTGCATTCCGCACCTGGCGGATCAGGTGCGCTGGCTCGATCAGGCGGCACTGCGCGAAGCCGAGCCCGCCGTCAGCCATGAGGCGAGGGGGGCGCTGGAGTTTCTTTGCGATCACCAGGTCAGCCCGTTCCGTCTGGCCGATGCTTATACCGAAGGCGCGCGGCAGAACGGCGTGGACATGTACTTCAACACTACCGTCACCGGGGTACTGCACCACGGTTCACGAGTGACCGGCGTACAAACCGCCGAAGCCGGGGTGTTTCATTGCGACACCCTGATCAATGCGGCCGGTGCCTGGGCGGCGGACCTGAGTGAACAGGCCACCGGCATTCGTATACCGGTGAACCCGGTGAAAGGCCAGATCCTGCTGACTGAGCGCATGCCGAAGATCCTGCGCGGTTGCCTGACCACCAGCGATTGCTACGTGGCGCAGAAGGACAACGGCGAAATCCTGATCGGTAGCACCACCGAGGACAAAGGCTTCGACGTCACCACCACCTACCCGGAAATCGCCGGGCTGGTGCAAGGCGCCGTGCGCTGCATTCCGCAACTGGCGGACGTCAACCTCAAGCGCACCTGGGCCGGGCTGCGTCCGGGGTCGCCGGATGAGCTACCGATTCTCGGGCCGATGAAGGGAGTGGAAGGGTATCTGAATGCCTGCGGGCATTTCCGCACCGGCATCCTGACCTCGGCGATTACCGGGGTGTTGCTGGATAAACTGGTGAACCACGAACCGCTGCCGCTGGATATCACGCCGTTCCTGGCGGACCGGTTTGAGGTGAAGGGTGCGGTGCAGGAGAAGGCGCTGGAAATGGCCTGACCCCTTGTGGGAGCGGGCTTGCTCGCGAAGGCGGTGGGTCAGTCAGTATTGATTCAACTGACACGGCCTCTTCGCGAGCAAGCCCGCTCCCACATTTGTTCTCGGGTGTATCCACAATTTGTGGTCAACCAGAGTCCCTGTGGGAGCGAACCTGCTCGCGAAAGCGGCCTAATTGCCGCGCAAGGCCTCAAACCTTACCCGACTCCTGCTCTTCCAACTGATCCGACTCAAACAACTTGGCCAGTTCCGCCCGCGCTTCCTGCGCCGTCTGCAAGACCTTCGCCGCATCGTCATACACCGCATGCTGCGCTTCCAGCACCTGTTCATCGTGATGTTTGAAGCGTTTGATCCGCGCATCTGCCTGCGCCTGGGTCAGCCCCAGGCCTACCAGCGTGCGTCGGCTCATTTCCAGACTGGAGTAGTAGGTTTCCCGAATCGCCTCGGCGCCGAGGTCGACCAAGCGGTGAACGTGCTGACGGTTGCGCGCCCGAGCGATGATTTTGATGTGCGGGTACAAGCGGTGTACCACTTCGGCAGTCTTGATGTTGGTGTCCGGGTCATCGGTGGCGATCACGAAATATTCCGCCTGCTCGACCTTGGCGGCGCTGAGGATTTCCGGGCGCATCGGGTCGCCGTAGAACACCGGCACGCCGCCGAAGCTGCGGGACAGTTCGATGGTTTCCACCGAGGTGTCCAGCGCGACGAACTTGATGTTCTGCGCGCGCAGAATCCGCGCAACGATCTGGCCCATCCGGCCCATGCCTGCGATCACCACACGCGGAGCGTCGGTGTCGATTTCACGGAATTTCTCCGGCACTACCACCGGCTGCACTTTCGGCGAATACAGCCGTGCGCACAGTAGCAACAGCAGCGGCGTCACCGCCATGGACAAGGTAATCGTCAGCACCAGCAAGTCGTACAGACGCGGCTCGAACAAGCCTTGGTCGCGACCGATCTTGAACACCACAAACGCAAACTCACCTCCCGCCGCGAGCACGATGCCGAGGCGAATCGCGCTGACCTTGCCCAAACCACCGGCCAGCCGTCCAACAACAAACAACAGCGGCAGCTTGATGGCGATCAGCAGCAGGGTCAGCCCCAGCACTGTGATCGGCGCGCTCAGGAGCAGACTCAGGTTGGCGCCCATGCCGACGCTGATGAAGAACAGCCCCAGCAGCAATCCCTTGAACGGTTCGATCTGCGCTTCGAGTTCGTGACGGTATTCGGAGTCCGCCAGCAGCAACCCGGCAAGAAATGCGCCCAACGCCATCGACACGCCGACCAGGTCCATCAACCACGCGGTGCCGATTACCACCAGCAATGCCGTGGCAGTGGAGACTTCCGGCAGCCCGGTCTTGGCCACCACCCGGAACACGGGTCGTAGCAGATAACGTCCGCCGATCACCACTACGGCAATACTGCCCAACACCCGCAAGCCGTGGTTCAAGTCTTCGGCGGCGCTCGTGGTGTGATCACCGCCGGCCAGCAGCGGCACCATGGCGATCAACGGGATCGCGGCGATGTCCTGGAACAGCAGAATCGCGAACGCCAGCCGCCCGTGGGGGCTGGTCAGTTCCTTGCGCTCGGCGAGGCTCTGCAAACCAAACGCGGTGGACGACAACGCCAGGCCCAGGCCGAGCACAATCGCACTGTTCAGCGACTGGCCGAACACGAACAACGCCAACACGCCAATCACCGACCCCGTCAGCAGCACCTGCGCCAGCCCGACGCCGAACACCGATTTGCGCATCACCCACAAACGTCGCGGCGACAACTCCAGACCGATGATAAACAGCAGCAACACCACCCCAAGCTCCGAGATGTGGCTGACGCTTTGCGGATTGCCGATCAAACCCAGCACCGACGGCCCGATGATCACCCCGGCAAACAGATAACCCAGCACTGCACCCAATTGCAGGCGTTTGGCCAAAGGCACGGTGAGCACCGCCGCGAACAGAAACACGACAGCGGCTTGCAACAGGTTGCCTTCATGGGGCATGGCGAAACTCCATAGACTCGGTACGGCAGGGGTGACAAGGATAAAGGCTGGGGCTGCGTGCGTCAGCCTGGCAGATGAAATGAGGTTGTCTGGCACACCGCTTTCGCGAGCAAGCCCGCTCCCACAGAGGATCTCGGTTCGTACACATAGCCTGTGCCCAGGCGAGCCCCACCGGTGGGAGCGGGCTTGCTCGCGAAGGGGCCATCACATCCAACATTCATTTCTCCAGACACACCGCTTTCGCGAGCAGGCTCGCTCCCACAGAGGATCTCGGTTCGTACACATATCCTGTGCCCAGCCGAGCGCCCCTGTGGGAGCGAGCTTGCTCGCGAAGGGGCCATCACATCCAACATTCATTTCTCCAGACACACCGCTTTCGCGAGCAAGCTCACTCCCACAGAGGATCTCGGTTCGTACACACATCCTGTGCCCAGGCCCGCCCCCCGGTGGGAGCGAGCTTGCTCGCGAAGGGGCCATCACATCCAACATTCATTTCTCCAGACACACCGCTTTCGCGAGCAAGCCCGCTCCCACAGAGGATCTCGGTTCGTACACATATCTTGTGCCCAGCCGAGCGCCCCTGTGGGAGCGAGCTTGCTCGCGAAGGCGTCCCCACTGGCAACATTAATTATCCAGACTAATAGGATAAGCTGATCAATCAACCCGCCCCAGAGCGCCCCTTATGGCCATCAACTTCGACCTGAACGACCTGCAAGCCTTCCGCGCCGTGGTCGAGCAGGGCAGCTTTCGCAAGGCTGCCGACACGGTGCGCATTTCCCAACCCGCCCTGAGCCGTCGCATCGAAAAGCTCGAAGATGCCCTCGGCGTAAAACTCTTCGAACGCACCACCCGCAAGGTCAGCCTGACCCAGGCCGGGCGCGGTTTCATCCCCAGCGTCGAGCGTTTGCTCGATGATCTGGACGTGGCATTGCTCGGTATCAGCGAAGTCGCCTCGACCCGGCTCGGCCATGTCACCGTCGCCTGCGTGCCGTCGGCGGCGTACTACTTCATGCCCCGGGTGATCGCTCATTACCATCGGCAATTTCCCCGAATCAAAGTCAAGGTCCTCGATTCCAGTGCCCACGATGTGCTGAGTGCCGTGGTCAACGGCGAGGCGGATTTCGGCCTGAGTTTCATGGGCACCCTCGAAGCCGAGGTCGATTTCGAACCCCTTGTGCAGGAAGGCTACGTGGTGGCCTGCCGACGCGATCACCCGTTGGCCGGGCGTAGCAGCGTGACCTGGGATGAGTTTTACCGGCAGGACTACATCTCCCTCGATAAGACCTCGGGCAATCGCTTCTTACTGGATCAAGCCCTGGCCGGGGTGGTGCCGCAGCGGCCGAGCATCTGTGAAACCCGTCACGTGACGACGATGATCGGACTGGTGGAGGCGGGGCTGGGTGTGGCGGCGGTGCCGTTGATGGCGATGCCGGCGGAGGATCATCCGATTCTGACGCGGGTGCCTCTGACCGATCCGCAGGTGATGCGCAGTGTCGGCCTGATCAAGCGCCGGGGTCGCACCTTGACCCCGGCAGCCCTGGAACTGGAACGGCTGGTGGTAGAGATGAAAGTCCAGCCGCCGGTCAGCGGTTGACCGAATCCAGCCCTGTGGCTTGTACCTGCGGTTGAACAGCCGGAGAGGCCAGGTAATCCAGCAACGCCTTGGCCTGCGTAGGGTGTTGCGCGCCCACTGGAATGCCGGCAGCGAAACGGGTCACCGATTGCACTGACTCGGGAATCTTCGCCACAAAACTCACCCCCGGCACCGGCAGCAACTCACTGACCTGCTGGAAGCCCAACTGATAATCGCCCGTGGCAACCACCGCGCCCACGGGGATTTTCGGGATCATCTTCGACTTCGGCTTGAGCTGGTCTTCGATGCCCAATTTCTTGAACAACTGTTCTTCGATGTACACACCGCTGGCGCTGTCGGAATAGGCCACCGATTGCGCATCAAGCAGGGTTTTTTTCAAACCCGCCACCGAACTGATGTCCGGTTTCGCCGCGCCTTTGCGCACCACCAGGCCGATCCGTGAATCCGCCAGTTCCACCCGTGACGCGGGGTCGACTTTGCCTTGTTTGATCAAGTCGTCCAGCGCATAGCCGACCATGATCACCACGTCGGCCTGTTCACCGCGAGCCAGGCGATTGGGGATCGCTTCCGGCGCCTTGCCCATTGATGGACCGAGGGCCGTATCCAACGTATTACCGGTGGCCGCGGCGAATTCGGGGCCGAGGATTTTGTAGGCAGCGGTAAAGCCACCCGAGGTCATCACACGAATCTCTTCGGCCTGGCCGACAGTGCTCAAACTCGCGAAGAGGACCAGCGCTGCATAGTTGAAAAGCTTTTTCATCGGATAGTTCTCGCCGTCAAAGGTCGGTTACGAGAGGGCCGGTTGCAGGCGGCCGGAGGAGCGGCGATAGAGAAACAACGTCGCGCACAAGGCACAGAGCGCGGCAAAACTCATCCAGTAACCGGGCGCCGCTTTGTCGCCGGTGTACTGGATCAGCAGCGTCGACATCGCCGGGGTGAAACCACCGAACACTGCCGTGGCCAGGCTGTACGCCAGCGAGAACCCGGCCACCCGCACTTCCACCGGCATGATTTCCGTGAGGGCGGCGACCATCGCGCCGTTGTACAAGCCATAAATGAACGACAGCCACAGCAACACCAGCAGCATGTTGATGAAACTCGGCGCGTTCACCAGATAAGTCAACGCCGGATAGGCCGTGGCCAAGGTCAGCAGCGCCATGGCGATCAGCACTGGGCGCCGACCGATGCGGTCGGACAAGGCACCGCCCAGCGGCAGCCAGAAGAAGTTCGAAACCCCCACCAGCAGCGTCACCAGCAACGCATCGGAGGTGCTCAAGTGCAGTACGGTTTTGCCGAAGGTCGGCGCGTACACGGTGATCAGGTAAAACGCGGTGGTGGTCAGGGCAACCATCATCATCCCGGCGAACACGATCACCCAGTTCTGCGCCAGGGTACGGAACACATCGCCCATGCTCGGGCGATGTTTACGGGCTGTGAACTCGGCGGTTTCTTCGAGGTTACGGCGCAGGAAGAAAATGAACGGGATGATCATGCAACCGACGAAAAACGGAATCCGCCAGCCCCAATCGGCAATCATCGCTGGCGCCATCCACTGGTTCAGCCCATAGCCCAGCGCCGCTGCGACAATGATCGCCACTTGCTGGCTGGCCGACTGCCAACTGGTGAAAAAGCCTTTGTTGCCTGGCGTGGCGATCTCCGAAAGGTACACCGAGACACCGCCCATTTCCGCACCGGCGGAGAAGCCTTGCAGCAAGCGGCCGATCAACACGATGGCCGGCGCGAATAGCCCGATGCTTTCGTAACCGGGCACCAGCACAATCAAAATCGTGCCGCTGGCCATGATCGACAGCGTGACAATCAAGCCTTTGCGCCGACCCACATCATCGATGTAGGCACCCAACACCACAGCGCCGAGCGGGCGCATCAGGAAACCGGCGCCGAATACTGCGAACGTCATCATCAACGAGGCGAATTCGCTGCTGGCCGGGAAGAACACGGCAGCGATCTGCGTGGCGTAGAAACCGAAAAGGAAGAAATCGAACTGTTCGAGGAAGTTGCCCGACGTGACCCGGAAAATCGCACCGGCCCGGGAACGACCGGAAGGGATTGCTGTTGTCATTGACCTGTACTCCACCGCTTTTATGACGTGCGCCGCGTGGGGGCCGCGCACGGTTCTTATTGGGGCGGATAGTGGAGCAGGGGCATCGATATGTTAATTGCATAGTTGGCATGCATTGATGCGCGAGGTGGATCAATGTGCCTGGGACTGTTGTTGCCAGACACACCGCTTTCGCGAGCAGGCTCGCTCCCACAGGAGCTCTTCAGCGAACATAGAATCAGCGAACAACCGCGAGAAAATGTGGGAGCGGGCTTGCTCGCGAAGGCGTCTAAACAGACAACCCACCCGTCAGATATACGCCTCGATATGCGCCATCCCCCGAGCCACATAATCTTCCTTCTCGCCCACCGGCGCGAAGTAATGCAGTACTTCCCGCGCCGCCTCAGCTCCTTTGAGCCGCGCCAAAAACCATGCCGACAGATATTGCGCCGAGAAACAGCCGCCCGCCGTGGCGATGTTGCCGTTGGCGTAGAACGCTTGGTTGATGATGTTGACGCCGGCCGCCTGCACCCAGGGCTTGCTGGTGGTATCGGTGCAGGCCGGGGCGTCGCCGAGCAGACCAAGTCTGGCCAGCAGGAACGTGCCGGAGCATTGCGAGCCCAGCAGTTGCCGCGCCGGGTCGAATTTGAGTTGATCCATGATCACCGGGTCGTCAGCCACTTCGCGGGTCTTCCTGCCGCTGCCAAACAACACCGCATCGGCGGCGCAGGCTTGCTGCAGATCGATGTGCGCATCGATGGTCAAACCGTTCATCGACGTCACACGAGGCGTTGGCGAGGCGATACTCACCCGCCAATTCTGGTCACCCAGCAGGGAAATCCGGCTGAGCATGCCGTAGGCGATCAGGGAGTCCAGTTCGTTGAAACCGTCGAAGGTCAGAATGGCGATGTGCATGGCGAATCCCGCTGGTTTTTCCCCAGCCTACGCCGCCCCGGCGTTACACCTCCAGTACAGTCGGTCGCAGAATCATCGCTACAGTAAGGAATGATTTGCCACCCGTGTAGTCGGAACTCAGTAGTCACGACATCCCAAGAGGTTCACCGATGAACAATAAAACCCTTATCGCCAGCCTCGCCCTTGTCGCAGGTATTACCGCTATCAGTCCTATCGTCCAGGCCGCCGAAACACCGCAGAAAACCGTCCAGCCCGGCGCCAACAACTCACGTAGCCTTGTGAAGGGCGACCGTGCACCGGAGGTTTATCAACGCAGCGAAAAAGCCGTGAAAAACTGGAAGGCGAAAGGCCTGAAGGCGCCGGCGTCCGACGCGCAGTGGGTGCAGATCAATGACAAGTACATGATGGTGTTGATTACCAGCGGGACGATTGTGGATGTCACGCCGGTGGAGCGGTAAGCCGCAGAGCTGGAGTTTTGGCGCGTGTTCGGCCTTATTCGCTATGAGCATGCGCCGGGCTGGTGGTCCCCAAACGATACTGATTATTCCCACTGCGTTTCGCCTCATACATCGCCAGATCCGCGATATGAATCAGCCGATCCATGCTCGGCGCATGGTCCGGGAATACCGCGACGCCAAGGCTGGTGCCGATGTGGCGCTGGTCATTGCCAATCGTCACTGGCGGTGAGAGTTCGACGAAGATTTTCTGACAGATGCTGCGCGCTTCGTCCTGCAAGTTGATGCCCGGAGGCAGGCCTTGCAGGATCACCACGAATTCGTCGCCGCCAATCCGGGCGACGGTGTCGGTGGAGCGCAGGATTCGCTTGAGTCGTGTGGCCGTAGTGACCAGCACCCGGTCGCCCGCCGCGTGACCGTAATGGTCATTGATGGCCTTGAAACCATTGAGGTCGACAAACACCAGCGCCACCCGTGTGGCGCTGATCCGCGCCTGCTCCAGTGCTTCGGACAGGCGTTCTTCCAATACAAGGCGATTGGGCAGGCCGGTCAGCGGGTCGTAGTGGGCCAGGTGTTGCAGGTAACTGGCGGAGGCTTTTTCTTCGGTGATATCGCGCACCACCCCCATCATTTTGATGGTGGTGTCGTGGTCGTTCTTCACCACATTGCCGGTTTCGCGCAGCCAGCGGATGGTGCCGTCAGGCCAGACCACGCGGTATTCCTCATCATGGTTCTCACCGGTTTCCAGGCAACGTAATTCACCGGCGCGGACCTTGGCCCGGTCGTCCGGGTGTACGCAGGAGCAGAACAAGGCGTAGGAGGGCGTGACTTCGCCAATCTTGAACCCGAACATGCCGTAGATCGCCTCCGACCAGTAGAGCTTGTCGGTGTCCACGTCCCAGTCCCAGGTGCCGATGCGGGCGAAGTACTGGCTGCGTTTAAAGCGTTCGGCGTCACCGTCCAGATGAATGTTTTGCCCTGTGGACAGGCTGGCGATCAGCGCGCGGCACTCCGTCAGTTGCCGTTGCAAGGCGTACTGGCGACAGACCAGCACAACCAGCAGGGCAAGCATCACTGAGCCAATGGCGGCGCTGATCCAGAGGAAACTCATTCAGGAATGGCCATCATGGCGTGTTTAACCGTCGGGGTGATGGCGCTTATATTAGTTCACGCTGACGGCCGGAAATAGATCCAAACCGCACCGAACGGTTGCCAATTGCCTGCAATTCTGGGAAAACGGCGCCCATGAGCCCTTGCGAGGGAGTGAACAGACGAGTGCATGTAATGAATGATGAGCTTCAGGTAATCGACCTTGAACCGGGCGACGGTAAAGCAGCGGTAAAAGGCGCGCTGATCACCACGCAATATCGCGGGTGGCTGGAAGACGGTACCGAGTTTGATTCTTCCTACAGCCGAGGGAAGCCTTTTCAGTGTGTAATCGGGACTGGGCGGGTGATTAAAGGTTGGGACCAGGGGATCATGGGCATGCAGGTGGGTGGTAAGCGCAAGCTGCTGGTGCCGGCACACCTGGCGTATGGCGAGCGCACGATGGGCGCGATTCCACCGAACTCGAATCTGATTTTTGAGATTGAGTTGTTGGAAGTGCTGACGCGGGATGATTGATGGATTGTCCGTGGATTGAAATGACAAAACCCGCCGCCTCAGTGAAATGAGGGGCGGGTTTTTTGTTGTTTTGGGCAGGAAGATCAAAAGATCGCAGCCTTCGGCAGCTCCTACGCGTAATTGTGTTGGTCGCGAATATCGGGTTGTACGCAGGACCTGTAGGAGCTGCCGAAGGCTGCGATCTTTTGATTTTGATTCAATGAGTCAAGTGAACATCTCAATATCATCAAGCGTGTCGGCCACAGTTGCTTCAAGTGCGGGCAATTTCTCCTTCGCCGCTTCTAACGCCGGCATCATAGCTTTCATATCCAGCTCACCGTGTCTGCGGGCGATGTGACCGAGCGCGATGTTCGCTTCCATACTTCCTTTGAAGCTACTGAACCTTGCGTCGTTACCTACGACCACGCCAGAGTCCGCCGGCTTGTACGCCTGAACCCCGGCATCTATCGTTTCTCCCTTTGCGAACAGGAGGTTCCACGCGTGACTGATTTCAACGTCATCATTTTCGATCTGGACGGTACCATCCTCGACTCGGCCCCCGGAATCGTCGAGAGTTTGACGTACGCCATACGTCAACTGGGCCATGACTTTGTTCCCGGCGCTGAGACGCAAAGCCTGTTTGGCCCCCCGATGAACCAGATAGTCGCAGAACTGCTGGCGCCTTTTGCCGACGACCGAGTGGAGGAGTGCGTCGACTTGTACCGCTCCCACTACCGGGAGCAAGGGCTTTACAAAAGCCTTCCGTACGCCGGTATCACCCATGCGCTCAACTACTTTTCGCAGCGTGATTATTCGCTCTTCGTGGCGACCTCCAAACGCCAGGAGTTTGCTGAAAAAATGCTCGCCTGCAATGGCTTGTCGGCGTCTTTCCAGTCGATCTTCGGCACCTCGCCCGACGGTAAGCTCGATGACAAGGCTGACCTGGTAAAGAAGCTCCTGGCATCCCAGGCGAAGCCGCCATCCAGCGTGTTCATGATTGGCGACAAGCGTGATGACATGGAGGCCGCCCGGCGAAATGCGGTGATCCCGGTGGGAGCGATTTGGGGCTATGGGTCCGTCGATGAGTTGAAGAACAGCGGAGCACTCGCCTTGGCTGATACACCGTGGGCATTACCCGGCGTTGTTGAAGGCCTGCTGCCGAAAATTTGACCAAGAGCAACATGGCCTCAATGCGCTACCCGCTCTCGTAAGTCTTTCCAGTAACACCTTGCCACTCCCTGCCATATCAACGACCATGCTCGCCATATAGGGGTAGGGGGTATAGGTATGTCGCATATTCACGAACACAAAGACGATCTGCTCAACCGCGTCCGGCGCATCGCCGGGCAGGTGCAAGCGGTGGAGAAGGCGCTGGAATCCGACGCTGACTGTGCCAAGACCCTGCACCTGGTCGCGGCGATCCGTGGCGCGGTCAACGGTTTGATGGATCAGTTCATCGACGCCCACGCCCGTGAGCACGTGGCCCATCCTGACCTCAGCAACGAAGAGCGCGCCCAGGGCGTGGAAGAGTTGTTGCAAGCCATCCGCCGTTATTCGAAATAGAGCCGCGACCCACATGACACTGACACCTCAGGCTTCAAGCTTCGCCCACGACCACGTGTTCCTCGGCGCTTCCCACGATGAAAATACCCGCCGTACGTGGTGGGTGGTGGCGCTGACCTTCGTGATGATGGTGGGTGAGATCGCCGCCGGTTACATCACCGGTTCCATGGCGCTGCTGGCGGACGGTTTTCACATGGCGACCCATGCCGTGGCCCTGGGCATCGCCGCGGCGGCCTACGGTTTTGCGCGGCGCCACGCCAATAATGCGCGATTCAGCTTCGGCACCGGCAAGGTCGGCGATCTGGCCGGTTTTGCGTCGGCCATGGTATTGGGGCTGGTGTCGCTCGGCATCGCCGGCGAGTCGATCCTGCGGCTGTTCCAGCCGACCACCGTGGCATTCACTGAAGCGACGATCATCGCGGTGGTGGGGCTGGCGGTGAACATCGTAAGCGCTTTTGTGCTGGCAGGCAGTCATGGGCATCACGGTCACGACCACGCTCACAGCCATGGCCATCATCACGACAACAACCTGCGTTCAGCCTACGTCCATGTGCTGGCCGATGCCTTGACCTCGATCCTGGCCATCGCCGCATTGCTGGCTGGCCGCTACTTGGGTTGGGTCTGGCTCGATCCGGCGATGGGGCTCGTCGGCGCCATCGTCATCGCGAAATGGGCTTATGGCCTGATGCGCGACAGCGCTGCCGTGTTGCTCGATACCACGGACGAACACGTGGCCGAGGAAATTCGCGAGTTGCTGGAGTCGTCGGGGGACGTGAGCATCAGCGACCTGCACGTCTGGCAGGTCGGCCCTGAGGCGCGGGCGGCGATTGTCAGCGTGGTGGCGGTGGCCAGCGTCAGTGCCGACGCGATTCGCGAACGTCTGGCGCCGGTTCATGAGTTGTCGCACCTGACGGTGGAATACCGCAGCGCCTGAGTGATCAGGCTTGAGCCTCGGTGAACAGCGCAATACGGCCGTTCAGGGAAGGGCGGTAGTGCCAGGTCAGGCGCTCCAGCGCGGGGTTCATCGCCAGGATTTGCGTCAACGTTGCGCTGGCGATGCTTAAGGCCAGCGTCTGTCCCGGGCATTGATGGCGGCCGCTGCCGAAGGTGAAGCTGCGACGGTTCGCACGGTCGAGGATGAAGGCGTCGGGGTTGTCGTTGAACTGCAGATCGCGATTGGCCGAGGCCAGTAGCACCAGGATGGTGTCGCCGGGGTTCAGGCTGGTGCCGCCGATTTCGCAAGGTGCGGCGACGAAGCGGCGGGTGTTTTGCACTGACGGATCGAAGCGTTGGGTTTCTGCGATCAGGTCGTCGGTGGACGGCAAATCACGTTGCAATGACGGGTTTCGGATCAACGCCACCAGCGCGTTGCCAATCAGCCCGGCGGTGGCTTCATACGCCTGGGAGCACAACCCGATCAGGTTGGCGATCAGCATTTCATTATCCGAAGACGCGAACCGCTGCCGAATGCCAAGCAGCAGCGGGCTGTGTGCGTCCGGATCATCCAGCAACTCAATGAAATCACCTCGCAACTGTTCGGCCGCCGCGTGGGCAGCAGCCAGTTGAACGGGATTACTCAGCGGCGACAGGCAAGCCACGAAATCGGCGGTCAACTCGCTGATAACCCGTGCCTGAGCGGGCGAAAACCCCAACAACGCCGCCACCACACAAACCGGCCCACGAAACATGGCTTTCGACAAACCTTCGACGTCCGGTGTGATCAACCGCGCAGCGACCAGCGCCTGCACTTCATTCACATCAATCAACGCCAACCCCGGCTCAATCGCCGACCGAGGGCAGCGCTGCCGTTCACCTTCATTCATGCGCATTAGCCGACCAAACACCTCGCCAGCCAACCCGTCAGCAATCGCCTTGGGCACCGGCTCACCCAATGGACGCACATGGCAATCCGGATGCGCCAGCACCGCCGCCACGGCAGCTGCACTGCTGGCCACCCACAGTTTCAGGCCTTGATGAAAAACCAGCCCACCCTCGGCACGCAGTTGTGCGTAATAGGGATAAGGTTCGGCATGAGTTGCAGCGATGATCGGGTCCATGGGTCGCAGCCTTGTTCGTGGTGGGGAAAGTGTTGCTACTATCTCCAGTTCACAAAGGCCTTGATTCGTCCGGGAGCGAAATATGAACGTTGAACAGCACGACATCGGCGTCTCTCAGGTAGCGGCTGCGATTGCGGAGCCGGCCCGGACGAAAATTCTCTGTTCGCTGATGGACGGCCACGCCCGCACCAGCACCGAGCTGGCGGCGATTGCCGAAGTCAGCGCCTCCACGGCCAGCGCGCACTTGGCCAAGCTCAAGGAACTGGCGCTCTTGCGGCTGCACGTCCAAGGGCGCCATCGTTATTACAGCCTTGCCGACAAACGCGTGGCCCAGGCGCTGGAAGCCTTGATGGTGATCGGCCAGAACGCGGCGCCGACCTTCAACCCCAGCACCCCGGATCGGCTGCAATTCGCCCGTACCTGCTACGACCACATGGCCGGCACCCTGGCGGTGTTGCTGCATGACCGGATGATCGAGGCGGGGTGGTTGCTGGAAACCGACGAGCAGGTTTATCAGTTGAGCGACAGCGGCGAGGCGTTGTTCGAAGGGTTGGGCATTGAGGTCAAGGACCTGAGCACGATGCGTCGTCGCTTCGCCTGCCCGTGCCTGGACTGGAGCATGCGTCGGCCGCATCTGGGTGGTTCGCTGGGGGCGGCGTTGTTGCAGGTGGCGATCAAGCGCAAATGGGTGACTCAGGACCTGGACAGTCGGGCATTGGCGTTGACGGCTGCGGGGCGCAAGGAGATGGGCGCGCGGTTTGATCTGGTGTTGCCGGATCAGTCGGTTCAACAGATCAAGATCAAAAGATCGCAGCCTTCGGCAGCGCCTACGGGGTTGGTGTGATTCAAGGAAACCGATGTAGGCGCTGGCGCAGCCTGCGATCTTTTGATCTGCCCTACGCCCGAAAATCCCAGACGTATTCAACCACCCGCACTGCCAGAATCAGGTAAATCAAAAACAAAATCACCTGGAACGCGCTGTGATAGCGCAGCCGGGACAAGCGCCGCAGACCGTCGCTGACGCTGAGCAGCATCAGCAGCGCCGACACCGCAATCAGCGCCCAACCCGCCACGTTCGAGGTGAGCAGCCCCATGTACGGATGGTGCTCGCTGTGCAACGCATTGGTGCCCGCCGCGAACAGCAACGCGCACACCAGCAGGTTCTTGATGTTGTCGAACACCTGCGTGGTGAAGTCGGTGTCCAGCAAGGCCAGATACTTTTGCCAGAGTTTGCCCATGGTTTCCTGACACCTGTCGATTGCGAGTGCTCGCGGCAAGTCTAGTGACGAATTGAAAAGGGCGCCGATTTCATCCTGTCCGATGAGAGGTGAGTTGATGGCTTGTGCCCGCAAGGCTGACTCTATACTGTATATCCGAACAGTATCAGGCGTTGCCCATGGAACTCATCGACAAGCTCAGCATTCTCGCCGACGCGGCCAAGTACGACGCCTCCTGCGCCAGCAGCGGTGCGCCCAAGCGCAGCTCCGAAGGTAAAAGCGGGCTGGGTTCCACCGATGGCATGGGCATCTGCCACAGCTATACGCCGGACGGGCGTTGTGTTTCGCTGCTGAAAATATTGCTGACCAATTTCTGTCTCTACGATTGCCAATATTGCGTCAATCGCCGTTCCAGCGATGTGCCTCGGGCGCGGTTCACGCCTGAAGAGGTGGTTACGCTGACCCTGGATTTCTACCGGCGCAACTGCGTCAGCGGCTTGTTTTTAAGTTCCGGGATCATCCGTTCGGCGGACTACACCATGGAACAGTTGATCCGCGTGGCCAAGTTGCTGCGCGAAGAGCACGAGTTCCGGGGCTATATCCACCTCAAGACCATTCCCGAAGCCGATCCGGCGCTGATCGAGGAAGCGGGGCGCTATGCCGACCGGCTCAGCGTCAACATCGAACTGCCTACCGATGCCAGCCTGCAAACCCTGGCCCCGGAAAAGCAGCTGGGCTCGATCAAACAGGCGATGCAAACCATCTATACCGGCGAGCAAACCGTACTCAACGAACCGCGGGCGCCGAAATTCGCCCCGGCGGGGCAGAGCACCCAGATGATCGTCGGCGCCGATGACACCGACGACAGCACCATTTTGCATAGCGCCCAGGCGTTGTATGGCAACTATCGCCTGCGCCGGGTCTATTACTCGGCGTTCAGCCCGATCCCCAACAGTCCGAAAAGCGTGCCGCTCGCCGCACCGCCGCTGATGCGCGAACACCGCTTGTATCAGGCTGATTTTCTACTGCGCAGCTACGGATTCACCGCTGGCGAGTTGTTCAAGGGGCCGGGGCACCTGGCGTTGGACATCGACCCGAAACTGGCCTGGGCGCTGGAGAATCGTGACGTATTTCCCCTGGACCTTAATCGCGCCGAGGCCTCGTTGATCGCTCGTATTCCCGGGATCGGATTGCGCACCACCGAGCGTCTGGTGGAACTGCGCCAGCAACGGCGTATTCGTTATGAAGACCTGGCGCGCATGCGCTGCGTGCTGGCCAAGGCCAAGCCGTTCTTCATCACCAGCGATTACCACCCGCAGCAGGCCGAAGTCACCAGCCACTTGCTCTACCAGCAACTGCGTGATCGGCCACAGCCGCAACAAATGGGGTTATGGGGATGATCAATCTGGATTGCGACGACCTGTTCCAGACCTGGCGTCAGCAGGCGCGATGGTTGCTCAGTCATGAGGTCGATCCGAGTCTGGTCAGTTGGGCGTCGGAGGGTGTTACTGACCTGTTCGCCAGCGATGATGCGCCTCCCGACGGCAACGGCCCGTTTCAGGCGCGTATCCCGTTGGCGTTGCTGGGCATCCTTGAAAGCGCCGCACGTTATCGTGGCGATCAGCGCTGGAGTTTGCTGTATGAAGTGCTGTGGCGGGTCAGTCATGGCGACCGAACGGCGATGCTGGCCGGTGACAAGCTCGGTACTGAGCTGCAACGGCGGATCAAGCAAGTACAGCGCGAAGCCCATCACCTGCATGCGTTCGTGCGTTTCGTCGAGCGACCTCAAGCCACCGAAGGTCCGCAATATGTCGCGTGGCATGAACCGGCCCACGACATCCTGCACAGCGCCAGCGAGCATTTCATCGCCCGCATGGGCCGCCACCGCTGGTTGATTGCCACGCCCCGCGACGGGGTTTATTACGATGGCGAACAATTAATCCACGAACGCCAATGCCCGATTGAATGGCAACGGCTGGCGCAGAACATTGATGACCCCCACGGTGATATGTGGCTGACCTACTACAGCCATATCTTCAACCCAGCGCGGTTGAACCCGAAGGTGATGCAGGGGCATTTGCCGGCGAGATTCTGGAAAAACCTGCCTGAAGGGGTGTTGATTCCGGGGTTGATCACTCAGGCGCGCACCGGGAAACAGCAGGATGGGCAGGCCAGTGGGATTGCCGGGAGGCAGGGGAAGCGGATTGGCATGAAGAGGTAAAGATCAAAAGATCGCAGCCTTCGGCAGCTCCTACGTGGGATTGGTGTTCACCCTGTAGGAGCTGCCGAAGGCTGCGATCTTTTGATCTTGCCTTGTTCAACAAAAAAGCCCCCATCGATCACTCGATGGAGGGCTTCTGTGCAACTGGCGTCAAATCAAACCTTGACGATCCAGCCCGCTGGCGCTTCGATGTCGCCGGTCTGTACACCGGTCAGCTCTTTGTAGAGCTTCTGGGTGACCGGGCCGACTTCGGTTTCGCTGTGGAACACGTGCAGGTGGTCGTTGTAGCTGATGCCGCCGATCGGGGTGATCACGGCAGCGGTACCGCAAGCGCCGGCTTCCTTGAAGTCCGACAGCTTGTCGATCAACACGTCGCCTTCGACCACTTCCAGGCCCAGACGCGATTTAGCCAGCTCGATCAACGACAGACGGGTGATGCCCGGCAGTACCGACGGCGAGTTCGGGGTGACGAACTTGTTGTCGTGGGTGATCCCGAAGAAGTTGGCCGAGCCGACTTCTTCGATTTTGGTGTGGGTCATCGGGTCCAGGTAGATGCAGTCGGCAAAATGCGCCTTCTTGGCCTGGGAACCTGGCATCAGGCTGGCGGCGTAGTTGCCACCGACCTTGGCCGCGCCGGTGCCTTGTGGGGCCGCGCGGTCGAAGCTGGAGATCAGGAAGTTGTGCGGGGTCAGGCCGCCCTTGAAGTAGGCGCCGACCGGAATCGCGAAGATCGAGAAGATGAACTCGGGTGCAGTGCGCACACCGATGTTGTCACCCACACCGATCACGAACGGACGCAGGTACAGCGCGCCGCCAGTGCCATAAGGCGGGATGAACCGCTCGTTGGCGCGAACCACGGCTTTGCAGGCTTCGATGAACTGTTCGGTTTCGACGAACGGCATCAGCAGGCGTGCACAGCTGCGCTGCATGCGCAGGGCGTTCTGGTCCGGGCGGAACAGGTTGATCGAGCCGTCCTTGCAACGATAGGCCTTCATGCCTTCGAAGCACTGCTGGCCATAGTGAAGGGCAGTCGAGCCTTCGCTGATGTGCAGCACGTTATCTTCGGTCAGGGTGCCTGCGTCCCACTCGCCATTGCGCCAGTACGACAGATAGCGTTTGTCGGTCTTGATGTAGTCAAAACCCAGCTTGTCCCAATTGATGCTTTCGTTACCCATGACACCCTCTATCACTTAACAACCGCCGAAACGGTTCAAGGCTTCTGACGTTTTTTGGATGGGGACAACAATACTTCATTCCGGGGTGGTTTCGCAGCCCGGACTATCGGGTGATTGGCAGATAAATGATGTCGCCCTTGAGAATTCGCGAGCAAGCCCGCTCCCACAGTGGATTTGTGTACGACACAGATCAAATGTGGGAGCGGGCTTGCTCGCGAAGAGGCCATCACCTACACCATCAATTTCCCGGAATTACAGATGCAGCGCATGCCCCAAAGCACGCAACGCCGCCTCTTGGACCGCCTCGCCCAGCGTCGGATGCGCATGGATGGTGCCGGCGATGTCTTCCAGCCGGGCGCCCATTTCCAGACTCTGACCGAACGCTGTCGACAATTCCGACACGCCAACACCCACCGCTTGCCAACCCACAATCAGATGATTATCCCGACGAGCGACCACCCGCACGAAGCCGGTTTTCGATTCCAGCGTCATCGCCCGGCCATTGGCCGCGAACGGGAAGCTGGAAACGATGCAGTCCAGCCCGGCAGCCTTGGCCTCATCCGGGGTCTTGCCGACCACCACCAGTTCCGGGTCGGTAAAGCACACGGCGGCGATGGCGGTAGGGTTGAACTCGCGGGTTTTGCCGCTGATCAGCTCCGCGACCATTTCGCCCTGGGCCATGGCCCGGTGCGCGAGCATCGGTTCGCCGCTCAGGTCGCCGATGGCGTAGACGTTGCGCATGCTGGTCTGGCAGCGGTTGTCGATCTTGATCGCCGAACCGTTCATCGCCAGGTTCAGGCCTTCGAGGTTCCAGCCCTGGGTATTCGGCTTGCGACCGACAGCCACCAGTACCTGATCGGTTTCAAGATTCAAAATGTCGCCATTCGGATCAAGCACTTGCAGTGTATTGCTAGCAGAATCAAAGGCTTGCACGCTGTGCTTCAAGTAAAGCTTCACGCCAAGTTGTTTCAGCGCTTCGTGCACCGGGTGTGTCAGTTCGGCGTCGTAGGCCGGCAGGATGCGATCCTGAGCCTCGACCACGCTGACCTCGGCGCCGAGTTTGCGATAGGCAATCCCCAGCTCCAGACCGATGTAACCGCCACCGACCACGATCAGCCGTTTAGGCACGGACTTCGGCGCCAGCGCCTCGGTGGAGGAAATGATCGGACCGCCAATCGGCAGCATCGGCAGGTTCACGCTTTTCGAACCGGTGGCCAGCACCAGGTGCTCGCACTGAATCCGCGTGTCACCGACTTCAACGGTTTTGCCGTCGATGACCTTGGCCCAGCCTTGGATGACTTGGACCTTGTGCTTCTTCAGCAGCGCCGAGACGCCAGTGGTCAGACGATCAACGATGCCGTCCTTCCACTCGACACTTTTCGTGATGTCGAGGGTCGGCGCGGAAACGCTGATGCCCAGGGCTGAATGCTGGCTGTGATGCTGCGTCTGGTGAAACTGTTCGGCAACGTGAATCAGCGCCTTCGATGGAATGCAGCCGATGTTCAGGCAGGTGCCGCCCAACGATTCGCCTTCCACCAGAATGGTCGAAATGCCCAACTGGCCGGCACGAATCGCCGTCACATAACCGCCAGGACCGCCGCCGATGATCAGCAGCGTGGTGTTCAAGTTTTGCATTGCCTACTCCACAAACAGGGTGGCGGGTTGTTCGAGCAGGCCACGGATGGCCTGGATGAATTGCGCCGCGTCCATGCCATCGACCACCCGGTGATCGAAGGAGCTGGAGAGGTTCATCATCTTGCGAATCACGATCTGGCCTTTGACCACCATCGGGCGTTCGACGATTTTGTTCACACCGACGATCGCCACTTCCGGCAGGTTCAACACCGGCGTGCTGACAATGCCGCCCAACGCGCCGAGGCTGGTCAGGGTGATGGTCGAGCCGGACAGCTCATCGCGGCTGGCCTTGCCATTGCGCGCGGCGGTGGCCAAACGCGAGATTTCCTGAGCGCTGTCCCACAGGCTGCGGGCTTCGGCGTGACGCACTACCGGCACCATCAAGCCAATATCGCTTTGGGTGGCGACGCCAACATGCACCGCGCCGAGACGGGTGATGACCTGGGCTTCGTCGTCGTAACGGGCGTTGATCTGCGGGAAGTCACGCAGGGCAACCACGAGGGCGCGAACCAGAAACGGCAGCAAAGTCAGCTTGCCGCGAGTCGCGCCATGTTTTTCGTTCAGGTGGGCGCGCAGTTCTTCCACGGCGGTGACGTCGATTTCTTCGACATAACTGAAGTGGGCGGCGCGCTGGGTGGCGTCCTGCATGCGCTGGGCGATTTTGCGGCGCATGCCGATCACCGGGATTTGCTGTTCATCAGTGCGCTGGGCGTAAGCCGCAACCGGTGCAGAGGCGTTCGACTGACCTTGAGCCAGATACGCGTCGAGGTCTTCGTGCAGAACGCGACCAGCAGGGCCGGTGCCACGCACCAGACGCAGCTGGATGCCGAGGTCCAGCGCATGTTTGCGCACGGCCGGCGAGGCCAGCGGACGTTCATCGGCTTCACGGGCAACCATCGGGCCCTGACAAACCGCTGGGCGCGGCGCTGCTACAGGCTTGTTTTCAGCGACGGCTTCAACTTTCGCAGGCGCTGCAACCGGTGCTTCTTTAACAGCAGCAACAGGCTGCGAGGACTCTTTAACGTTGCCCGCGCCTTCGACTTCAATGCTGATCAGAATGCTGCCAACCGCCATGACTTCGCCCGGCTGGCCGCCCAACGCAATCACCTTGCCGTGCACCGGCGAAGGGATGTCGACCATCGCCTTGTCGGTCATCACATCGGCCAGCACCTGATCTTCGACAACCATATCGCCGACCTTGACGTGCCACACCGACAACTCAACTTCTGCAATGCCTTCACCAATGTCCGGCATTTTAATAACGTGCGTGCCCATTCAGACCTCCATAACCCGTTTCAACGCCGCGCCCACACGGGACGGCCCTGGGAAATACGCCCACTCTTGCGCGTGCGGGTAGGGGGTGTCCCAACCGGTGACGCGTTCGATCGGCGCTTCCAGGTAGTGGAAGCAATGCTCTTGCACCAGCGCGACCAGTTCGGCGCCGAAACCGCAGGTGCGGGTGGCTTCGTGAACGATCACGCAGCGACCGGTTTTCTTCACGGACTTGACGATGGTCTCCAGATCCAGCGGCCACAGGCTGCGCAGGTCGATGACTTCCGCATCGACACCGCTTTCTTCAGCGGCGACTTGCGACACATAAACCGTGGTGCCGTAGGTCAGGATGGTCACTTCTTTGCCCGGACGGGCGATGGCGGCGACGTCCAGCGGCACGGTGTAGTAACCGTCCGGCACTTGCGCGGCCGGGTGCTTCGACCACGGGGTTACCGGGCGATCGTGGTGGCCGTCGAACGGGCCGTTGTACAGGCGTTTTGGCTCAAGGAAGATCACCGGGTCATCGTTTTCGATGGAGGCGATCAGCAAGCCTTTGGCGTCGTAAGGGTTGGACGGCATGACCGTACGCAAGCCGCAGACCTGGGTGAACATCGCTTCAATACTTTGGCTGTGGGTCTGGCCGCCGTAGATGCCGCCGCCGCAAGGCATGCGCAAAGTCATCGGTGCAGTGAACTCGCCGGCCGAGCGATAACGCAGGCGCGCGGCTTCGGAAATGATCTGGTCGGATGCCGGGTACACGTAGTCGGCGAACTGAATCTCGGCCACCGGCCGCAGACCGTAGGCGCCCATGCCCACCGCGACGCCGACGATCCCGCTTTCGGAGATCGGCGCATCGAACACGCGGGAGGTGCCGTACTTGCTCTGCAAGCCTTCGGTGCAACGGAACACGCCGCCGAAGTAACCCACGTCCTGGCCGAATACGACGACGTTATCGTCGCGCTCAAGCATCACGTCCATGGCCGAGCGCAGGGCCTGGATCATGGTCATGGTGGTCGTGGTCATGGCGGTTTCCATTTCAATGCTGGTGTTGTGGTCGTTCATGTCAGATCCCCAACTCTTGACGCTGGCGCTTCAAGTGCTCCGGCATCTCTTTGTAGACGTCTTCGAACATGGTCGCGGCGCTTGGCGTCTGGCCACCGGCGAGGGTGCCGTACTGCTCGGCTTCTTTCTGCGCGGCGATCACTTCGGCTTCCAGTTCGGCGCTGACAGCGGTGTGTTCCTCTTCGGACCATTGGCCGATCTTGATCAAGTGCTGCTTGAGGCGCGCGATCGGGTCGCCCAACGGGAAGTGGCTCCAGTCGTCGGCGGGACGGTATTTCGAAGGATCATCAGAGGTGGAGTGTGGACCGGCGCGGTAGGTGACCCACTCGATCATGGTCGGACCGAGGTTGCGGCGCGCCCGTTCGGCAGCCCAGGCAGAAGCAGCGTAGACCGCGACGAAATCGTTGCCATCGACCCGCAGGGAGGCGATACCACAACCGACGCCACGACCGGCAAACGTAGTGGCTTCACCACCGGCAATCGCCTGGAACGTGGAAATTGCCCACTGGTTGTTGACCACGTTGAGGATCACCGGCGCCCGGTAAACGTGGGCGAAGGTGAGGGCGGTGTGGAAGTCGGATTCAGCGGTGGCGCCGTCGCCGATCCAGGCCGAAGCGATTTTGGTGTCACCCTTGATCGCCGACGCCATGCCCCAGCCCACACCCTGTACGAATTGGGTGGCGAGGTTGCCGGAAATGGTGAAGAAACCGTGATCGCGTACCGAGTACATGATTGGCAACTGACGGCCCTTGAGCGGATCGCGCTCGTTGGACAGCAGTTGGCAGATCAGGTCCACCAGCGGCACTTCGCGGGCCATCAGGATGCTTTGCTGACGGTAGGTGGGGAAGCACATGTCGTCGATGTTCAAGGCCAGGGCCTGGGCGCTGCCGATGGCTTCTTCGCCAAGGCTTTGCATGTAGAACGACATTTTTTTCTGACGCTGGGCGACCACCATGCGGTTGTCGAAAATCCGCGTCTTGAGCATGGCGCGCATGCCTTTACGCAGAATCTGCGACGGCACGCCTTCGCCCCATGGGCCAAGCGCGTTGCCCTGGTCGTCGAGCACGCGAATCAGGCCCTTGGCCAGATCAGCCGTGTCGGCCGGCTCAACGTCGATTGGGGGTTTGCGCACCAAGCCTGCGTCAGTCAGATGCAGGTAGGAAAAGTCGGTTTTGCAGCCGGGACGGCCCGAGGGTTCGGGAACGTGCAGGCGCAGTGGTTCGTACGCTTGGTTCATGGCTTCTACGCTCGATCTTGTGAATTTTTTGTAGTGAGCTGACGGTCATTCCACGGATGGTGGAAATCTTGTCCTACAAACATCATAGGCCCGGCGCAGGAGAATATTTATCTGTGTTTCGTTGCGTTGGCGGTCATTTGAGGATAGAAATTCTGCGTAAACAAAAATAACAGGTGGTTTTGTCTCATGCGCAAACTGGACCGTACCGATATCGGGATTCTCAACAGCCTTCAAGAGAACGCCCGCATCACCAACGCCGACCTTGCCCGCTCGGTCAATCTGTCGCCAACGCCGTGCTTCAACCGGGTCAAGGCGATGGAAGAACTAGGACTGATTCGCGAACAAGTAACCCTGCTGGACGCCGACCTGCTGGGGCTGCATGTGAATGTGTTCATCCACGTCAGCCTGGAGAAGCAGGTGGAAGAGGCGCTGGCGCATTTCGAAGAGGCGATTTCGGATCGCCCGGAAGTGATGGAGTGCTACTTGATGGCGGGTGATCCGGATTATCTGATTCGGGTGTTGGTGCCGACGATTCAGTCGTTGGAGCGCTTTATGATGGATTTTCTGACCAAGGTGCCTGGCGTGGCCAACATTCGTTCGAGCTTTGCGCTGAAGCAGGTGCGGTACAAGACCGCGCTGCCGTTACCGGCGAATGGGTTGACCCTCGGAAGCTAGCCTTAATCCCCTGTGGGAGCGGGCTTGCTCGCGAAAGCGGTGTGTCAGGCAACAGAGATGTCGACTGATACGGCCCCTTCGCGAGCAAGCCCGCTCCCACAGGTCCCCGCGTTTAAAGTTTATTCAGGGGGATCTTCAGGTACGTCACGCCGTTGTCCTCCGCCGGCGGCATATTCCCCGCCCGTACATTCACCTGAATCGCCGGCAGCAACAGGTTCGGCATGCCCAACCCGGCATCGCGCTGCGTGCGCATGGCGACAAACGCCGCCTCATCAATGCCGTCATGCACGTGAATATTGCTTTTACGCTGTTCACCCACGGTAGTAGCGCACTGCGGCTCACGCCCCTCTGGCGGATAGTCGTGGCAAACGTAAAGCCGCACGCCAGCGGGGAAAGCCAATAGCTTGTGGATCGAGGCGAACATCTGATGGGCATCGCCACCGGGGAAGTCGCAACGCGCCGTACCGACATCCGGCATGAACAGCGTATCGCCCACCAGAATCACATCGCCATCGATCAAGTACGCCATGTCCGCCGGGGTATGACCGGGCACATGCAGGGCGGTGGCCTTGAGGTTGCCGATCATGAACGACTCGTTCGGCGCGAACAGGTGATCGAACTGCGAGCCATCCACGCAAAATGCCGGCTCCAGATTGAACAGGGTCTTGAACACGCCCTGAACCTTGCTGATCGACTGACCAATCGCAATTTTCCCGCCCAACTCCCGGCGCAGATACGGCGCGGCGGACAGGTGATCGGCGTGGGCGTGGGTTTCCAGCAGCCATTGCACTTGCAACTGGTGGGCGCGAACGAATGCGATCACACGGTCGGCCTGGACAGTGGTGGTGCGCCCGGCGGCCGGGTCGTAATCGAGCACCGGGTCGACGATCGCGCAGAGCCCGCCGTCCTGCTCGTAGACGACGTAGCTGTAGGTCGACGAGGCGGGGTCGAGGAAGGCTTCAATCAGCGCGGGCATGGACACAGACCTGTGAAAAGAGGTGGGAAGACAGTAACCGGTTGCAACACTTTATGTTTACACATAATGTCTGCAGCTTAAGTGACGTCGAAGGCATCCTGCAAATGCAATCCAGTCTGACCGAATGTGAAGTCGCCCAATTACGCGCCTCAGCCTCCAAAGCTTGCGCGCTGCTCAAGGCTTTGGCCAACGAAGATCGCTTGCTGATCCTTTGCCAGTTGACCCAGGGCGAGCGCAATGTCGGCGAACTGGAAACCATGACCGGCGTGCGCCAGCCCACACTGTCCCAACAGCTGGGCATCTTGCGCGACGAAGGCCTGGTCGCGACCCGTCGTGAAGGCAAATACATTTTCTACGGCCTGGCCAGCCACGAAGTGATTCAAGTGATGAAGACCCTGTCCGGCCTGTATTGCGGAGCGGTACTGAAAAGCTGGGCTGACCCCGGTATAGCAAACGACGAATAACCTGTGGAGAGGGAGCTTGCTCCCGCTGGGTTGCGTAGCGGCCCCAGAATTTTGTGAGCGCTACGCACTCAAGCGGGAGCAAGCTCCCTCGCCACAGGTTCAGTGTCGGGCTTAACTGATGGGCATGACCCTGCAACATGCGTGCAGCAGTAAAAAAGGAACAACCTATGAACGATCAACACTGGGGCCCAACCATCAGTGCAGACATCGTGGTGATAGGCGGCGGGACTGCCGGGATTGGTTTTGTCGCCAGCCTGCTCAAGCGCGATCCGTCGTTGAACATCACCGTTATCGAACCCAACGCCCAACATTACTATCAGCCGGCCTGGACGCTGGTCGGCGGTGGCGCCTACGCGGTGGAAGACACCGTGCGTTCAATGGCCAGCGTGATGCCGCGTCAAGCCAAATGGTTGCAGGCCTCGGTCACTGACATCGCCGCCGACACCAAGCACCTGACCCTCGATGACGGCCGCACCGTCGGCTATCAAAACCTCATCGTCTGCCCGGGCCTGCGTCTGGCCTGGGAGAAGATCGAAGGCTTGCAGCAAACCCTCGGCCAGCACGGCGTCACTTCCAACTACAGCTATCAACACGCGGCCTACACCTGGGAACTGGTCAAGGGTTTGCGCGGCGGCAAGGCGATCTTCACCCAGCCACCGATCCCGATCAAATGCGCCGGCGCGCCGCAAAAGGCTCTGTACCTGTCCTGCGATCACTGGTTGAAAAACGGTGTGCTGAACAACATCGACGTCGAGTTCAACCTCGCCGGTGCTGCACTGTTCGGCGTGCCAACCTTCGTGCCACCGCTGATGAAATACATCGAAAAATACAACGCCCGACTGGCCTTCACCTCCAATTTGATCAAGGTCGATGGCCCGGCGAAAACCGCCTGGTTCGAGGTCAAGGACGCGGCTGGCACGGTCACCGTCGAGGAAAAAACCTTCGACCTGCTGCACGTCGTGCCGCCCCAGGTTTCTCCCGATTTCATCCGCCAAAGCCCGTTGGCCGACGCGGCCGGTTGGTGCGAAGTCAACATGCACACGCTGCAACACGTGCGTTATCCAGAAGTCTTCGGCCTGGGTGATATCTGTTCTACCAGCAATGCAAAAACTGCCGCCGCCGTGCGCAAGCAGATCGTGGTGGTCGCCGAAAACCTGCTGGCCCTGCGCAAGGAACTGGCGCTGCCGCTCAAGTACGACGGCTACGGTTCCTGCCCGCTGACAGTGGAGAAGGGCAAAGTGATCCTCGCCGAATTCGGCTATGCCGGTAAGTTGTTGCCGACGTTTCCCCTCGACCCGACCGTACCGCGGCGTTCCGCGTGGTGGCTCAAGGCGAGCCTGCTGCCGTGGTTCTACTGGAACGGCATGCTCAAGGGCCGCGAGTGGCTGACTGCGTTGTCCAAGGTCGACTGAGAGAACCCTATGTTGCTGGCAAGTTTTTTTGGTGTGCTCATGGGCCTGGTCCTCGGTTTGACCGGGGCCGGAGGCGGGATTCTGGCGGTGCCGGCGTTGGTGCTCGGGCTCGGCTGGACCATGACCCAAGCGGCGCCGGTTGCCTTGTTTGCGGTAGGCAGTGCGGCGGCGGTCGGCGCCATCGACGGTTTGCGCCATGGCCTGGTGCGCTATCGCGCGGCGATGTTGATCGCCTTGATGGGGGCGATTTTTTCCCCACTGGGCATCTACTTCGCTCATCAGATGCCGGAAAAAATCCTCATGATCCTGTTCAGCCTGCTGATGGTCATGGTGGCCTGGCGGATGTTACGCCGGGAACGTCAGGACGAAGGCCCGAGCGACCACGGCCACGCCAACTGGGGCCAGAAGAACTGCATGCTCGATCAACAGACCGGGCGGTTTTCCTGGACCGCCAAATGCACCGCGACCCTGGCGGCACTGGGTGCGGTGACCGGTGTGGTCTCGGGGTTACTGGGCGTGGGCGGCGGTTTCCTGATCGTCCCGGCGTTCAAGCAACTGACCGATGTACAGATGCGCGGGATCATCGCCACCTCGTTGATGGTGATCAGCTTGATCTCAGCCATCGGCGTGATCGGTGCGTTCCATGCAGGCGTCAGAATTGACGGTTTAGGCGTGGCGTTTATCGTCGCCAGCATCGTCGGCATGATCATTGGCCGCCAGTTATGCGCCCGGGTTCCGGCTCGCGCCCTGCAAGTCGGCTTCGCCAGCGTCTGCATCGTGGTCGCCGCTTACATGCTGTTTAGAGCGGGCGTCTAGGCGGGACCGGTTCCTCCGGGCGCCAGTAGTGGCCGCAGGCGTACGCCCAAAGTTCCGGGCCTTGCCGCGGCCCGGTCTTACACCGAATTTGCCGCGCACCCCCGGCCCCTCCAAAGCAGCTCAGAACCGCCGCCAAGGCAGCGTATGACGCCGCCGGTCAGCTTTCGATAATCGCCTCCGACAACTTGTCCCCTGTTGCGGAGCGCGTCATGCACAACAATAAGAACTTCACGCATCGTTTTTTGCCTGCCGTTATCGCCGGCCTGTCGTCCTTTGGCCTGAGCCCATGGGCCGAAGCCGAAATCGTGCTGTACGACAAGGACCAGACCACATTTTCCACCGACGGCTACATCAACGCCTTCTACGTGAACAGCAAAGTCGACCGCGCCGGTGATCAGTTCGACCGTCGGCAGGCGCGGGTCAAGATGGGTTTCTTGCCCAACTACCTGGGCTTCAACATGGGCAAACAGATCGATGACCTCAAGCTCGGTGCCCGGGCTTCGTTCTGGGTGACCATCAACGACAGTCAGACCAACGGCACCGACACCGCCATCGACGTGCGGCAGTTCTACGGCACAGTGGCCAACCCGGAGTGGGGAGAGGTGCTGATCGGCAAGGACTTCGGCCTGTTTGCCCGTTCCAACATCCTGCTCGATGAACTGCTTGCCGGTTATGGCCAAGTCAGCGACAGCCTGGGGCTGGTGGACGGTGGCGGGGTGTCGTTCGGCAACATCGGTAGCGGTTATCCGTACCCGTTTCCCACGTCGCAAATCACCTACCGAACGCCGGTGATGGAAGGCTTGCGCGTAGCGGTGGGGATCATGGACCCGGTGGACACCAACGACAGCAGCCCGTTGGGCAAGGCCTATCAGGAAAACCCGCGCACCGAGAGCGAGATCACCTACCAGTTCGATGTCGCCGGGGCGAAGATCTACAGCTGGGTCAACGGCAGCTACCAGACCTCGGACAACACCGACTCCACGGTCAAATCCGTCACCTCCAAAGGCCTCGGCTACGGCGTGCAGGCGAAAATGGGCGGGCTGTCCCTGACCGGTTCCGGCTTCCAGGCCAAGGGCATCAACCCGTTCTTCACCAACAACGCCGGCGAAGCCACGCTGCGCAATGTCGACAGCACCGGTTACCTGATGCAGGGCTCCTACAAACTGGGCAAGAACCGCTTGGCGCTGTCCTACGGCAAGACCGATGACGATGGCAACGGCGTGGTTGGCAGCGGCGCGGACTACAAGACGCGCGGGATTGCGCTGTTCCATGATGTGAATGACAACCTGAAACTGGTGGCCGAGTACAACCAGTTCAGTATCGACGGCCACGACACCAGTGCGCAGAACGAAGATACCGATACGTTTGCGGTGGGGGCAGTGTTGACCTGGTAACGATGCAACTTGCATCACACAAAACCCCCTGTGGGAGCGGGCTTGCTCGCGAAGGCGTCGTGTCAGTCAGCATTTATGTCAACTGGCACACCGCTTTCGCGAGCAAGCCCGCTCCCACAGGTATGTGTGGTGTTTGGTGGGCCCTGCACAAACGCTCTCATCCCATCGAAGCCCAAGACCGCTACCCAAGTAGCATACGTCCCGGCCCGCAGGCTTCGTACACTCGCACCTCATACATGCGCACCTGCGGGAGGCGACGATGCAGCAGGTCCAGAGTGAAGGGGTGGTCAGCGCCATGTCCCAGGCTACCGATGCCCAGCAGGCGGCGCAGGAGTTGGCGCGACAGCTGTTGCATCCGCACCTGGGTTTCGTGCTGTTTTTCTGTTCCGCCGAGTACGACTTGCAGGCGCTGGGCCAGGCCTTGCAGCAAAGCTTCGGCGGGATTCGCCTGGTGGGTTGCACCAGCGCCGGGGAAATCACTCCGCAGGGCTACGGTCGCAATTGCGTGACGGCGGTGGGATTCGATCATCGGCACTTTTCCATTGCCATCGAACTGATCGATGAAATGGAACGCTTCAGCCTGATCGACGCCCAGCAAATGGTCGAACGATTGGTCAGCGGCTGCCGCAGCAACACCCTGGCGCCGATCAAGGGCAATAGCTTCGCCCTGACCCTGCTCGATGGCCTGTCCAGCCGTGAGGAAATGGTCCTCGCCGCATTGAGTGCAGCCTTGGGCGATATCCCGCATTTCGGCGGTTCCGCTGGCGATGACAACTACCTGACCCACACCCACGTGTATTTCGGCGGCGAGTTCCATAGCGGCGCGGCGGTGGTGGTGTTGGTCAATACCTGGCTCGATTTCGAAGTGTTCACCACCCACCACATCCTGCCTCGGGCGGAGAAACTGGTAGTCACCGGCGCCGACAGCGCGTCGCGGCGGGTTTTCGAACTCAACGCCGAGCCCGCCGCCGAGGAATACGCCCGGCACATCGGCGTGCCGGTGGCCGAGCTTGATCACCGGATCTTCGCCGCGCACCCATTGGCGGTGCGGATCAACGACCAGTATTACGTGCGCGCCATCCAGCAGGTGCATCCGGACCTGAGCCTGAGTTTTTACTGCGCCGTGGAAAACGGCATCGTCCTCACTGCCATGACCCCAGGTCCCATGCTGCCGAACCTGCAAGCGTTGTTCGAAGGTCTGGAAGAACGCCTCGGCGATCTGCTGCTGACCATCGGCTGCGACTGTTTTCTGCGGCGCCTGGAGCTGGAAGATCGCGGCAGCCTGGAGCCGATCGGGGCGTTTTTGCGTGAGCATCGGGTGATGGGTTTCAACACCTACGGAGAACAGTTCAATGGCATGCACATCAACCAGACCTTCACCGGGGTTGCCATTGCCCGAGGCCGTTCCCCTGGACACCGTTGAGCTCCAGGCGCAGATCGCCAACCTGCAGCGCGACAATCAAAAACTGCAGCGCATCAATGGCGCGTTGATCGAACGCATCGAATCCGGCATCACCCGGGGCAACGACCCGTATGCGGCGTTTCAGCATTCGGTGGTGCTGGCCGAGCAGGTCCGCGAACGCACCGACGCGTTGAACCAGGCCATGGCCGAACTCAAGGCCGGCAATCACTTGCTCAGCGACGCACGCCTGCGGGCGGAAACGGCGCACCAACATTTGATCGATGCCATCGAGAGCATTTCCGATGCCTTCGTGCTCTTCGATGAAGACCAGCGCATCGTGCTGTTTAACAGCCGCTTCAAGGCGTTCTGGGGCAGCAGCCGGGTGCGGATCATCGCCGGCATGCACCTGGCCGAGGTCAAGCGGCTGATGACAGCCACCGGGTTGTTTACCGAAGAACCGCGCGGCCATGCGGACCAGAGTCTGTTGTATCGCCTGCAAAATGGCCGATGGCTGCAAGTCAGCGAACGGCCGACCCAGGAAGGCGGGCGGGTGATCCTGTTCACCGATATCACCGACGTCAAACTCAGCGAAACCGTGCGCCGCGAGCAAGCGGTGGCGCAGAAATCCCACCTGCTGCAACGGGCTGTAGACAACCTGTCCCAAGGCGTGGCGATGGTCAACGCCGACGGCATCCTGGAACTGTGGAACCGGCGCTTCCTTGAGCTCAGCGGCCTGGCACCGGTGGCGGCCCATCGACCGTTTGCCGAAGTGATTGCCGACAGTGAACTGAACCTGCTGACCCCGGCCAGTCGCGACAGCAACGGGCGTTCGGTACAGGAATGCGAACAGCGACTCTACGATGGCCGGGTCCTGGAAATCCGCACCCATCCGTTGCCCACCGGCGGTTTCGTCAACACCTTCACCGACATCACCGAACGCTATCAGCACGCCGAAGCGCTCAGCGAAAGTGAACGCTGGATTCGCCTGATCACCGATCACGTGCCGGCATTAATCGCCTACCTGAACGCCGATCTGGTCTACGAATTCACCAATAAAGTCTACGAAGAATGGTACTGCTGGCCCCGGGGCGTGATGCTCGGGCAGAGCCTGCGCGAAGTGCACAGCGAGCAGCATTACCAGCGCCTGGAAGCCTACGTCGCCCGGGCCCTGGCCGGTGAGAGCGTGACCTTCGAGTTCGCCGAAACCAACATCAACAATCAGGAGCGCTACATGCTGCGCTCCTACGTACCCAATCGGTTGGCCACCGGGGAAGTGGTGGGGATTTTCGTGCTGATCCGCGACATCACCGAACGCCGCCGCACTGCCGAAGCGCTGCACCAGGCCTATCAAAACCTTGAGTTGCGGGTGCGCGAACGCACCACGGAACTCACCACCCTCAACGATCAACTGCTGCGCGAGATCGACGAGCGTCGCCGCGCGGAATCACGCCTGCGCGAGGCCAAGCTCGAAGCCGAGCAGGCCAACCTGTCGAAGACCAAGTTTCTCGCCGCCGTCAGCCACGACCTGCTGCAACCGCTCAACGCCGCGCGGCTGTTTACCAGCGCTTTGCTGGAACGCCGGGAGCCGGTGGCCAACGCGATTCTGGTGCGCAACGTCAGCAATTCCCTGGAAGACGTGGAAAACCTGCTGGGCACTTTGGTGGACATTTCCAAACTCGATGCCGGGGTGATCAAGGCCGATATCGCGCCGTTCGCCCTCAGCGAATTGCTGGAAAACCTTGCCGCCGAATACACCCAAGTCGCCCGCAGCGAAGGGCTGGAACTGCATTTCATTCCGTGTTCGGCGCTGGTGCGCAGCGATATCCAGTTGTTGGCGCGGATTCTGCGCAATCTGCTGAGCAATGCGATTCGCTATACCTACAGCGGTCGCGTGGTGCTCGGTTGCCGACGTCATCATCAGCGCTTGTCGATTGAAGTCTGGGACAGCGGCATGGGCATTGCCGAAAACCGCCTGGAGGAGATTTTCCAGGAGTTCAAGCGTGGCGATGTGCAGCGTCCGGATCAGGATCGAGGTTTGGGTCTGGGCTTGGCGATTGTCGAGAAAATTGCCGGGATCCTCGGGCACCGGATTCACGTGCGCTCATGGCCGGGCAAGGGCTCGATGTTTTCTGTCGAAGTACCGCTCAGCGCCACGGCGCCCAAAGCCGTGCCGAGTCTGTTGATGAGCGAGCCGATGCTTGAACGCCTACGCGGTGCCCGAGTGTGGGTGCTGGACAACGACGCGGCGATTTGCGCGGGGATGCGTACGTTGCTGGAAGGTTGGGGCTGTTTGGTGGTGACGGCGTTGTCGGAACAGGATTTGGCGCGGCAAGTGGACAATTATCACGAAGAGGCCGACTTGCTGATCGCCGACTATCACCTGGACGACGACCAGAACGGCGTCGATGCCGTGGCCCGGATCAACGCACGGCGCGGGTCAGCTATCCCGGCGATGATGATCACTGCCAACTACAGCAATGAGCTGAAGTTGCAGATTCGTGAGCTGGGGCACACCTTGATGCATAAGCCAGTGCGGCCGATGAAGCTCAAGACGGCGATGAGTCATCTGCTCGGTAGACCCTGAGATTTGCGGTGTTTGTGAGGGCCCCTTCGCGAGCAAGCCCGCTCCCACATTGGATCTTCAGTGAACACAGAGTTTGTGTACGACGCAGATCCAATGTGGGAGCGGGCTTGCTCGCGAAGGGCGCGACGCGGTCTTCCAGACAAACTTCAACGTCGCAGGTAAGACCCGAAATCAATATCCCCGGCACTCAAGATCGCCTGCACCCGGTTGTGCACATTCAATTTGCGCAAGATCGCCGACACATGCGCCTTGACCGTGGTTTCGGCGATTTCCAGGGTGTAGGCGATCTGTTTGTTCGACTCGCCCTTGGTCATGCGTTCCAGTACCAGCAACTGCTTGCGGGTCAGGGCCTGGAGCAGCTCAGGCGGGAAGCTCGGGTTGTCATTCATCCGACGATGGGTGCCAGGCTTTTGCGTGCGGATGATGTCCGGTGGCAGGTACACATTGCCGTTGAGAATCTGCTGGATCGCCTCGGTCATTTGCAATCTGGGCGAGGATTTGGTGATGAAACCCACCGCGCCGTAGGTGATGGCTTGCAGCACGATCTGTTTGTCCTGCTCGGCCGAGACGATCACCACCGGAATGGTCGGCGCCTCGTTGCGCAGGTTAATCAGGCCATTGAGGCCGTGCATGCCGGGCATGTTCAGGTCCAGCAGGATCAAGTCCAGGTCGTCGTGTTCCTGGGTCAGCAGCAGGGCGCTGTCCAGGTCGGCGGTTTCCATCACGTCGCTGCCGGGGAAACCGTCGCTGATGACGTTATGAATGGCTTCGCGAAACAGCGGGTGATCGTCGGCAATCAGAATTTTGTACATAGCCTTTCACCTCATTATTGTGTTTTTGGGTGGGGCAACAACACGCAGTGTTCAGTCAGGGAAAGGGCTCAGGCTGGGCCGGCGCAACGGGCAGGTTCGCCGCTTGCCAGGCATCCAGGCCATCGCGATACCAATACACCGACTTATAGCCCATGGCGGCGGCGCGTTTTACCGCGTTCCAGCTCAACCAGCAATCGGAGCGGCAGTAGAAGACCAGCGATTGCTGGCGGTCGCCATCGGTGAATGTGTCCAGATTACGCGCAAAGTAAGCCTGCCAGTCGGGCGTCAGATCACCGTCACCGGTATTGGCCAGCCAATGGCTGCCGGGCAGGTTCGCGTGGGGCTGGTCTTCGATGAACCGCCCTTGCAGCCATTGGCGGCGATAGACGTCGATCAGCACCGGGCGCGGGGTCTGGTTGAGCAGGGTTTGCAGGGCGGGGGTGTCGAGGATGGTCGCGCCTTGCAGCTGATTAGGCGTCGGGCTGCGGTACAGGCCGATGCGGTAACCGTCGGCGGAGAAAAGCGGGGTTTCGGCCTGTGCGGCACTCAGCATCAGGCTGAGCGACAGGGCAGCGAGGCAAGGGCGTAGCAGACGACGTCGGGCACGCGGCATGGGGTTCAATCCTTATAGTTATGAACCCATTACATGCCAGTCGCGGTGCGAAGGGAATGCGACGATAGACAGGTAAAGCAGTACTAAAGTAGTAATTTCCCCAAGTTTGATGGAGATCTAATTGTGGGAGCGGGCTTGCTCGCGAATGCGGTGTATCAGTCAGCATTGATGTCAACTGACACACCGCATTCGCGAGCAAGCCCGCTCCCACAAGGGGAAATTCACAGGGGGATTTGTGTGGTCAGGTAGATTTGCGCAGGGCCGCGTGTTGCGGGTTGAAGGTGAGTACGGCAAGCAGCACGAACACCAGCGTCAACCCGACGCACACCGCCAGCGCCAGCGGATTAAACCGCTCATACAAGGCAAACCGCACCAGCTCAACAGCATGGGTAAACGGGTTCAACGCACACAGCCAATACAACCACTCACTCGACTCGCGCATTTTCCACAGCGGATACAACGCCGAAGACAGGAAAAACAGCGGGAAGATCACGAAATTCATCACCCCGGCAAAGTTCTCCAACTGGCGGATCGCGTTGGACAGCAACAACCCCAGCGCACTGAGCATCAACGCCACCAGCAGCAACGCCGGCAACGCCATTAGCAAGCCCATTGCCGGTGGTTGCACGCCGTAGATCCAGGCAATCGCCAGAAAGGCATACACCTGCAACAGCGAAATCAGCGACGTGGCCAGCAACTTGCTGCACAGCAAAAAGGTCCGGGGCAGGGGGCTGGTCAGTAGCACGCGCATGCTGCCCATTTCCCGGTCGTAGACCATCGACAGCGAACCTTGCATGCCATTGAACAGCAGGATCATGCAGGCCAGCCCCGGAATGATGTACACCTCGTACGGAATGTAGGTGTCGTAAGGCTCGATGATCGCGATGCCCAGCGCCGCGCGAAACCCGGCGGCAAACACCAGCAGCCACAACAACGGCCGCACCAAAGCACTGAGAAATCGTGTGCGCTGCAACACAAAACGCAGCCATTCGCGCAGCACGATGCCGCTGAAACACTGCCAATACGCATTCATCGGGCGGCTCCTGCGGTAGTCAGTCGAGCGAAAGCAGAACCAAGGTCGCCGCCGTGTTCCAGGCTCAAGGTATCGGCTTGTCCGCTGGCGACCAGCCGGCCTTGATGCAGGATCAACAAGTCATCGCTGGCCTGCACTTCATCGAGCAAGTGGGTGGTCCAGAGCACGCTGATGCCGTGTTCGCGGCACAGGCTGCGGATGTGTTGACTAAGCGCCAGGCGACTGGCCGGGTCGAGGCCGACGCTGGCCTCATCCAGCAGCAACAAACGCGGCTCATGCAGCAACGCCCGGGCGATTTCCACCCGACGACGGTGGCCGCCATTGAGTTCGCGCACTTTTTCGCGACGGCGTTCGGTCAGTGCCTGACGAGCCAGTTCAGCCTCGACCCGCAGGCCAGTCTGGCGCCGGGACATGCCGTGCAACGCGGCGTGATAACGCAGGTTTTGCTCGACGCTGAGGTCCAGGTCCAGCGTGCTTTGCTGAAACACCACGCCCAATTGCTTGAGTGCCGGGCGCGGGGTATCACGCAACGAACAACCGCCGACCCGGATATCACCACGCTGCAAATCATAAAGCCGCGTCAGCAGAGCAATCAGCGTCGACTTACCCGCACCATTCGGCCCCAGCAACGCTGCAAAGCGTCCAGGCATCAGGCTGAAACTCACCTGACGCAACGCCTCTTTTGCGCCATAAGCGAAGCTCAACTCGCTGACTTCCAGGGCGTTCATGGGGTCACCACCACGCCCCACGGATAGCGCCCGACCTTGATCGATTTGCTGACCTTGAGACTGTCGACATCAATCACCGACACATCGCCGCTGACGCCATTGGTGGCGAGCAATTGTTTCTGGTCCGGGGTGAACGACATCTGCCAGACGCGCCGGCCGACCAACAGGTAATCGAGCACTTCGAAGGTCTTGGCATCGACTACCGCCACATGGTTGGCCGGGCCGAGGGCGACGAAACCGTACTTGCCGTCGGCGCTGAGTTTGATCCCCACTGGCTGCACTTTGTCCGGGTGCACGCCCTTGATCTGAAAGGTCACGGTCTTGAGGATTTTGCGCGTCGCCACGTCAAGAATGGTTACTGTGCCGCCGATTTCCGCCGAGGCCCACAGCTGCGAGCCGTCCGGCGAAAACTCGACGAAGCGCGGCCGCTGATCCACCAAGGTGCTGTCGGCCAACGTCTGGGTGCTGGTGTCGATCCAGTGCAGCATGTTGGTGGTTTCGCTGGTGTTCACCGCCCACTTGCCGTCGGGGCTGACGGCCATGCCTTCCGGTTCGACGCCGACGTTGATCTGGCTCAGCACCTTGGAGGTTTCGGTGTCGATCACCGTCACCAGTGCATCGTCTTCGTTGGAAACGTAGAGCCAGCGATTATTCGGATGCAGGGCGAATTGCTCAGGGTCTTTGCCCGATGGCAATTCCTTGATGATCTTGCGCGTGGCCACGTCCATCACCTGGACCCGGTCCGAATCACTGGCGCAGATGTACAACAGCTTGCTGTCGTGGGACAGCAACAGACCGCGCGGGCGTTGGCCGACGGGCAGGGTGTCGGTGACTTGCAGGGTCTGCATGTCGATCAGGCTCAGGCTGTTGTCCTTTTCATTGGAGACCCAAGCGGTGCTGGCCACGGCGTGCCCGGCGGCAAGCAGCAGGGCGCATGAGAGCAGGGTACGGCGCATGGCGGATTCCTTTTTTATTGTCGTTGTGGTGGAAGAAAAATCAGGGAAAGCGGCAGGTCACTTCGGGCTTGTCGTAACCCAGGCTGTCCATTTCGTTGAACGGGTGCAGGAAACCGTCCTGGGGCGAGGTGCTGACCAGCGCGCGCGGTTGCACGATGGGAATCGGTTGGCGTAACTGACCGTTCCACGGGCGATAACTGAGCTTGCGACCCTTGAAACCGTCCAGCGGCAACTGATCGCTGATTTCCAGCGCCCGGATCGCCATCGGATCGACCTGACGCAGTTTACTCACGGCGCTGGCGATGCTGCGCACGGCCATCCATGCGGCGAAATCCCGGTCATTCATCCAGCGCCCGGCCATGGCTTCGAAGCGTTTTTGCAGTTGCGCGGCGCCGTAGGTTTCCACGGTTTTGTGCCAGCCCACCGGGGTCAGGCCCTGAGTACCGGCCACCGGACGCGGATACCAGGTCTGGTAAGGCACGTATTCGCCGAAGTCGCCGCGTTCATCGGCCACCAGCACCACGTCGTACTCGGCGGTCTGGGTGAACAGCGGCATGTCGGCCTGGGCGCTGCGGCGTTGATCGTTGTCGAAGCTCCAGGCTTTTTCCGCCACCAGTTTCAGGCCAAAGCGCTTGGCGGCGCGGCGCAGGGCGGCGGCATAGGCTTGATCGTCCGGGGTCGGGCCGACGATCAGCAGTGCCCGCTGCCATTTGCGCACCACCAGGAATTGCGCCAGCGCATCGGCGAGCATCGCCCGGCTCGGCAGGCTGTGCAGCACGTTCGGCAAGCAGTCGGTGGTGCGCAGGCTGTCATCCGGGCTACCAGCGTTGAACAGCAAACTGTCGGTCAGTACCGCACTGAGCCGACGCAGGGTTTCCACCGGCGCATTCACCACAAACAGGCGCAGGCCTTGTTCGTGCTGGGCTTTGGCCGCTTCGATCAGCGCATCCGGGGTCTCGGCGCTGGCGCTGATCAGGCTGTAGCTGTGGTTGAGAAAACGTCCGGTGCTGTTGCTGTCGGTGATCGCCAGTTCGGCGCCGCGCAGCCCGGCATCGGTCGGTTCGGGAATCACATTCGACAGCAGCGGTCCCGGATCGGGGCGATAGCCCAGGTAACCGATCTGCACCTGCAACGGCGCGTCGGCGGCCTGGCTCTGGGTCGCCAGCCCGGCGGCGCAGGCAATCGCCAGCAGGTAGATCAAGGCGTAAGGGGCAAGCTGGCGCATAAGGCACTCCACGACGGGTAGCGCCAGCATAGGAAGCCTGCGGAGTAGAGGAAATATGCAGAAAGTACCGCTAAGGCAGTACCAAGGTAGTAAGCCATCCGTTGCGGCGCGGTTTTAGCATGGGTTTGAACGGTCATCACTGAAGAGGAGATCGACCATGCGAATTCTCAAGGCGCTGCTCCTGCCGTTGTTGCTGATCCTGACATTGATCGGTGTCGACAAACTTCATGGCCCACCACCCGCGCTGGAGCAGGTGATGCCTACGACACCCGGAAACTAGGCGTTGTGGCCCGGCGGCGCGGTGGTTTTTGCGCCCCGGTCCAGGCCTCGGCACGCCACAAGCCCTACTACCAAGGTACTGGGCGGCGGCCACCAAAGCAGCATGGGGTTGCTGCGAAGCGGTTCCTAAGATGGGTGCCATAGCCTCTTCCAAGAGGTTTTGCGTGCAACCCTGAGGGCATAACAATGACAACAAAACGCAACGCCTTGCTTGTTGCCGGACTGCTGGCCGGTTTTATCAGCGCAGGTCCGGTCTGGGCCCATGGCAACGTGGTGCCGCAAGCGGTGGAAACCCCGGGCCTGACCCCGATCAAGGACGCCGGTGTGCCGGTGGATGGCGATGGTTGGGCGGCGGTGAACCCCTATCGCACCTCGCCGCAACACGATAAAGCGGTGGAAATCGGCTCGTCGGCCTACAACCAGAATTGCGCCGCCTGCCATGGCCTGGAAGCCAAGTCCGGCGGCATTGCCCCCGACTTGCGCCTGCTCGATGTCGGCGACGCTGGTGATGAATGGTTTGTCGAACGGGTGCGTCACGGCGCGGTGCGCGATGGCCGGGTCTACATGCCGAAGATGGCCGATTACCTGAGTCAGGAAGCCCTGTGGGCGGTGCGTACTTACCTGGATAGCGTGCACGTCGAGGAGTAGTCCATGCGCCTGCTCGCTGTGTTGATCAGTGCTGTGTTGCTGTGCTGCCAGGTGGCGCAGGCGCAGGTCCGTACCTATGACCAAATGATCGCCGCCGGGGAGCTGAAAGTCGCGGTCTACAAGGATTTCGCCCCCTACAGTTTCGAGGATGCCGGTCAGGCTCGGGGCGTTGATGTCGATCTGGCGCAAGCCTTGGCCACGGCGCTGGGCGTGAAGTTGAAACTGATCTGGGCGCCGGCCGGGGAGAAGCTCGACGACGACCTGCGCGATTACATCTGGCGCAGCAGCCAATTGCACAACCAGCAACTGGCCGACCTGATGATGCGCGTGCCCTATGACCGCGATTACTCACAAAAGCGCAACGAACTCGGTGAGCTGGAAAACGATCACGTGGTGATGTTCGGCCCGTACCAGAACGAACAATGGCAGGTTGCTTTTGACCGCCGTCGGCTGGACTCCGTGGGCAGCGTTGCGGTGTTCGAGCAGCACCCGATCGGTGTCGAAGTCGACAGCGTGCCGTCGTTCTACCTGACCTCGGTGTTCAACGGCATGCTCGCCGCCAAGACCCACCACTATCCCGGCGTGCCCCAGGCCTTTGCGGCGATGAAGGCCGGTGAAGTCGATGCGGTGATGGCGATGCGCGGCGAGGTCGATTGGCAAGTGCATGAGGCCCACGACCCGCAAGTGGCACTGGCGGAAAACGCCTACCCGAACATGGGCAAGCAACGCTGGGAGATCGGCATGGCGGTGCATGAGAGCAACCGGCAATTGTCGTATGCCGTGGAAGAGGCGCTGGAAGCCTTGATTCGCGACGGCAAGGTGCAAGCCATTTACGCCGGTTACGGCCTGCAATACGAAGTGCCGGAGATGTATCAATAGTGAACTGGCGAGCGAGTTGCCTGTTGGCCTGCTGGTTGCCGATGGCCGCCCACGCAGCAGACATCGATCCGGGCAAGGACCCGGTGCCGTCGGTGATGTGGGCGTTCTATCACAAGCAAATGCTCGGTGACGGGCCGTTCGTGTTCGATGATCGGGTCAAGCTGCTGGCCCCGCCGTTCGCCGAAGATGCGCGCCAGGTGCCGCTGGAAATCGACGCCCGGGCGTTCAAAGGCGAAGTGGTGAAAATCCTCGCCTGGGCCGAACTCAATCCGTTGCCGAAAATTGTCGATTTCCAACCGCTGGACCGGGTGTTGCCGTGGCTGTCGATCCGCATCCGCATCGAGCAGGCCACGCCATTGCGCGCAGCGGTGCTGACCCGCGACGGGGTGTGGCACGTCGGTTCAACCTTGATCGACGCGGCGGGCGGCGGTTGCACGGCGCCGAGCGTGGTGCGTACCCAGCCGGGTTGGGAAGAGCACATCGGCGAAGTGCTTGGCGGGCGTTATCCCCGTGGCGAATACAGCCGCGTGCGCTTGCAGGTGGCGCACCCGATGGACAACGGCATGGTCAGCGGCATCCCCGAATTCTTTATCAACCACGCCGAACTGCGGGATCAGAACGATCAACTGTTGGCGCGCCTGGAACTGTTTCCCGCCGTCAGCGAAAACCCCAACCTGACCTTCGACATCGAAGGGGCAGGGCAGACGCGCCTGTTGCTGCGCGACAACAGCGGCAATCAATTCGATGCGGCGATACCCTGAGCCAAAGGAGCGCGTCATGCGTTGGATGTTGCTGTTGTTCATCGGTTTAAGCCTGCCGGCCCTGGCGGAGCTTGAATACTCGCTCAAGCCTCGGCTGATCGCCGCCGACACTTGGCTGCTGGAAGGCAGCACCGAGAATTTCGCCAAGGCCAACGGCGGCAACATCGTCAACACCGGGTTCATCGTCACCGAGCGCGGGGTAGTGGTGATCGACACCGGGCCGTCGAAACGCTACGGCGAAGCACTGCGCAAAGCGATTGCGACGGTCACCGATAAATCGGTGATCGAGGTGCTGCTGACCCACCATCACCCCGACCATGCGCTGGGCAATCAGGCGTTCACCGACGTGCCGATCGGCGCGCTGGCCGGCACCACCGAGCTGTTGCACCAACAGGGTGATGCCATGGCCGAGAACATGTATCGGCTGGTGGGCGACTGGATGCGCGGCACCGAAGTGGTGTTGCCCACCGAGACGCTGACACCGGGCGTGCGCAGTTTTGGGAACCACGATTTGCGTCTGCTAGGCCTGGGTGGGCATACGGGCGCAGATCTGGCTATTCTCGACCAGCAAACCGGCGTGCTGTTTGCCGGGGATCTGGTGTTTTATCAACGAGCCCTGACCACCCCGAACAGCCCGGGGCTGGCGGTATGGCTGGCGGACATCGCCACCCTGCAGGGTTTGCCCTGGACCCTGATCGTGCCGGGCCACGGACCGGTGGCCATGGATGCCAAACCCTTCGAGCAAATGCGCGACTACCTGACCTGGCTCGATCAACTGCTGCGCGACGGCGCCGCGAATGGCAGCGACATGGCGGAGATGATCCGCAGCCCTATACCGGAGCGTTTTGGCGGGATCAGCCTGAGTCGGTATGAGCTGATTCGCAGTGTCAGCCATCTGTACCCGCGTTACGAACGCGCACAAATGACCCGCATCGACTCCACCGCAACCCAATGACCAAACACAGAACCCCCTGTGGGAGCGGGCTTGCTCGCGAAAGCGGTGTGCCAGGCAACATCACTGTCAACTGACACACCGCCTTCGCGAGCAAGCCCGCTCCCACAGGGGTTTCATGGCGATCGCTACATCGACCCGGTACTAAGGAACTAGCAATCTCAACACTGCGGGCAATTGTTGAAAGGGTGGCGGCGCCCAAGAATCTGCACCAGACCGGGAAAATTTCCCGGGTATAACAAAAACCGCAGAGGTAGCCGTCATGACCCAACCCGCACGTCGCCAACCCTTCGTCTTGAGTGTGCTGCTCAGTGCCATGCTGTTGTCCGGCTCGGTATTGGCCGCCGTCTCCGACCAGGACATCCTCCAGGACCCCAAGAACCCGGAGCAGATCGTCACCAACGGTCTGGGCGTCCAGGGTCAGCGCTACAGTCCGCTGGACACCCTCAACGTCGACAACGTCAAGGACCTGCGGCCGGTCTGGGCCTTTTCCTTTGGCGGTGAAAAACAGCGCGGCCAGCAAGCGCAGCCAATGATCAAGGACGGCGTGATGTACATGACCGGCTCCTACTCACGGGTGTTTGCGGTGGATGCGCGCACCGGCAAGAAACTCTGGCAATACGACGCGCGCCTGCCGGATGACATCCGTCCGTGCTGCGACGTGATCAACCGTGGTGTGGCGCTGTATGGCGACCTGGTGTTCTTCGGCACCCTCGACGCCAAGCTCGTGGCCCTGAACAAAGACACCGGCAAAGTGGTGTGGAGCAAGCAGGTGGCCGACCACAAGGAAGGCTATTCCATCAGTGCCGCGCCGCTGGTGATCAACGGCAAACTGATTACCGGCGTGGCCGGCGGCGAGTTCGGGGTGGTCGGCAAGATCTCCGCCTACGACCCGAAAAACGGTGACTTGCTGTGGGTTCGCCCAACCGTCGAAGGTCACATGGGCTATGTCTACAAGGACGGCAAAGCGATAGAGAACGGCATCTCCGGCGGCGAAGCGGGCAAGACCTGGCCCGGCGATTTGTGGAAAACCGGCGGCGCTGCCCCTTGGCTCGGCGGCTACTACGACCCGGAAACCAATCTGCTGCTGTTCGGCACCGGCAACCCGGCGCCGTGGAACTCGCACCTGCGCCCTGGCGACAACCTCTATTCGTCCTCGCGCCTGGCGCTTAACCCGGACGACGGCACGATCAAATGGCACTTCCAGAGCACGCCTCACGACGGTTGGGACTATGACGGCGTCAACGAGCTGATCTCGTTTAACTACACCGAGGGCGGCAAGGAAATCAAAGCCGCCGCCACCGCTGACCGTAACGGTTTTTTCTACGTGCTGGACCGCACCAACGGCAAGTTCATCCGTGGCTTCCCGTTCGTGGACAAGATCACCTGGGCCACCGGCCTGGATAAGGATGGCCGGCCGATCTATAACGAAGCCAGCCGTCCCGGCGCGCCCGGCTCTGAAGCCAAGGGCAGTTCTGTATTCGTAGCCCCGGCATTCCTCGGCGCGAAAAACTGGATGCCGATGGCCTACAACAAGGACACCAAGCTGTTCTACGTACCGTCCAACGAGTGGGGCATGGACATCTGGAACGAAGGCATCGCCTACAAGAAAGGCGCGGCGTTCCTCGGTGCCGGCTTCACCATCAAACCGTTGAACGAAGACTACATCGGCGTGCTGCGCGCCATCGATCCGGTCACCGGTAAAGAAGTCTGGCGCCACAAGAACTACGCGCCGCTGTGGGGCGGGGTGCTGACCACCAAGGGCAACCTGGTGTTCACCGGCACGCCGGAAGGTTTCCTCCAGGCCTTCAACGCCAAGACCGGTGAAAAAGTCTGGGAATTCCAGACCGGCTCCGGTGTGCTTGGCTCGCCTGTGACCTGGGAAATGGACGGCGAACAGTACGTCTCGGTGCTCTCCGGTTGGGGCGGTGCGGTGCCGCTGTGGGGCGGCGAAGTGGCCAAGCGCATCAAGGACTTCAACCAGGGCGGGATGCTCTGGACCTTCAAATTGCCGAAGGACCTGGTAGTGGCCAAACACTGATCCCAGGCCCACCGCATAACCCCCTGTGGGAGCGGGCTTGCTCGTGAAAGCGGTCTGTCAGTCACATCACTGTTGGATGTGCCGCCGCCTTCGCGAGCAAGTCCGCTCCCACACTGGATTTGTGTGAAATCTACGACCAAATAACGAGAGTCCCCCCTCCAACGGCGCATTCGTCTGGCACGCGGGGCTCTCTACTATCGGTGCATCGCCTGTTTGCCCGACAGGCATCGACCCAGACAGAGGCCCACCATGATCTACGCACAACCTGGCACCCCCGGCGCCGTCGTTTCCTTCAAGCCGCGCTATGGCAATTTCATCGGTGGCGAATTCGTGCCGCCGGTCAATGGTGAGTACTTCACCAACACTTCGCCGGTCAACGGCGAAGTGATCGCCGAGTTCCCGCGCTCCAGCGCCGCCGACATCGACAAAGCCCTCGATGCTGCGCATGCCGCTGCCGATGCCTGGGGCAAGACCTCGGCGCAGGACCGTTCCCTGGTGCTGCTGAAAATCGCCGACCGTATCGAGCAGAACCTGGAAGTCCTCGCCGTCGCCGAAACCTGGGACAACGGCAAAGCCGTGCGCGAAACCCTCAACGCCGACGTGCCGCTAGCCGCTGACCATTTCCGTTACTTCGCCGGCTGCATCCGCGCGCAAGAGGGTGGCGCCGCCGAGATCAACGAGCTGACCACCGCCTATCATTTCCACGAGCCGTTGGGTGTGGTCGGGCAGATCATCCCGTGGAACTTCCCGCTGCTGATGGCCGCGTGGAAACTCGCCCCGGCCCTGGCCGCCGGCAACTGCGTGGTGCTCAAACCCGCCGAGCAAACCCCGCTGTCGATCATGGTCTTCGCCGAGCTGATCGGCGATTTGCTGCCGGCCGGTGTGTTGAACATCGTGCAAGGTTTCGGTCGCGAAGCCGGTGAAGCCCTGGCCACCAGCAAGCGCATCGCCAAGATCGCCTTCACCGGTTCCACCCCAGTGGGCGCGCACATCATGCATTGCGCCGCTGAGAACATCATCCCGAGCACCGTGGAACTGGGCGGCAAGTCGCCGAACATCTTCTTCGAAGACATCATGAACGCCGAGCCGCAGTTCATCGAAAAAGCCGCCGAAGGTTTGGTCTTGGCGTTCTTCAACCAGGGCGAAGTCTGCACCTGTCCGTCCCGGGCGCTGGTGCAGGAATCGATTTACGACGACTTCATGAAAGTGGTGATGCAGAAGATCGTCAAGATCAAGCGCGGCAACCCACTGGACACAGAAACCATGGTCGGCGCCCAGGCGTCCGAGCAGCAATACGACAAGATCCTCTCGTACCTGAAAATTGCCCAGGAGGAGGGCGCGGAGCTGCTCACCGGCGGCGCGGCGGAACGCCTTGAGGGCGACTTGTCGACGGGTTATTACATCCAGCCGACCCTGCTCAAGGGCCACAACAAAATGCGCGTGTTCCAGGAAGAAATCTTCGGCCCGGTGGTGGGCATCACCACCTTCAAGGACGAAGCTGAAGCCCTGGCGATTGCCAACGACAGCGAGTTCGGCCTCGGCGCCGGCCTGTGGACCCGCGATATCAACCGCGCCTACCGCATGGGGCGGGCGATCAAGGCTGGTCGCGTGTGGACCAACTGCTACCACCTGTACCCGGCCCATGCCGCGTTCGGTGGCTACAAGAAGTCCGGCGTTGGGCGTGAAAACCACAAGATGATGCTCGACCATTACCAGCAAACCAAAAACCTGCTGGTGAGCTACGACATCAACCCGATGGGGTTCTTCTGATTCGACACGAGACCGTGTGATGGCCTTCGCGGGCAAGCCTCGCTCCTCCAGATCACCTAAATCTGTTGGAGCGAGGCTTGCCCGCGAATGGTTGTGTCTGACACCCCGCAACACCCCCTACCAACGCACGCCGCCACCTCCTTCGAAAGTAGCATTCGGACACGTGGCGGCCCGTGCATTAATGGCTTTACCGGAATTGCCCGGCACAAGAAGAGGATTGACCCATGTGGACTAAACCCGCGTTTACCGATCTGCGTATTGGCTTCGAAGTGACGATGTATTTCGCCAACCGTTGATTGACCACCCGGCCAGCCGCAGCGTTGGCCGGGCCTGCCTTCTGGAGCATTGCTCATGCACATCCGCGTTCTCGGTTCCGCCGCTGGCGGTGGTTTCCCGCAATGGAACTGCAACTGCCGCCAGTGCACCGGCGTGCGCAACGGCAGCCTGCGTGCACAACGGCGGACGCAGTCGTCGATTGCCGTCAGCGACAACGGCGTGGACTGGGTGCTGTGCAATGCTTCACCGGACATTCGTGCGCAACTGGAAAGTTTCCCGGCGCTGCAACCGGCTCGTCGATTGCGTGATACCGCGATTGCCGGGATTGTCCTGCTGGACAGCCAGATCGACCATTGCACCGGCCTGTTGAGCCTGCGCGAAGGCTGCCCGCATGACGTGTGGTGCACCGAGCGGGTGCATGAGGATTTGAGCAGCGGTTTTCCGTTGTTCACCATGCTCAAGCACTGGAACGGCGGCTTGCAGTGGCAACCGATTGGGCTGGCGCGCGAGCCGTTCAGCATCGCGGCTTGCGAGTACCTGCGATTTCACGCAATTCCCTTGGTCAGCAATGCACCGCCGTACTCGCCCAATCGCGGTAACCCGCAACCGGGAGACACCATTGGCCTGTTTATCGAAGACCTGCGCAACGGCGCCTCGGTGTTCTATGCGCCGGGGCTGGGGCAAGTTGACGAGGAAGTATTGAGCTGGATGCAGCGCGCCGATTGCCTGCTGCTGGACGGCACATTGTGGCGCGACGATGAAATGCGTGTGTGTGAAGTCGGGCAGAGTCTGGGCAGTGAAATGGGACATCTGCCGCAAAGCGGGCCTGGCGGGATGCTCGAAGTGCTGGAAGGTTTTAGCCGTCAGCGCAAGGTGCTGATCCACATCAACAACACCAATCCGATCCTCGATGAAGACTCGGCTGAGCGGGCGTTGCTGGAGCGGCGCGGGGTTGAGGTGGCTTATGACGGCATGAGTCTTGTGTTGTAGCCGGCGGCCTCTTCGCGAGCAAGCCCGCTCCCACAGGGGATCTCCACTGGCCACAAAATGTGTGAACAACAGAAATCCCCTGTGGGAGCGGGCTTGCTCGCGAAGGCGCCAGACCAGACACCGCAAAACGCCCAGGAGAACCGCAATGACCAACCCCCCAATGTCTTCCACCGAATTCGAAGCCGCGCTGCGCGCCAAAGGCGCCTATTACCACATCCATCACCCGTTCCACCAAGCCATGTACGCCGGCCGCGCCAGTCGCGAGCAGATCCAGGGCTGGGTCGCCAATCGCTTCTATTACCAGGTCAACATCCCGCTCAAGGACGCCGCGATCCTCGCCAATTGCCCGGACCGCGATGTGCGCCGGGAATGGCTGCAACGGATTCTCGACCACGACGGCGCGCCCGGCAGTGAAGGCGGGATCGAAGCGTGGCTGCGCCTGGGCGAAGCGGTGGGGCTGGACCGCGAACAAATCCTCTCCCAGGAACTGGTGCTGCCCGGCGTGCGATTCGCCGTCGACGCCTATGTCAATTTCGCCCGTCGTGCCTGTTGGCAGGAAGCGGCCAGCAGCTCGTTGACTGAGCTGTTCGCCCCACAAATCCACCAATCCCGACTCGATGCCTGGCCCACGCATTACCCGTGGATCGACGTCAGCGGTTACGACTATTTCCGCACGCGGTTGAGTCAGGCGCGGCGCGATGTCGAGCACGGTTTGCGCATCACCCTGGCGCATTACGTCACGTTCGAAGGTCAGCAACGCATGCTGGAAATCCTCCAGTTCAAGCTCGATGTGCTCTGGAGCATGCTCGATGCGATGAGCATGGCTTACGAACTGGAACGCCCGCCGTACCACAGCGTCACCCGCGAAAACGTCTGGCACCGGGGGATTGCCCTGTGAGCCTGATCATTCGCGAACAGTCACCGGCCTTGCGCCAGGGTTTCCGTTTGCAATGGGAGCCCCGGCAGGATTGCCACGTGCTGCTGTACCCCGAAGGCATGATCAAACTCAACACCAGCGCCGGGCAGATCCTCGATCTGGTGGATGGCAAACGCAGTGTGGCGGTGATTATCAATTTGCTGTGCGCGAGTTTCCCCGGTGTATCGGACATCGACGAGGACGTGCTGGCGTTTCTGGAGGTGGCCCGTGCGCAATTCTGGATCGAGTGATTCGCCACCGGGGCCGCCGCTGTGGCTGTTGGCGGAACTGACTTATCGCTGCCCGCTGCAATGCCCGTATTGCTCCAATCCGCTGGATTTCGCCCAATCAGGTGAGGAACTGAGCACCGAAGAATGGATTCGCGTGTTCCGCGAGGCGCGGGACATGGGCGCCGCGCAACTGGGATTCTCCGGTGGCGAACCGTTGGTGCGCCAGGACCTCGCCGAGCTGATCAAAGCTGCGCGGGACATGGGTTATTACACCAACCTGATCACCTCCGGCATCGGCCTGACCGAGCAAAAGGTCTGCGACTTCAAGGTTGCCGGGCTCGACCATATCCAGATCAGTTTCCAGGCCGCCGACGAAGCGGTGAACAACATGCTAGCCGGCTCACGCAAGGCCTTCGCCCAGAAACTGGCGATGGCCCGTGCGGTTAAAGCCCAGGGCTACCCGATGGTGCTGAACTTCGTCACCCATCGGCACAACATCGACCGCATCGACCGGATTATCGACTTGTGTCTGGAGCTGGAGGCGGATTTCGTCGAGTTGGCCACGTGTCAGTTCTACGGCTGGGCTGAACTCAACCGCGTCGGCCTGTTGCCAACTCGCGATCAATTGCAGCGCGCCGAGCGCATTACCAACGAGTACCGCGAACGGCTTGAGGCCCAGGGCCATCCGTGCAAACTGATCTTCGTCACCCCGGACTATTACGAAGAACGCCCGAAAACCTGCATGAACGGCTGGGCCAACCTGTTTCTCGACATCACTCCAGACGGCACCGCATTGCCGTGCCACAGCGCTCGACAGCTGCCGGTGCAGTTTCCCAATGTGCGCGAGCACAGCATCGAACACATCTGGACCGACTCCTTCGGCTTCAATCGCTTTCGCGGCGATGACTGGATGAAAGAGCCGTGCCGTTCTTGCGATGAAAAACACAAGGACCTCGGCGGTTGCCGCTGCCAGGCGTTCATGCTTACCGGCGATGCCGAAAATGCCGACCCGGTGTGCAGCAAGTCGCCGCACCACGGGGTGATCCTCAAGGCTCGGGAAGAAGCCGACGCGCCGGGGCTGGGCATGGAACACCTGACCTTGCGCAATGAGAAGGCTTCGCGGCTGATCTATCGCGGATAAGCCTGGAGTTGACACAAATCCCCCTGTGGGAGCGGGCTTGCTCGCGAAGGCGTCGTGTCAGCCAGCATTCATGTCAGCTGACCCACCGCTTTCGCGAGCAAGCCCGCTCCCACAGGGGATCACCACTGGATTTAAAGCCTGGGTACGCCCAATCCGTGCTACCCATTGGTCTGATTGCATTCGCAGCCGGATGCTTTAGTGTGGATCTACCTTCCAAAACAATAAAAACAGGCTTTCCAATGAGCCAGAATCTCAGCCAGCTGCGTAAATTCGTTTCGCCTGAAATCATTTTTGGTGCCGGTTGCCGGCACAACGTCGGCAACTACGCCAAGACCTTCGGCGCTCGCAAGGTGCTGGTGGTCAGCGATCCCGGGGTGATTGCCGCCGGTTGGGTCGCGGATGTCGAGGCCAGCCTGCAAGCCCAGGGCATCGATTACTTCCTGTATAGCGATGTCTCGCCCAACCCCCGGGTCGAAGAAGTCATGCTCGGCGCCGAGTTGTACAAGGAAAATCACTGCGATGTGATCGTGGCGATCGGTGGCGGCAGCCCGATGGATTGCGGCAAAGGCATCGGCATCGTCGTGGCCCACGGGCGCAACATTCTGGAATTCGAAGGTGTGGACACCATCCGCGTGCCCAGCCCGCCGTTGATCCTGATCCCGACCACTGCCGGCACCTCGGCGGACGTCTCGCAATTCGTGATCATTTCCAACCAGCAAGAGCGCATGAAATTCTCCATCGTCAGCAAGGCCGTGGTGCCCGACGTGTCGCTGATCGACCCGGAAACCACCCTGAGCATGGACCCGTTCCTGGCGGCCTGTACCGGCATCGACGCGTTGGTGCATGCCATCGAAGCCTTTGTCTCCACCGGTCACGGCCCGCTGACCGACCCCCATGCCCTCGAAGCCATGCGCCTGATCAACGGTAACCTGGTGCAAATGATCGCCAACCCGACGGACATCGCCCTGCGCGAGAAAATCATGCTCGGCAGCATGCAGGCCGGGTTGGCGTTCTCCAACGCGATCCTTGGCGCGGTGCACGCCATGTCCCACAGCCTCGGTGGTTTTCTCGACTTGCCCCACGGCTTGTGCAACGCGGTGCTGGTGGAACACGTGGTGGCGTTCAACTACAACTCGGCACCGGATCGCTTCAAGGTGATCGCCGAGACCTTCGGCATCGATTGCCGGGGCCTGAATCACCGGCAGATTTGCGGGCGCCTGGTGGAACATCTGATCGCGTTGAAACACGCGATCGGCTTCCACGAAACCCTGGGCCTGCACGGGGTCAGCATGGCGGACATTCCGTTTCTGTCGCAGCACGCCATGCACGACCCGTGCATTCTGACCAACCCGCGCGAGTCCAGTCAGCGTGATGTCGAGGTCGTCTATGGCGAAGCCCTCTGACGAGCAGCAACGGGCGCTCGCCGGACTGCTGGGATTAGGCAGTCACTCGGCGCGCAAGAGCCACTACCCGGAACTCAACGCGCGCCTTGACGAGCTCGAAGCCGAACGCAATCGCTACAAATGGCTGTTCGAAAACGCAGTGCACGGGATCTTCCAGGCCAGCCTGCTGGAAGGCATGCGCGCGGCCAACCCGGCACTGGCGCGCATGCTTGGCTACGACAATCCGCAAGAGGTGCTGTTTTCTCTGGCAGACCTGGCCAGCAACCTGTTTGTCGGCGGTGCCAAGGAGCTGGCAAACATCGGCGAAATCCTCAAGACCGAACGCAGCCTGCACGGCTATGAAACCCAGTTGCGGCGCAAGGACGGCAGCAGCCTCGACGTGCTGATGAACCTGTTGCTCAAACCCGATCAGGAAGGCCTGGTGGAAGGCTTTGTCGCCGACATCACCGAACGCAAACTTGCCCAGCAACGCTTGCAACAACTCAACGACGAACTGGAACAGCGGGTCACTGCGCGCACCGACGAATTGCTCGAAGCCAACCGCAACCTGCAACAGCAGATCACCCAACGGAAACAGATCGCCCAGGCCCTACGCGATGCCCGCGACGCCGCCGAAGCCGCCAATCGCAGCAAGGACAAATACCTCGCTGCCGCCAGCCACGACCTGCTGCAACCGCTCAACGCTGCACGGCTACTGATCTCGACCTTGCGCGAACGCAAATTGCCTGATGTCGAGCAGGTGCTGGTGGAGCGCACGCATCAGGCCCTGGAAGGTGCCGAGGATTTGCTCACGGATTTGCTGGATATTTCCCGGCTTGATCAGGCGGCGGTGAAGCCGGATGTCGCGCTGTACCGGCTCGACGAATTGCTCGCGCCGCTGGTCTCGGAGTTCCAGTCGGTGGCCGAGGCGGCGGGGCTGAACCTGCGGGTGCACATGGGCGACTTCGCGATCAGCACCGACCTGCGGCTGATGACGCGGATTTTGCGTAACTTCCTCAGCAATGCCTGCCGCTACACCGACGAGGGCTGCATCCTGCTAGGGGCGCGTCGTCGTGGCGACATGCTGCGCCTGGAAGTCTGGGACACCGGGCGCGGGATCGCGGCGGATCGGCTTGATTCGATCTTCCTGGAGTTCAATCAACTGGACGTTGGCCGCGCCGCTGACCGCAAAGGTGTGGGACTTGGTTTGGCGATCGTTGAGCGCATCGCCAAGATTCTCGGCTACCGGATTCAGGTGCGTTCATGGCCGGGACGCGGGTCGGTGTTCAGCATCGACGTGCCGATTTCCCATGAAGTGCCGCTGCCGATCAGCCTCGCTGCGCCGCAACCGGGCACCGGTAATCCTTTGCCCGGACGACGCTTGCTGGTGCTGGACAACGAAGTCAGCATCCTCGAAAGCATGAGCGCGTTACTCGGGCAATGGGGCTGCGAAGTGGTGATCGCCACCGATGAGTTCTCGGCGTTGGCGGCGCTGCAGGGGCGCGCGCCAGAGCTGATTCTGGCGGACTATCACCTCGACCACGGGGTGGTGGGCTGTGATGTGGTGCGACACTTGCGCGAGCATTTCGACCGGGCCATTCCGGCGGTGATCATCACCGCCGACCGTACCGACCAGTGCCGCCGATCCCTGCAACGACTCGACGCGCCATTGCTGAACAAACCGGTGAAGCCCGGCAAGTTGCGCGCGGTGCTGAGTCAGTTGCTGGGTTAGGCGAGTGCGCGGTATTGCAGGCTGAAACCCAGCTCAGCAGATTGGTCTTGTTCCAGCAAACGCAAGCCTGGCCGACCGGGCAAGTGGTGCGCGTTGACCGGGTGGCTCACCGGTTCGATGCAGAAAAACCCCAGGCCCACCGGGCAATAGAGCAGGTAGTAATCGCTGCCGGTGGCTTGGCATTCCAGCTCATAACCCAGCTCCGGTTGCTGGATCAGGCAGTGGCCGTCCCATTCGCAGAAGCCGTTATCCACCAGGGTTTCAGGCAAAGCCTTGAGCTGCGGGAAATCCCAGGCTTCGGGGATCGGGCTGAGTTGGGTCGGCAGTTTCGCGGCGTCGCACAACCAGATTTGCCGGGCCTTTGCCTGCAATTGGGTGTGTGCGGTGCGTGGAAAATAAGGGTGCAAACCGAGGCCGTGCCACACCGCGTGGTCGCCGAGATGGGTGACTTTCAGATCGATGCTCAACCGACCTTCACTCAAGCGCAAACGCTGCTCGGCGCGGTAGGCGAAAGGGCGGGTGCTATCGAGTTGCAGGACGGCTTCGTTGGCGGTCTGGGAAACGATACGCCACGTCTGTTGCCAGGCGCTTCCATGGATCGGCAGAGGATCGGTGAGGCTGTTGGGCTGCAGCGCGAGCCAGCCTTCGGGACAGTCGAAACCGCCCTCGGAAATCCGGTTGGACCAAGGGGCCAAGGGGTAGCAGCCGAGTTTGCCGGGCAGGCCGGTGTTCAGCGCTTGGGCGTCACTGTGGCGCAGCAATGGTTGTCCGGTGCTGCGTACCGTCCAGTTGACGATACTCGCACCGAGTTCCGGGGCGAGGGTGAGGTGGGTGAGGTTGTCTTCGAGTTCGAGCAGTTTCATGATTTTTGTTCTGCGTTGAATGGTTGAAAAGATCGCAGCCTTCGGCAGCTCCTACAGGTATGGCGTTCGCCTGATATTTTTCGGGTGTAAGCAATTGCACTGTAGGAGCTGCCGCAGGTTGCGATCTTTTAGGCTTCTCAACAATCTAGAAACAACGGTTCAGGCAAGCCTTTCACCCCAGGATTAAGGGCAAACACTCCACCTGCCAAAGACTGTTCATCATGATCATCCCCAGGGCGAATCGAGGTCACGAACAATGTGTCCAGTCCACTGCCACCAAAGGCGCACATTGTCGGTTTCTTCACCGGCACGGCGAGGGAACGGTCCAGGCGACCATCCGGGGTAAACCGGTGAATCAGCCCGGCATCATTGGCGCAAATCCAGTAGCAACCTTCGGCATCCACAGCGGCGCCGTCGGGGCGGCCGCAGTAGTGATTCATGTCGACGAACAACCGCTGATTGCTCGGTGTGCCGCTGTCGATGTCGTAATCGAAGGCCCAGATCTGCTGGGCCAAAGGGTGGGAGTCGGACAAGTACATGGTCCGGCCATCCGGACTGAACCCCAAACCGTTGGGGACGATAAAGCCAGTCAGTCGTGGTTCAAGCGGCCCGCGTTGCCCATGACTGTAGCGATACAACGTGCCGTCGGCCGCGTTGGCGCCCATGTTCAGCACCATGCTGCCGGCCCAGAAACGCCCTTGGCGATCACAACGCCCATCGTTCAGGCGCATGTCGGGGCGGGCGTGATCGACGTGGGCGAGCAGTTCGCTGTCGAGGCTGCCGTCGTTGTGCGGGCGCAGATGAAAGAACCCGCTTTCCATCCCGGCGACCCAGCCGCCATCGCGGTGACGGGTGATGCACGCGAGCATTTCCGGGGCGGTCCAGGCATGCACGTGACCGGTGGCAGCACTCCAGCGCTGCAAGCCCCCGGCGGGAATATCGACCCAGTACAGGGCGTTTTCCTCGGGGACCCAGACCGGGCATTCACCGACCGCATTACGGGCATCGACAATCAATTCGGCTTGCATGGCGACTCATTCCTTTGGACGTTGGCTCAATCGCCGAACGGGCCGGACGCGACAAACGCACCACCCTGATAAACCATCGCCGGATCATCCGTGGCTGGCATCGGCTGCGCTTCGATTTTCTCGCGGAACACTTCGGAGTTGTCCTGCGGCACATAACCCAGGCCCGCAGCGTAGCGGTTGTCCCACCAGACGTTCTTGTTATCGGACACGCCGTAGACAATGGTGTGGCCGACATTCGGCGCATACAGCGCGCGTTCGAGCAATTGGGTCAGGTCGCCGAAACTCAGCCAGGTGCTCATCATGCGGCGGTTCTGCGGTTCCGGGAACGAGGAACCGATGCGCACGCTGACGGTTTCGATGCCATAGCGATCGAAGTAGAAACTGGCGATGTCTTCGCCGTAGGACTTGGACAAACCGTAGTAGCTGTCCGGGCGGCGAGGGGAGCGGGCGTCGATCACTTCGTCCTGTTTGTAGAAGCCGATGACGTGGTTGGAGCTGGCGAAAATCACCCGCTTCACACCATGGCGGCGAGCGGCTTCATAGATGTGGTACACGCCGCAGATGTTGGCGCCGAGGATCTCTTCGAACGCGTGCTCGGTGGAGACACCGCCAAAGTGCAGGATCGCGTCCACGCCTTCGACCAGTTGATGCACGGCTTGCTTGTCGGCGAGGTCGCAGGTCACCACTTCTTCGCGGTCATCGATGGCCGGGGCGATGTCGGCAATGTCTGAGAGGCGAATGACATTGGCGTAGGGGCGCAGGGTTTCGCGCAACACTTTACCGAGGCCACCGGCGGCGCCGGTCAGCAGCAGGCGATTGAAAGGGGCAGGGGAAGTCGAGGTCATGGCGGTTCCTGAATACGGAGTCATTGCAGTTGTTGTAAGTTGTCGTATGACTTGAGCGAAGTATCGTTAGGCTCTCTGGTGCTTGTCAACGCACCAGCGTTGGAAGTTGACGGAGGGTAACTCAGTAAAGCACTGACCCTGTGGCGAGGGAGCTTGCTCCCGCTGGAGTGCGAAGCGCTCCCCAATATTTTGGGTCTGCTGCGCAGCCCAGCGGGAGCAAGCTCCCTCGCCACAGGGTTTGTGTTCGCCGTTTTACAACAACGAAATCGGATAGCTGATAAAGATCCGGTTCTCATCAAACTCGTTGGTGCTGAAGTCCTTGCGGATACTCGCATTACGCCATTTGACGTTGAGATTCTTCAGCGCACCGCTCTGCACGGTATACGCCAGTTCCGATTCGCGGCCCCATTCCTTGCCGTCGGTGATTGCCCCGGTGTGCACGTTATCGCCGCTGATGTAGCGGTTCATCAAAGTCAGACCGGGAATGCCGAGGGCGACGAAGTTGTAGTCGTGGCGCACTTGCCAGGATTTTTCCTTGGCGTTGTCGTAGCTGGAGTTGTAACTGTCGTTGGCCAGCGTCCCGCCGCTGGTGCCGTTGACGCGCATCCAGGCACTGTCGCCGGTGAGTTTTTGCAGGCCGACATAGAAGGTGCTACCGCCGTACTTAGCCGAGAGCAAGGCGAAGGTGGTTTTGTTGTCCAGCTCGCCGGCCAGGGCACTGCCGTCCTCTTTGCCGGTGAAGAACCCGAGGTTGGCGCCCAAGGTCCAGTCGCCGATGGGTTGGCTGTGGCTCAGGTTGAAATATTCTTGCTGGTAAATATCGCTGAGTTGCGAGTACCAGACACCGACCAGGGTGCGCTTTTCATTGAAGGTGTATTCACCGCCGCCGAAGTTGAAGCGGTCCGAAGTGAACGCCGCTTTGCCGTTCATCGACATGTCGTCCATGCTCGAATCGTTGCGTGGGCTGTTGGCGCGGAACTGGCCGCCGTAGAGCTTCAGCCCATCGATTTCGCTGGAGGTGATCTGCCCGCCGCGGAAGGTTTGCGGCAGGGAACGGCCGTCATCCGAGCGCAGGACCGGTAGCACCGGCATCCATTCGCCGACCTTCAATTCGGTCTTCGATACCTTGGCCTTCAGCGCCACGTTGGTGCGACCGAAGCTGTCCGCCGGGCGCCCGTCGTGATCCAGCGGCAGCAGTTGCGTGCCGCCGGTGCCTTTACCGCCGTCGAGCTTTAGCGAGTACAGCCCCAGTACATCCACGCCGAACCCGACGGTGCCTTGGGTAAAGCCGGACTTGGCGTCGAGGATGAAGTTTTGCGTCCATTCTTCAGCCTTGCCCTGGGGGTAGGCCGGGTTGGTGAAGTTGCGATTGAAGTAGGCGTTGCGCAGGTTCAGCGTAGCGCTGGCATCATCGACGAAACCTTCGGCGTGGCTGCTCATGGGCAAGGCGAGGGCCAGGCTGCTGCAACCGATCAGGCTCAGGGTGTGGCGGCGGACAAAGGTCGGGCGAGGGGTGCAGACGGAGGAATGACGGACGAGCTTGCTCACAGTGACGCTCCCTTGTTTCTTTGTTGTTTTTATTTTTTGTTATACGTCGTCGTACAACATTGGCGGCGATTATTTGCGAGGCTTTGCGGGATTGTCAATAACAAGTTGTACGATGACATGGGGCTTAAACCCAAACCCCTGTGGGAGCGGGCTTGCTCGCGAAGAGGCCGTCACATCCAACATCAATGTCGCCTGACACTCCGCTTTCGCGAGCAAGCCCGCTCCCACAGGGATTTGTGTGTTGACGGTGATTTTCCGGCAAACTGGCACGGTCCCCAGAACAAGGCCCTTGAATGGATCATTACGCCCCGCGCAACTGGCAGCCCCACGAGCGGCCCAGTTTGCCCGGCTCGCCCTCGACGCCCGAGCACTCCAATCCCAAACGCCTGGCGTATGCGCTGGTGGGTTTGCTGGTGGCATTGACCGGTGGCCTCGGCAATTCGTTGGTGATCGCCAACCTGCCTTACCTGCAAGGTGCTCTGGGCGCGACCACCGCTGAAATGGCCTGGCTGCCCGCGGCTTATGTGATGACCAACGTCTCGATGAACCTGCTGCTGGTGAAGTTTCGCCAGCAGTTCGGCTTGCGCGCGTTCACCGAAGTGTTCCTGGTGCTCTACGCGCTGGTGACCTTCGGCCACTTGTTCGTCAACGACCTGAGTTCGGCCATCGCCGTGCGCGCGGCCCACGGCATGGTCGGTGCGGCGCTGAGTTCGCTGGGTCTGTATTACATGATTCAGGCGTTCCCGGCGAAATGGCGGATGAAGGCGTTGGTGCTGGGTTTGGGCACTTCACAACTGGCATTGCCGCTGGCTCGATTATTCTCCGAAGACCTGATGCAGATCGCCGAATGGCGCGGCTTGTATCTGTTTGAACTGGGCATGGCGCTGCTGACGCTGGGCTGCGTGTTCCTGCTCAAACTGCCACCGGGTGATCGCTTCAAAACCTTTGAAAAACTCGACTTCCTGACTTTCGCTATCCTTGCCAGCGGCGTGGCTCTGCTGTGCGCCGTGCTGTCCCTGGGACGCATCGACTGGTGGCTGGAAGCGCCGTGGATCGGCGTTGCGTCGGCGGCGTCCATCGTGCTGATCCTTGCCGGTTTGGCCATCGAACATAACCGCAGCAACCCGATGCTGATGACCCGCTGGCTCGGCAGCGGCGTAATGATTCGCTTGGCCTTGGCGGTGATTCTGATTCGTATGGTGTTGTCCGAGCAGTCCACGGGTGCGGTCGGCTTCATGCAGGCGCTGAACATGAGCAGTCAGCAGTTGCACAGCCTCTATGTGGTGATGTTGCTCGGCAGTATCGCCGGCCTGGCTACCAGTGCACTGACCATCGACCCCAAGCATCTGTTCATGCCGCTGATTGTGTCCCTGGCGCTAATGGCGGTCGGCTCGGTGATCGACAGCTATTCGAACAACCTGACCCGTCCGGAAAACATGTACTTCAGCCAGTTTTTGCTGGCCTTCGGCGGGACGTTTTTCCTCGGGCCGACCATGGTCCTTGGCACTCGCAACGTGCTGACCAACCCGCGCAACCTGGTGAGTTTTTCCGTGCTGTTCGGTATCTGCCAGAACCTCGGCGGCTTGATCGGCGCGGCGTTGCTGGGGACGTTCCAGATCGTTCGCGAGAAATTCCATTCCAGCAACATCGTCGAGCACCTGACGATGCTCGATCCGCGCGTGGCGGCCCGGGTGCAGAGTGGCGGCAACGCGGTGGGCTCGATGATCGCCGACCCGAGCCTGCGCAACCTGCAAGGCATTCGGAGTCTGGCCACCGCTGCCACTCGTGAGGCCAACGTGCTGGCCTATAACGATGTTTTCATGCTGATCGCCGTGATCGCGGTGCTGACCATGATCTGGATTTCCATTCGTGCGCTGTGGCTGATGAGCACCACCCAAGCCGTCGCCCCAGCGCCTGCCACTCCATCCGTTCAACCCAGCGGTGCCACTTCTTCATGACCGAACCGACCACCACAACCACCAACGCCATTGCCGCCACCCCTGAAGGCGTGGCGCCGCCGTCCACGCCGGCCACCGAACCGCGCTCGCTGCGGGTGCGGATCATCTCGTCCATGGGCTTTGCGGCGATTGCCATCGTCGGTGTGCTGATCGTGTTGTACGCCTGGCAACTGCCGCCGTTCAGCAGCGCAGTGGAAACCACGGAAAACGCCCTGGTGCGCGGCCAGGTGACGATCATCGGCCCGCAACTCAGCGGCTACGTGTACGAAGTGCCGGTGACGGATTTCCAGTTTGTGAAGGCCGGCGATTTGCTGGTGCGCCTCGATGACCGCATCTACAAGCAACACCTCGATCAATCCCTGGCGCAACTGGCGGTGCAGAAAGCCGCGTTGGCCAACGTGGTGCAACAACGCAACAGCGCCGAAGCGACGATCAAGTTGCGTCAGGCCGCCGTCGCCGATGCCCAGGCTCAGTCGCGCAAAAGCGAGGCCGATCTGCGGCGCAACAAAGAACTGATCAACGACGGCTCGGTATCCAAGCGCGAGCTGGACGTGACCCTGGCCGCCAACGCCCAGACCATCGCCGCCGTGGCCCAGGCCCAGGCCAATCTGGAAATTGCCCGGCAAGACCTGCAAACGGTGATCGTCAATCGCGGCTCGCTGGAAGCGGCGGTGGCCAGCGCGGAAGCGGCGGTGCAACTGGCGCGCATCGACTTGTCCAACACCCGTGTGCTGGCCCCGCGTGACGGCCAGCTCGGGCAGATTGGCGTGCGCCTCGGTGCCTACGTCAACTCCGGCGCGCAGTTGATGGCGCTGGTGCCGAACCAGTTGTGGGTAATCGCCAACATGAAAGAAACCCAGATGGACGACGTGCGGGTCGGCCAACCGGTGAGCTTCACCGTCGATGCGCTCGACCATCGCAAATTCAAGGGGCGGGTGCAGCGGATTTCACCGGCTACCGGTTCCGAGTTCAGCTTGTTGCAGGCTGACAACGCCACCGGCAACTTCGTCAAAATCGCCCAACGGGTGCCGGTGCGGATTACCGTGGATGAGGGGCAGGAGCAGAGTGAGCGGCTAAGGCCGGGGATGTCGGTGGTGGTGAGTATTGATACGGCTGGGGAAGGGCACAGCGATACCCCTGACACCACACAAAATTAAAATGTGGGAGCGGGCTTGCTCGCGAAGGCGGTGTGTCAGACGACATTGATGTTGAATGTGCCGCCGCCTTCGCGAGCAAGCCCGCTCCCACATGGGATCTGTGTTTCAGCTGGCGATCATTGGCGGCATGGTGCCGAGCAGCGAAACCGCCGCCACTGCGCCCATCCCCAGCAGCCATTCGAGGATCACGCTGGTCTTGAGCATGCCAACCCGCTGTTCACAGTCTTTGATCCGCAACCGATTGAACAACGCCAGCCCCAGCATCACCGCCACCAGCAGCACCTTGATCAACAGAATCAAGGCAAAACCGGACAGCAACGGCGTCGGCCAGAGTGCGCCGGTGAGCACGCGCACGTTGATCAACCCGGTGATTACCAACCCCGCGACCAAGCCATAACCCACGCCGCTGAAGCGCCGCAGGATCGTGCTCAACGAATGGCCGGCAGGTTGGCGCAGGATCATCACCAACAGCATCAACCCGCCGAGCCAGGCACCGACGCAGGTCAGGTGGATGATCTGATTGAGGATCAGCAACTGGCCGCTGAGCCCATCGAGCATGGCGCCATGACCGACTGGCGCCAGGGTCGCGAGCAGCAGGCCACTCACGACCAGTCTCAGCGGCACGTTCGCCCGCAGTGGCGTCAGCAGCAACCCCATCAGCACCGCATTGAGCAGTAGGTGCCAAGTCCAGACCTGACCGAAAAAGGTATTGCGCAGCACCAGGCCCAAAGTCGACGGATCGAAAGCCGCGTCCCAGGCGCCAGCCATGCTGGCAGTGATCAGCAGCATCCAGGTCACGCCGCTGACCAGCGCCACAGCGGTCAGGCCAAGACTCACACGCGCCAGACGCCGATCCAAAGGCTCGGCGTCAGTCTTCAGCAGCAGGGGCCTGAACACCCACGCCCCAAACAGCATCAACACCACCACAAAATGCAGGAAGCGGCACAGCACCAGCGCGTCGGTCATGAATTACTGGCCAACCTTGAAGCTGTAGGCGCCTTCGCTTTTATGGGTATCGACCGACACGGCGTGCCATTCGACTTTATAGGCACCGGCGGTCAACGGCGCGGCCGGGGTGACGATCAGGGTTTTCTTGTCAGCGCCTTCGGTGGCCAGGCTTTTTACCGGTACGGCGGCGCCGTCCTTGCTGATAGTGACTTTGGTGAAGGTCGCTTCAACACCTTCGGAAAACACCAGGCGCAGCTCCGCCGGCGCGCTCACGGTGCTGTCGGCGGCCGGGGTCTGGCTTTTCAGATGAGCATGGGCAAACACCGACGAAGCGGCGAGCAGCGAGCCGAGCAGGGCGGCGGTGGTCAGGGCTTTTTTCAGCAGCATGGTCAGTTACCTTCTGGGCAGTTTAATGGGCGTCACTTAAGCATGAACGGTACACGCGGGGGAATGTTTACACCGTGCGCAATGTCAGGTGAATGATAGGAAACGGCCGGCCTTCGCCATCGGTTTCCGAACGGCCGGTCTGTTCAAAACCATAGTGCAGATAGAAGCCGTGGGCCTGGGGATTCTGTTCGTTGACGTCGACGCTCAGGGTGTCGTGCAGGGTTTTGACGTGGTCGAGCAGTCGGCGGCCGATGCCCTGGCCCCGATGGGCCGGTTCGATAAACAGCATCTCCACGTTGCTGTTGCCGGTGGCGATGAAGCCGGCGGGCGTGCCGTCCGGGTTGTCGCCGACCCACACCGTCAATGCCGGCAGGTAGGCGTCGCGCACCAGCGGGAGGAAGAACTGGATATCGTCTTCGCCAAGGAAATCATGGGTGGCGCGCACCGAGCGTTCCCACAGGGCGGCGAGGGCGGCATCGTCGGCAACGACGCGGGGTCGAATGTTCACGGGTGATCCGTTGCGGCGTAAAAGTGCGGCGGATGCTACCCAATCGGTTTTCCCCGGGGAAGTGAAAAAGGCCTGTCGCCGCGACCCAGAGCGGATGCTAGTCTTGGGCAACGCTGTTGTCAGGGAGCCCTCATGGGCAATCACAAGATCGAGATTCGTCGCAGTAACGTCGAAAAAATCCTGCTGGGGGCCGAGAAGGTCTTCGCCGAAAAAGGCTTCGGCAGCACCGCCATGGCGGACATCGCCGCCGAAGTGCAACTGCCGCGCTCCAATCTGCATTACTACTTCAGCACCAAGGGCGAGTTGTACAGCGCGGTGCTGTTCGACCTGCTGGAAGTCTGGAAGCAGGATGCCTTGTGCTTCGAGATGTTCGACGACCCACGGGTGGTGCTCAGCAGCTACATCCGCGCCAAGATGAACCATTCCCGCAGCCGGCCTTATGGGTCGAAAGTCTGGGCCAACGAAATCATCCACGGCGCGCCGACTCTGGGTGAGAAACTGGACGTGAGCCTGTACGACTGGGCCAAGATGAAAGAAGCGAAAATTCGCCAGTGGGTGGAGGACAAACGCATCCTCCCGGTGGAGCCTTCGGCGCTGCTGTACATGATCTGGGCCTCGACCCAGCATTACGCGGACTTTGATCACCAGGTGAATATTCTGAATGACCACCAGCCATTGTCGGACATGCAGTTCGAGCGAGCGGTGCAGACGGTGACGAGTGTGATATTGCGCGGGATTGGGTTGGAGCCATAAATCAAAAGATCGCAGCCTCGTTTCACTCGACAGCTCCTACAGAGAAAGGCGTTGCCCTGTAGGAGCTGTCGAGTGAAACGAGGCTGCGATCTCTTGATCTTCAACGATCAGAGGGCGACGTGGTAGGGATTGCGCGGATCATGATTCCAATCCAGAAACGGCTTGCCCGTATCCATCGGCACCATCTCGATGCAATCCGCCACCGGACAGGTGATCTGGCACAGGTTGCACCCCACGCACTCATCATCAATCACTTCATATTTATGCGTGCCATCCGCCTGCCTCAGGCTGGCAATCGCCTGGTGCGACGTGTCCTCGCAAGCAATATGGCAACGGCCACAGCCAATACACGCCTCCTGATCAATCTTCGCGATCACCTGATAGTTGATATCCAGGTACTTCCAATCTGTCGTATTACCCACCGCCCGCCCGGAAAACTCAGACACGCTGGCGTAACCCTGACTGTCCATCCAGCGCGATAAGCCGTCCTTCATCTCATCGACAATCCGGAACCCATGCAACATCGCCGCCGTGCACACCTGCACCGCGCCGCTGCCCAGCGCGATAAATTCCGCCGCGTCGCGCCAACTGCCGATGCCGCCAATGCCGCAGATCGGCAGGCCTTGGGTCTGCGGGTCGCGGGCGATTTCGGCGACCATGTTCAGCGCAATCGGCTTCACCGCCGAACCGCAATAACCGCCGTGGGTGCTTTGGTGGCCGACGGTGGGGATGGCGACCATTTGCTCCAGGTTGACGCTGGTGATCGAGTTGATCGTGTTGATCAGCGACACCGCATCCGCCCCGCCACGGTGGGCCGCACGGGCGGCGACGCGGATGTCGGTGATGTTCGGCGTGAGCTTGACGATTACCGGCAGCGAGCAATAGGTCTTGCACCAACGGGTGACCTGTTCGACGTACTCCGGCACCTGACCGACCGCCGCGCCCATGCCCCGTTCCGGCATGCCGTGGGGGCAGCCGAAGTTCAGCTCGATGCCATCGGCGCCGGTGGCTTCCACCAGCGGCAGGATGAATTTCCACGACTCTTCGACACACGGCACCATCAGCGACACGATCAGCGCACGGTCTGGCCAGTCCTTTTTCACCTGGGTGATTTCCCGCAGGTTGATCTCCAGCGAACGGTCGGTGATCAGCTCGATGTTGTTGATGCCCATCACTTCGCGGTTGGCGCCAAAATGCGCCGAGTACCGCGATGACACGTTGACCGCCGCCGGGTCTTCACCCAGGGTTTTCCAGACCACGCCGCCCCAGCCAGCCTCGAAGGCGCGGACCACGTTGTAGGCTTTGTCGGTGGGCGGCGCGGAGGCCAGCCAGAACGGATTGGGGGCTTTGATGCCGGCGAAGACAATCGAGAGATCGGCCATTTACGCAGCCTCCACGTTGAGCATGAGTTGGGCGTTGATCGCTTCTGCGGCGAGTTTGCCGTGTTGCACCGCTTGCACGGTCAGGTCCTGATCGAGGCTGGTGCAGTCGCCGCCGGCATACACGCCGGGGATGCTGGTGCGCAGGTTGTCGTCCACCTGAATTCGATCACCCTGACGCTTGAGTTCCCGGGCCAGCGGATCGGCGAGGGCGCTGCCGTCGAAGGCCTGGCCGATAGCTTTGAAGATCGCATCGGCAGCCAATTCGAAGGTTTGCCCGGTGGTTTGCAGACGACCTTCAACCATGTGGGTCCGGGCGAAACGCATGCCGCGCACGTTGCCTTGATCGTCCAGCAGCACTTGCTCCGGTTGTGCCCAGGTCAGCAGGCGTACCTGATTGGCCTTGGCGATGTCTTGTTCGTGACCGGTGGCGCCCATGTCCTCGACGCCACGGCGATAGACCAGGTTCACATCGCGGGCACCGAGCCGCGCCATTTGCACCGCCATGTCGATCGCGGTGTTGCCGGCGCCAAGGACGATGCAACGGTCGGCCAGCGGCAATTGAGTCAGGTCATCGGCCTGGCGCAGTTCGCGGATGTAGTCGGTGGCGGCGACCAGACCCGGTGCATCTTCATGGTCCAGACCCAGTTGCTTGCTGGCGGCCAGGCCAAGGCCGAGGAACACCGCGTCGAATTGCTGGTGCAGTTCGCTCAGGGTCAGGTTCTCGCCGAGTTTTTGCCCATGACGGATTTCGATGCCGCCGATTTGCAGGAGGAAATCCAGTTCCTTTTGCGCGTAATCGTCCACCAGTTTGTACTTGGCGATCCCGTATTCATTGAGGCCGCCAGCCTTTTCCTTCGCCTCGAAAATCACCACGTCATGCCCATGCATCGCACTGCGATGGGCGCAGGACAAACCGGCCGGACCGGCACCGACCACCGCGATGCGCTTGCCGGTGGCAGCGGCGCGCTGGAACGGGTGCTCGCTGAAGTGCGCGTTGTCCACGGCGTAGCGTTGCAACAGGCCGATCAATACCGGCGCGCATTCGTGATCGTTGTTACGCACACAAGCCTGCTGACACAGGATTTCCGTCGGGCAAACCCGCGCGCAACTGCCGCCGAGGATGTTCGCCGAGAGGATTTTCTGCGCGGCGCCCTGGACGTTTTCCTGATGGATATTGCGGATGAACGACGGAATATCGATCTCGCTTGGACAGGCGTTCACGCACGGCGCGTCGTAGCAATACAGACAACGCGAGGCTTCCAGATGGGCTTGACGGTCATTGAGCGGCGGCGCCAGGTCGGTGAAATGGCCGGCGAGGGCGGCCGCATTCTCGTAGGGATGCGGGAGGTGGTTCAGGGTCTTGATCACGGTTTAAGGCCTCATGTTTTTTTGAGGTGCTGCCTCTGGTGGGCAGTGGTTTTTTGTGTCGCCTGGGCCGGCCTCTTCGCGAGCAAGCCCGCTCCCACATTTGGAATGCATTCACCCTGTGGGAGCGGGCTTGCTCGCGAAGGCCGAAGGCCTCGATCTCAGCGTTTCACGGCAACCGGCTTATTCAACTCCGCCCGCTTGCTCAGCAAATCAAACACCGCCGGATACGCCGGCCGTTCGATATACCGCCCGGCCCCGCGCTCGGCGCGCAAGTCGCCATCGGCCCAGACCACGCGGCCCTGGCTGACGGTGTGGCTGGGCACACCGCTAACGGTCTTGCCTTCGAAGATGTTGAAATCCACCTGCTGATGGTGGGTTTTGGCGGAGATGGTGCGCGTCCCTTGCGGGTCCCACAGCACCAGGTCGGCATCGGAGCCGACGCGGATCGCGCCTTTGCGTGGGTAGAGGTTGAAAATCTTCGCGGTGTTGGTGGAGGTCAGCGCAACAAAGTGCTGCATCGACAAACGACCGCTGTTCACCCCTTCATCCCAAAGCACGGCCATGCGGTCTTCGATACCGGCGGTGCCATTCGGGATCTTGCTGAAATCGTCCTTGCCGGCCGCTTTTTGCTCGGCGCAAAAGCAGCAATGGTCGGTGGCGGTGGTGTGCAGGTTGCCCGATTGCAGACCATGCCAAAGCGCCTCTTGATGGCCGCGCGGGCGGAAGGGCGGGCTCATCACGTAACCGGCGGCGGTCTGCCAGTCCGGGTGTTGGTACACGCTGTCGTCCAGCAGCAGATGCCCGGCGAGGACTTCGCCGTACACCGGTTGGCCCTTGCTGCGGGCGTAGGTGATTTCGTCGAGGGCTTCCTTGGTCGAGACGTGCACCAGGTACAGCGGCGTGCCAATGGTTTCAGCAATGCGGATCGCCCGGCTCGCGGCTTCACCTTCCACTTGCGAAGGCCGCGACAGTGGATGCGCTTCCGGGCCGGTAATGCCCTGGGCCATCAACTTGCGTTGCAGGTGATAAACCAACTCACCGTTTTCCGCATGCACGGTCGGCACCGCGCCGAGTTCCAGGCAGCGCTCGAAACTCGCCACCAGGGTGTCATCGGCAGCCATGATCGCGTTCTTGTAGGCCATGAAATGCTTGAAGCTGTTGATGCCGTGATGACTGACCAGCTCGGCCATTTCCTCGCGCACCTGCTCGCTCCACCAGGTGATCGCGACGTGGAAACCGTAGTCCGACGCTGACTTCTCGGCCCAGCCGCGCCACTGATGAAACGCCTCCATCAAGGATTGCTGCGGATTGGGAATCACAAAGTCGATGATCGACGTGGTGCCACCGGCCAGACCTGCCGCGGTGCCACTGAAAAAGTCTTCACTGGCCACCGTGCCCATGAAGGGCAGTTGCATGTGGGTGTGGGGGTCGATGCCGCCTGGCATCAGGTATTGGCCGCTGCCGTCGAGCACTTCGGCACCGGCGGGAACATCAAGGTTTTCACCAATGGCTTTGATCACGCCGTCGGCGCAATACACATCGGCGCGGTAACTTTCATCATGGGTAATAACGGTGGCGCCACGGATCAACAGAGACATTCCGAGTTCCTCGCAGGCATGACCGACTTATGCCGGTTCTAAATGTTTTATATGAAGCCGACGCAAACAGGTGTATTCCTGTCAGCGCTGTCAGGAATAGACGCTAGCTGGAGTTTGAGGAATGAGCAAGATTATTTTTTATAAGCTTATATCGATAATAAGTATTTGATAAATAACGATTAAAAATACAAATCACCAAAATGGTGAGGCCTCTCACCATTTTGACGCACTTGACAGGATCGAAAAAAAGACCAGATTTCCTATGTGAAATCAGCTGCTTGAGGATGGTCTATGGTTGATGCGCAACGTTGAAAAAAAGATCAACGCACCAGATTGAGTCCTGACTGTTCCGACAACTTGCTGCCCATTCGGCCTGAGTGAGGTTGCAAGTAACCGGGGACTCAATAGTTGAATTAATAAAACTGATAAACATCAGTTGGTTATAAAGTTTTTATGGCGCGGTGCGAGATGCAAGCGGGGACCCCGGCACGTTTATTGATGCCGCCGCTGACACCTTGGCCGGTCCGTAAAAGTTGTCAGTTCCTCCGGCCATCGTCGGCTCGCGCCCCCCAGGCGCCAGCCCCTGATGAGCAAAAATAATTCAAAGAACAGTGGAGTGGCCATGCAACAGATCAGATCGCAAGTGACCGAGCGCGACGGCTTGTTTGAGCTCGAAGCCGGCACCGACGTCCTCGACAGTCCCCGTTACAACCACGACATGGCACCGACCAAGGTGCACGAACGAACCTGGAACAAATGGCACATCACCGCGTTGTGGATCGGCATGTCGATCTGCGTGCCGACTTACACCCTCGGCGGGGTGCTCACCGCGTATTTCGGCCTGAGCGTCGGCGAAGCGCTGCTGGCAATTCTGTTTGCCAACCTCATCGTGCTGATTCCGCTGACCCTGAATGCCTTCGCCGGCACCAAGTACGGCATTCCGTTCCCGGTGTTGCTGCGTTCGTCCTTCGGCATCCTCGGTTCCAACGTGCCGTGTCTGATTCGCGCGCTGGTGGCGTGCGGTTGGTTCGGCATTCAGACGATGTTCGGCGGCTTGGCCATTCACCTGTTTTTGGGATCGATTTTCGAAGGCTGGAAATCCCTCGGCGGCACCGGTGAAGTGATCGGTTTCATGATCTTCTGGGCGCTGAACCTGTGGGTTGTGCTGCGCGGGGCCGAATCGATCAAATGGCTGGAAACCTTGTCCGCGCCGCTGTTGGTGGCGGTCGGTATAGGCCTGCTGGTGTGGGCGATGCCCAATGTCTCTATGACTGAACTGCTGGCGATTCCACCGAAACGTCCTGAGGGCGCAAGCGTGGTCAGTTATTTCGCCGCCGGGCTGACGGCGATGGTCGGCTTCTGGGCCACGCTGTCCTTGAACATTCCGGACTTCAGCCGCTATGCCAAAAGCCAGAAGGACCAGATCCTCGGGCAGATTTTCGGCCTGCCACTGACCATGTTCCTGTTCGCCTCCCTTGGCGTAATCATGACGGCTGCTTCAGTGAAACTGGTGGGCGTTACTGTCTCCGATCCGGTCAGCCTGATCGGGCATATCCAGAGCCCGGTCTGGGTGGCGGTGGCCATGGCGTTGATCATCATTGCCACGCTGTCGACCAACACGGCGGCCAACATCGTGTCCCCGACCAACGACTTCCAGAACATCGCCCCCAAGGTAATCAACCGCACTAAAGCCGTGCTGCTCACCGGTCTGGTCGGGTTGCTGCTGATGGGCCATGAACTGCTGAAAAAGCTCGGCTGGATCGTTTCTGACGTAAGCCTGGAAACCGTCTATTCCAACTGGTTGCTCGGTTATTCCAGCCTGCTCGGGCCGATCGCCGGGATCATGGTGGTGGACTATTTCCTGATCAAGAAACAGCAACTCGACCTGGCTGGCCTGTACCGCGATGACGTGTACCCGGCGTGGAACTGGTTTGGCTTTATCGCATTTGGCGTGCCGGTGGTGTTGACCTTGCTGTCGTTGGGCAGCAGCGCATTTAGCTGGTTTTACAGCTATGGCTGGTTTACCGGGTCGGCGCTGGGTGGGTTGATTTATTACGGGTTGTGTTCGATGCGGACCAGTCCGTCTGTTGTGAAGTCTTCGGTGTAGCGGATGGCCCCATCGCGGGCAAGCCTCGCTCCTACAGAGGCTCGGCACAAACCTGTAGGAGCGAGGCTTGCCCGCGAAGACGGCCTCACAAGCACCAAAGAAATACCTGAACGAACTCATAAGAACAGCCTGAGGAGATCCCCATGAACGCTGCCGTAGACGTTCTGCAATCCACCCATCAGCACATCAACCGCGATCGCTTGTGGCAGTCGCTCATGGAACTGGCCAAGCTCGGTGCCACGGTCAAGGGCGGCGTCTGTCGCCTGGCCCTGACCGACCTCGATCGCCAGGCCCGGGACATTTTCGTCAACTGGTGCGAGGAGGCGGGCTGCACCGTCAGCGTTGATGCCGTGGGCAACATCTTCGCCCGTCGCCCCGGCCGCAACCCGAACCTGCCACCGGTGATGACCGGCAGCCACATCGACACTCAACCTACCGGCGGCAAGTTCGACGGCTGCTTCGGCGTGCTCGCTGGCGTCGAAGTGCTGCGCACCCTCAATGACCTTGGCGTAGAAACCGAAGCGCCGCTGGAAGTGGTGGTCTGGACCAACGAAGAAGGCTCGCGCTTCGCCCCGTGCATGATGGGTTCGGGCGTGTTCGCGGAGAAATTCACCCTCGAAGAAACCCTCGCTAAAGTCGATGCCGACGGCGTCACCGTTGGTGAAGCGTTGAACGCCATCGGCTATGCCGGGCCGCGCAAGGTCAGCGGCCATGCAGTCGGTGCCTATTTCGAGGCGCACATTGAGCAAGGCCCGATCCTCGAAGACGAACACAAAACCATCGGCATCGTCATGGGCGCCCTCGGCCAGAAATGGTTCGACCTGAAGCTGCGTGGCGTTGAAGCCCACGCCGGTCCAACCCCGATGCACCTGCGCAAGGACGCCCTGGTCGGCGCGGCGGTGATCGTCGGCGCCGTCAATCGCGCCGCCCTCGGCCATCAACCGCACGCCTGCGGCACCGTCGGTTGCCTGCAAGCTTACCCCGGCTCGCGCAACGTCATCCCCGGCGAAGTGCGCATGACCCTCGACTTCCGGCACCTGGAACCGGCGCGTCTGGACTCGATGATCGCCGAAGTGCGCGAAGTCATCGAAACCACCTGCGAGGAACACGGCCTGACCTATGAACTGACCCCTACGGCCGACTTCCCGCCGCTGTACTTCGACAAGGGTTGCGTCGAAGCCGTACGCGGCGCCGCCCAAGGTTTGGGCTTGTCGCATATGGAGATCGTCAGCGGGGCAGGGCACGACGCAATCTTCCTCGCCGAACTCGGCCCGGCCGGGATGATATTCGTGCCCTGCGAAGGCGGCATCAGCCACAACGAAATCGAAAACGCCGCGCCGCAGGATCTGGCGGACGGGTGTGCGGTGTTGTTGCGGGCGATGCTGGCGGCGTCGGCGGCAATTGCCAGTGGTGAGTTAGCGGCTTAAACATCAACAGGTCGCAGCCTGCGGCAGTTGTCTACGCAATCAATGCGGGAGCTGCCGCAGGCTGCGATCTTTTGATCTTGCTCTGTCACCTTCACGTCATAAATCTGTGAGAGTTTGCCGCCCCTGAACCGAACGCCAGGGACGCGTAAATCACTCATGAAAGTCATCACCTCAGGTTCGGCCTACCTGGATATCGACGCCTACGCCTGCTGCATCGCCTATGCTGAATTGCTGAACCGGCAAGGTATCAACGCCCGCGCCGTCAGCAGCGCGGCGCCCAATGCCAGCGTTCCGAAAACCGTACTTGGCTGGCCCGTGTCCCTCGACGATTACCGCCCCAAGGCGGGGGATGAGTTCGTGCTGGTGGACGTCTCGGATTACGCCCATTTCGACCCGCTGGTGGTGCTCGATCGGGTTGTGGAAGTCATTGATCATCATCCAGGCTTCGAAGATTACTGGGCACAGAAGCTCGGCCCCGCAGCAGATATTCGCCGTATCGGAGCCGCCGCAACTCAAGTTTTTGAACGCTGGGAGGCCTCAGGGTTGTTGCCGCACATCAGCGAGCAAAGTGCAGCCCTGCTGGCGACTGCGATCCTCGATAACACGATGAACTTTACCGGGCGTCTGGTTACCGCAGCGGATGTTCATGCCTTCGAAACGCTCATGCCGCTGGCCAGACTGACGTCAGACTGGCCAGCACGATACTTCCTTGAATGCCAAGCCATGATCGAAGCCGATCTGCCTGGTGCATTGGCGGCGGACGTCAAAAGGTTGAGTCCACAAACCGGGCTACCACAGGTTTTCGCACAGATGACGCTTTGGAACGCCCAGGCGCTTTTCCAGCGGCATCGCTCGACGCTCAGTCGGTGGCTGGCAACCCAGGGCGACGATTGGATGCTGAACGTCATCAGTATCAGCGAGCAGAAAAGCTACCTGCTGAGCGACCCGGTGATCAGTCAACACAAGCTCACGCAGATGCTGCAAGTCGAAGGGCAGGACGGGGTGGTCGTGCTTGAGCGGCCGATCCTGCGTAAAGAGTTGATCGCGATGGGCTTGGCGCTTTCGCGCAATGCGAAATAGATGCGCTTAACAAAAAAATGAAGTCTTCAGGGCGTCTGCAAGCTCGTCTATAGCATTGTTAGACGTGTGACAACCGTTCGTCGGCATCCTGAAACATCTCGAAACATTTGTTGACGTCAGAATGATGGCTATCTAGCATCGCGCCATTATTTTGATATCACTTTTGTCGAGGGATCGAACATGTACCCACCCGCCCTCGTGGCGAGGTTGTGCTTGGCTTTGCTGTGCCTTTCTCCACTGAATCTCGCTCGCGCTGCCACTAACCCTGGCGACACCGACCTCATCCGTGACCGCCAGGATCGGCTGCTCGACGAACAGCGCCGTCGCCTCGAAGAACTCAAGGAATTACCCGGCAAGGCAGCCCAACCTGCGCAACCGGCAGCCCCGGCTGACGCTCGCTGCTTCCCGATCAAAGACATCGAACTCAGCGGTGCGGACAGTCTCTCTGCGGATGAAAAAACGCGTCTGCTCAAACCTTTTATCGACCAGTGCCTGGGCGTCACTCAGCTCAACGAATTGCTCAAGGTCATCACCGACCATTACATCGAAAAAGGCCTGGTCACCAGCCGCGCCTACTTGCCACAGCAGGACTTGTCCGCTGGCCATCTGAAGGTGCTGGTGGTCGAGGGCAAGCTGGAAGGCTTGAAGGGCGCGGACGGCAGCAAGCTGTCGGAGCGTGAGTTGGGCATGGCGTTTCCCGGCAAGGCGGGGGAGTTGGTCAATCTGCGGGAAATCGAGCAGATGGTCGATCAACTGAACCGCTTGCCGTCGAATCAGGCGCAGATGGAATTGTCCCCGGGCAAAGCCGTCGGTGGCAGTGAAGTGCTGGTCAAGAACACCCCGCAAAAGCCCTGGCGTGCCGGGTTGTCGCGCAGCAATGACGGCCAGCGCAGCACCGGCGAGCAGCAGTGGGGCACCACGTTTGATTGGGACAGCCCGCTGGGCCTGGCGGACCAGTTGAACCTGCGCGGCGGTCACGATGCGGTGAGCGATCACCAGCACACCTCCAGCAACGCGATGCTCAATTACAGCCTGCCGTGGGGCTGGTGGACGTTCAATTACAGTTACAGCCAGAGTGACTATCGCTCGCAGGCGCAATCCAACGGTTTCAATTTCAAGCAGACCGGCGACAGCGAAAACCATCAACTGCGCGCCGAGCGGGTGATCTATCGCGATGCCGTGAGCAAGACGTCCATCAGCACCGGTTTGTCGTACCTGCGCACCAACAACTTTATCGAAGACAGCAAGCTCAAGCTGAGCAGCAATCGCATCAGCGAAGCCCAGTTCGGCATCAACCACGGTCGGCGGGTCGGCAGTGCGTTCGTCAACCTGGACCTGGGGATGCAGGAAGGTATCGGCATTCTGGACGCGCAGGGCAATGGTCATCCGGGCCCCGGCGAGCCGGATGCGCGCTATCGCAAATACACCGGCACCGTGAGCTACCTGCAACCGTTCAAAGTGTGGGGCGAGTCGTTCAGTTTCAGCAGCCTGATGACCGGCCAGCACAGCGAAGACGTGCTGTTCAGCCCGCAGCGCACCAGCCTCGGCGGAGAGTCGTCGATTCGCGGCTACAAGGATCAATCCTTGTCTGGCGACAGCGGCGGGTACTGGCGCAACGACCTGCGCTGGAGCCGTCCGATCAATCTGGAATGGCTGCGTCCGGTGTTCGCCGAATACGGCACCAGCCTCGGTTATGACCAGGGCGTGATCAGCGCCAATCGCTACAACGGCGATCAGCATGGGCGGATGTCCAGCGACTCGGTGGAGTTGTTCGCCCGTGGTCAACACGTGGCCGCCACGGTGACTTTCGCCCATTCCCTGGAACGCCCGGATGCACTGACCGAGCGCGAAGCGCCGATCTACTTCCGCCTGGATTTCTTCCTCTAATTTCGCTACTTCGAGACCTCCAACATGGACGTTCGCCACTACGCCTTCCTCGCGCGCCAGCCTTCTGCGGACCTGAAAACCCGCGAGCACTTCTGGGGCATGCCCAAACGCGGGTTGGCGTTCCTGTTGGCGAACGTCATGTTCTGGCAGCCGATGTGGGCCCAGGCGGAAGGGATTGTGGTGGCCAACCCAGCCACCAGCCTCGGCCAGGCCGGCAATGGCGTGCCGATCGTCCAGATTGCCACGCCGAACGGCAGCGGCCTGTCGCATAACCAGTTCCACGACTACAACGTCGGCGCGCAGGGCGTGATCCTCAACAACGTCGCGGCGCAGACCGGCGCGACGCAACTGGGCGGGATTATCGTCGGCAACCCGAACCTGACCAACCGGGTCGCGGCACAAACCATCCTCAACGAAGTGGTCGGCGGTAGCCCGAGCCAGTTGCGCGGTTACACCGAAGTGGCGGGGCAGTCGGCGCGAGTGATCGTCGCTAACCCGTATGGCATCAGTTGCAACGGTTGCGGCTTTATCAACACCCCGCGTGTAACCCTGACCACCGGCAAACCGGTGCTCGATGGCGCGGGTCGGCTGGACCATTTTCAGGTCGATCAGGGTAGTGTCAGCATCGACGGTGCCGGGCTGAATGCGAACAACGTCGACCGCTTCGAAATCATCACCCGCAGCGCAAAGATCAACGCCGAGATCCAGGCGAATAACCTGACGATCATTGCCGGTCGCAACGACGTCAATGCCGACACGCTCAACGCCACTGCCCGGGCGAATGACGGCAGTGCCAAACCGGAATTGGCCATCGACTCTTCGGCGCTCGGCGGCATGTATGCCGGGGCGATCAAACTGGTCGGCACTGAAGCCGGGGTCGGGGTGAAACTGGCCGGCAACCTCGCCGCCAGCGGCGGGGATATCCAGATCGACGCCAATGGCCAACTGACGATGGCCCAGACGTCGGCTACCGGTGCGGTCAACGTCAAAGCCGCCAGCCTCGACGCCCAGGGACCGGTCTACGCCGGCAGCACGCTCAATGTGCAAACCCAGGGCAACCTGAGCAACCAGCAATCCCTGGCCGCGCGAGACAGCATCGCCCTGAGTGCCGGCGGTGTGCTGACCAACAACGGCATCATCGAAGCCGGGGTCAACGCTGATAACAGCCGTAACACCAGCGGCGACGTGAGCCTCAGCGCGCAGAACCTCAACAACACCGGCAAAAGCGTGATCGCCAGTCGCAACCTGTCGATCAATACGGCACAGACCCTGACCAACCAGGGCGGCACGCTTAGCGGCCAAACCACCAACATCGTCGCCGGTATGCTGGACAACCAGAACAAGGGACGAGTGCTGGGCAACAGCACACTGAATGTTACGGCCAATCAGGTGCTCAACACCCAGGGGGTCATCACCAGCCAAGGCAACCTGACCGCCAATCTCGGGCAGTTGAATAACCACAGCGGCGAGGTTTCCAGCGCAGGCAACACCAGCGTAACCGCCACAACCCTGGACAACAGCGATGGCCAGGTGACCGGTGACGTGGCACTGAACATCGGTTTGATCGGCGCGCTGAACAACCAGAACGGTGTACTGGGTTCCGGCAAGAAAGTCAGTATCACGGCCGCCAGCCTCGATAACAGCCATGCCGGCAGTCTCGTCAGCGATGGCAGCCTGACCGCACGCGTCACTGGCCTGTTCGATAACCAGAATGGCGACCTCAGCGCTAAAGGCGCAGTTGACCTGCAGACCGGTAGTCTCGACAACCGCAACGGCAGCCTTTCCGGCAAGGATCGCCTGACGTTGCGCAGCGATTCGCTGGACAACCGCACCGGCAAAGTACGCGCTACCAATGATTTGCAATTGAACGTCGGGCAACTGAATAACGGTCAGAAAGGGCTGCTCAACAGCCAGGCTGCCATCAACTTTACCGGCACTCACCTGGACAACCGTGGTGGCTTGTTGAGCGCAGTGGGGCCAGTACATCTGGATGCAACCAGCGCCGATAACAGTGGCGGTCGCATTGCCAGTCAAACCGATCTGATCGCCAATGTTGCGCAGTTCACCAACCAGGGCGGTGAACTGGTCGCCCAAGGTACGTTGACCCTGAGCGGCCAGGGGCTGGATAACCGTAGCGGTGGTCTGGTAGGCGCGACAAAAGCGCTGAAACTCAACGTCGATGCAATGGACAACCGTGGCGGGGAAATCTCCAGCGCCGTCGATGTCAGCCTGCAAGGTTCGCAACTGAACAACAGCGATAACGGCAAGATTCTGGCCGGCACTGACCTGAGCCTGAAAGTGGCGCAGATCATCAACCAGACCAAAGGCCAACTGTTCAGCAAAGGCGCGACTGTAATCACAGGCCAGAGCCTGGACAACAGCGGTGGCAGCCTTGTCACTCAGCAAGGCCTGGACATTCGCCTCGACAATGCCCTGAGCAACGTCGCCGGTCTGATCAGCAGTGAAGGCACCCTGACAGTCAACGCCGGCAGTCTCGACAGCACCGGCGGCAGCCTGTCGAGCGCCGGGGCACTGGCGCTGACCACCACGGGCATCCTGAAGAATCAGGGCGGTTCGATCAGCACCGACAGCACCTTGACCCTCAACAGTGCCAGCCTCGACAACAGCCAAAAAGGCTTGATCAGCGGCAAGCAGGCGACCGCTGTGACAACCGGTGCGTTCGACAACACCCAGGGCGGGCAGTTGATCAGCGGCGACACGCTCGACTTGAGCGCGGCGCAGGTCAGCAACGGTGTGGCCAGCCGCATCGCCAGTGACAAGGCGCTAACCGCGAGTGTCACCGGGTTCGATCAACAGGGCGGTCAACTGTTCAGTAAAACCTCCCTCAGTCTGGACCTGAATCAGGGCCAGTTGAACAACCAGAACGGCCTGATCAACGCACCGTTGCTGATGTTGAAAAACCTCAAGGACGTCAACAACCAGGGCGGTGAAATCTCCAGCGCCCAGGCCTTCACACTGGCCGCCCGCAACCTTGATAACGGCAACGGCAAGTTGATCAGCACCCAGGGCCTGACCTTGCGCATCGATCAACTGCTGGCCAGCGTCAAAGGTCTGATGTCTGCCCAGAGCCTGGACATACACAGTGGGCGTCTGGACAACAGCGGCGGCCTGATCAGCAGTCGCGGCACCCTCGGAGTCGCGGTCGACGGTCAGATGGTCAACCACGACGGCACGCTCATCGCTGACGGTGATGTGCAATTGAGCGCCGATAGCGTGGATAACAGCGGCGGCCAGATCGCCGGTAAATCCGACGTCAACACCACGGTCGCGACCTTCAATAATCAGGGCGGGCAACTGGTCGCAACCGCTGGCCTGACCCTAACCGGCGCCAGCCTCGACAACCGCAACGGCGGCCTGGTCGGCGCGAACAACGCCTTGCAATTAAACGTCGGGTCCATCGACAACCGTGCCGGTGAACTGTCGAGCCAATCAGACATCACGTTGGTCGGCAGCCAACTGGACAATAGCGACGCTGGTCAGGTGGTCGCGCAAGGCGCATTGACCCTGACGATCGACCATGTGCTCAACCGCGCCAAAGGCCTGCTGTCCGGCAAGACCGACCTGACGCTGACCGGCCATGATCTGGACAACAGCGCTGGCTCGCTGTCGAGCCAGAAAAACCTGAAGGCTGACCTCTCTGGTGATCTGAACAACACTCAGGGACTGCTCAGTGCCGAAGGGACGCTCGATGTGACGGCCGCCAGCCTGACCAACACCCTTGGCAGTTTGTCCGCCGCAGGCCCGCTGACCTTGACCACCACTGGCATCGTGCTTAATCAGGGCGGCGAGATCGTTGCCGACGCTGGCCTGACCCTCAAAAGCGCCAGTCTCGACAACAGCAACAAGGGCACCATCAGTGGCAAAGGCGCGGTCGTGGTTAACACCGGGTCGCTCGATAACAGCCACAACGGACGTTTGAACAGCGGCAGTTCGCTGGACCTGACCGCCACCCAACTGACTAACCAGGACGGCGGTCGTATCGCCAGTTCCGGTGCACTGAACGCGACGGTCACCGGTCTGGATCAGCAGGGCGGTCAGCTCTTCAGCAACACGTCCCTGACGCTGGATATGAATCAGGGGCAGTTGAACAATCAAAACGGTTTGATCAGCGCGCCATTGCTGATGCTCAAAAACCTTAAGGACATCAACAACGACGGTGGTGAAATTTCCAGCGCTCAGGCGTTCACCGTGGCTGCTCGCAGTCTGGATAACAGCAACGGCAAGTTGCTGAGCAATCAGGCCCTGACCCTGCGCATCGACCAGGCACTGACCAACATCAAAGGCCTGATCGGCGCCGCCGCGCTGGACGTCAAAGCCGCCAGCCTGGACAACAGCGGTGGCACCCTGACCAGCCGTGCCAACCTCGACCTGAACCTCGACGGCCTGCTGAACAATCAGAATCAGGGCCTGATCAACGCCACCACCGGCCTGACCATTAATAGCAGCGGGCTCAACAACCAGAACGGCTCGCTGTTGGGCAGCGCCATTGCCATCGATTTTGGTGCGGCCACCGGTGACCTCAACAACAGCAGCGGCCTGATCACCACGCCGGGTCAGTTGAGCATCCAGCACCTGCGTGACCTGAACAACCACGGCGGTGAAATCTCCAGCAGCCAGCGCATCGACTTGAATGCCCGCGCCCTGGATAACAGCGCCGGCAAACTGATCAGCAACGATGTGCTGACGGTGAACGCCGACACCGTGAACAACCAGGGCGGGGTGATCTCTGGCTGGAAAGGTCTGAGCCTGACCGCCAACAGCCTGGACAACAGCAACAACGGCACGCTGTCGAGCGGTCATACCGATGCCACGAACAATGTGACCGGTGACCTCGCCGTCACACTCAGCGCAGATCTGCTCAACAGCGGTAACGGCGCACTGGTCAGCCTGGGGAATCTGAACGTTAACGCGGCGAACCTGGATAACAGCAGCTCTGGCATCCTCTCCAGCGGCGGCGCCCAGACCCTGACCGTCAGCGGCTTATTGAACAACGCCCAGGGCGGTTTGATTTCCAGCGGCACAACCCTGGCCATGCAAGCCATGACCCTGGGCAACGCCAGCGGCACCGTCAACGCCGAACAGAACCTGAGTTTCACCGGGACCACGCTGGACAATACCGCTGGCAGCATCGCCAGCAACGCGGCCGTGACGCTGGACTTGCTCGGCGCCCTGACCAACACCAATGGCAAACTGGCCAGCGCTGGCCCGCTATTGGTTCAACACAGCACGCAAATCAACAACCAGGGTGGCCAACTCGCCAGTCAAGGCTTGATGACGTTGCTGACCGGTGGTTTGGACAACCGTAATCGCGGCACTGTCGCGGCCAATGATCTACTGACTATCACCACGCCGGGTTTGGTACAGAACGACGCGGATGGTCTGATCTACAGCCAGAACGGTGATCTGCAAGTCAGCGCCGGCAGCCTCAGTAACGGCAAGGGCACCCTGCAAAGTCAGGGCGCGCTGACCGTCACCAACGGCGGCGATATCAATAACCAGAGTGGCCGGATCATCGCCAAGACTGGCGACCTGAGCATCACTGCCGGCAACGTCGACAACCGCGGCGGTGTGCTCTCCAGCCTGCAAGCAGCCTTTACGACACAACTGACCGGCGTGCTGAAAAACGGCTACGACCTCAACAACAACCGCCAGGGCGGCATCACCCAGGCCCAACGCTTGAGCCTGACCACGCTAGGCATCGACAACTACGGCGGGCGCATTTCCGCACAAAGTGGCGACGCCATCGTCAACACTGGCAACTTCGACAACCGCAACGGTGGTCTGTACGCCAAAGGCAAGGTCAACGTCACCGGCAACAACTTCGACAACAGTGGCGACAACGACGGGCAGATTGCCGGTCAACAAATCGACCTCAGCCTCACCGGCGCACTGAACAACCGCGTAGGCGTCATCGAAAGTGACACGACGCTGGCGATCAAAGCTGCCAGCCTCGACAACCAGACCGGCCAGTTGCGCGCACTCGGCAGCAGCGGCAAAACCAACTTCCAGATTGGCGGCTTGTTCGACAACCGCAATGGCACCCTGGAAAGCGCCAACAGCGACCTGAGCCTGGCAGCGGGCGGTTTCCTTAACGGCAATGGCAGCTTGCTGCACGTGGGTACGGGCACCTTTGATATCTCCACCGCCAACGTCACTGGCGCCGGCGGCAGCATCGTCACTCGCGGTGGGCTGACCCTCAACGCCGACAGCTGGAACAACAGCAACGTCATCCAGGCCGGGCGCCTGACGGTCAATGTCAACAACTTCAGCCAGACCGCCAGCGGGCAGTTGCTGGCTTCCGATTCTTTGGTCGGCACTGGCGGCAATTGGTACAACGACGGCTTGATCGCCAGCGACGGCAGCCTGAGCCTTAACCTCGGCGGCACCTACTCGGGCAACGGCCGACTCAGCAGCGCCGGGACCCTTGGCCTGAGCGCCGCACAACTGACCCTGAACACAGCTTCCACCATTGCCGGTGGCGGTGACACCACGCTGTCGGTGGGTGGCTCGTTGAACAACGCCGGTCGCCTGACCTCGGCGGCGAACATGACCGTCAACGCGGGCGGGATCAACAACCAGGGGACGCTGGCCAGCGCGCAAAAACTGACGGTCACCACCGACAGCCTGGTCAACGATCACGGCTTGATTTTCAGCGGCGGCGACATGAGCCTGCGGGTCAATGCGCTGAACAACCTCTACGCCAACATCTACAGCCTGGGCAACCTCACCATTGACCGTAACGGCCAGGGCGCCCAGGCCGCGAGCATCATCAATCGCTCTGCCTCGATTCAAAGCGACGGCAGCATGAGCCTCGCCGCGAGCACGATTCAAAACATCCGCGACGTGCTCACCACCGACAACCAAGGCATCTACACCGCCCGAATCGACGAAGTCACCTGCATTGAAGGGGTGAACGCCGGTGACTGCAGCGGCAAACAAAACCACGCCTGGGAGGTCGTTCAGCGCGACAAACTGGCGGTCACCGCCGCCAGTGCTGCTTCGAGTATTACGGCCGGCGGCAACCTCACTCTGACGGGCGGCGACCTGCTGAACCAGAGCAGCACCATCGCTACGGGTGGCAACCTCAGCGCCACGCTGACCAACCTGACCAACAGCGGCATTGAAACCGGTGAGACTGAAACCACCCGCATCTTCATGTCCGAACGCACCAAAGATGCCGGCGCCTGGTATAGCGCGGCCAGTGCATTCACCAACCAATACTGGTACGAAAGCGCCGGCTACACCCCCAACGACCTAAGCGGTTTGCAGGCCGGCATGGCCAACTTCATCGGTATGACCGAACGGGAGTTACCAGGCCTGGGTAGCACCCAGAAAATCGCTTCCGGCGATCAGAGTTACGCTGCTGTGATTCAAGCGGCGGGCACGGTCTACGTCAACGCCCAGAACAACATCGACAACAGCGTCGTACGCCCGGGCTACACCTACGTCGGCAGCGGCCCGCGCACCGGCACCGATGCATCGGGCAGCCCGTATTCGACCCGCATCACCCTGAACCAGCAACTACCGCCAAACCTGGCCCAGCAGCAAGTCAACCCGTTGGCCTTGCCTGGCTTCGCGCTGCCTACCGGTCAGAACGGTCTGTTCCGTTTGAGCACCCAGGACAGCACCGTCCCGGCGGCTACTGGCCCGCAAAGCTGGACCATGGGCGGCACCAGTGTCACCGCGAGCCAGCGTCAGCAATCGTTGCCCGACGCCAAGCCTCGGGATATTCAACTGGGCAGCAACGCACAAGCGTCGGCCAGCACCGTTGACCTGAACACCGCCGATCACCAAGCGCCAAACACCGGGACCGGTAGCAGTGCCATCGACGTCAGTGCCCCAGCCGCCGATGCCAGCGCTGCAGCACTGCCGGGGCGCGCGAACAACTTCACCGTCAACCGCATCCAGGGTTTACCGGTCGCCACGGGCCACTCCAACCCGCAGAAATACCTGATCGAAACCAACCCGGTGCTCACCGACATCAAGCAATTCATGAGCTCGGATTACCTGCTGTCCAACCTCGGTTACAACCCCGATCAAAGTGCCAAGCGCCTGGGCGACGGTTTCTACGAACAGAGCCTGATTCAACAAGCCGTGGTCGCCAAGACCGGTCAGCGTTTCATCGATGGCCAGACCTCCAACGATGCGATGTTCAAGTACCTGATGGACAACGCCGTAGCCAGTAAAAACGAGCTCAACCTCTCGGTCGGCGTCAGCCTGACCTCCGAACAAGTCGCGGCCCTGACCCACGACATTGTCTGGATGGAAAACGCCGAAGTGGACGGCGAACAAGTGCTGGTGCCGGTGCTGTACCTGGCCAGCGCCAACAACCGTCTGGCCGCCAACGGCGCCCTGATCCAGGGCAGCGACGTGACCCTGATCGCCGGCAAAGACCTGAACAACGCCGGCACTTTGAAAGCCACCAACAATCTGTCGGCCACAGCGACCAATGACCTGGTCAACAGCGGTCTTGTAGAAGCCGGCAACCGCCTCGACCTGCTGGCCGGCAACAACCTCACCAACAAGTCCGGCGGCGTCATCTCCGGTAAAGACGTGTCACTGACCGCCACCCGCGGCGACGTGATCAACGAACGCACTGTCACCACCCACGAAAGCAGCAGCGGCTACCGCGACGAACGCTCCGACTACGTCGACAGCGCCGCCCGCATCGAAGCCGCCAACAGTCTGACCATCAAGGCCGGCCAAGACTTCAACAACACCGGCGGCGTCCTCAAAAGCGGGGCGGACACCACGATCAGCGCCGGGCGTGACGTAAACCTCGTCTCCGCTGAACAGGTGGACAGCGGCACGCGTGGTTTGCATCGGGATCAGACGATCACGCAATACGGCTCGACTGTTGATGTGGGCCAGGATCTGAAGGTTAACGCCGGGCGGGATGTGACGGCGATTGCCAGTCAGATTGATGCCAAGCGTGATGTGAGTATGAGTGCGGTGGGTGATCTGACGCTGGCGTCGGCGGCGGATGAGCAGCACTCGTATGACAAGACCAAGAAGGTTACTAGCCAGGAGGATCATGTCAGTCAAGTAGCCACCACCCTTACAGCAGGCGGCAATGTTGCGCTGAGCGCGGGTAACGACCTGACGCTTGTCTCCAGCAAGATCGCCGCAGGGGATGAAGCCTACCTGGTGGCGGGTGACAAGCTTCAGCTGCTGGCCGCGCAGGACAGTGATTATTCGCTGTATGACATGAAGAAAAAGGGCAGTTTCGGCAGCCTGAAGACCCAGCATGATGAAGTGACCGACGTCAAAAACATCGGCAGTGAAATCAAGACCGGGGGTTCTTTGGCTCTGGTCAGCGGGGGCGACCAACGCTACCAGGACGCCAAGCTCAACAGTGCCAAGGACTTGATCCTCGACAGTGGCGGCAGCATTACCTTCGAGTCGGTGAAGGATTCGCATCAGGAGAGCCACAACAAGAGTAGCAACAGTTGGGCTTGGACCAGCATGGAAAGCAAAGGCCAGGTAGACGAAACCCTGCGCCAGAGTCAACTGACGGCCAAAGGTCAGACGCTGATCAACGCGGTGGATGGCTTGCACATTGATGTCAAAGACATCAACCAACAAAGTATCAGCAAGACAGTCGACGCCATGGTGCAAGCCGACCCAAGCATGGCTTGGCTGAAGGAGGTTGAATCACGCAACGACGTGGATTGGCGTCAAGTCAAAGAGCTGCATGACAGTTGGGACGAAAGCCATTCGGGTCTGGGTGGCCCGGCGATGCTCATTATCATCATCATCGTCACCTACTTCACGGCCGGTGCAGCCTCTGGTGCTCTGGGCGCTACTGCGGGCGCAACTGCGGGCTCTACGTCGGCCATGTCGGCAGGTCTTGCAGCGACAGCCACCGAAGGTGCGGTGGCCGCAGGTTGGGCGAACGCGGCCCTCACCGCCGTGATCACCTCGGCCGCCAGTACGGCGGCTGTCAGCACCATCAATAACAAGGGCAACCTTGGTGCGGCACTCAAAGAAACCTTCAGCATCGACAACCTGAAGAACTACATCGTGGCCGGGGGCACCGCCGGTCTTACTGCCGGTTTCTTTAACGACTGGACCAGTACCAGCACCGGCACTGGCACCGCCGTGACCGATTCCACCAGCGGCGCGTTGGCCAATACCGGAAAGGTCCTTGTGGCCAGTCCCGGTGGTTTGAGCAGTCTGCAAGGTATTACACAGTTCACTGAAAACCAATTGCTGCAAAACACCACTTCCGCGTTGCTCAACAAAGCCTTAGGCCGCGACGGCAACCTGGGTGATGCCTTGCAGAAAAGCTTGGTGAGTGCGTTCACCGCCTATGGCTTCAACCTGGTCGGTGATATTGGGGTGGACAACCACTTACAGGACGGCGGCGTCGCCAAGATTGGCTTGCACGCCCTGATGGGCGGGCTAGCCTCCGTCGCTGCCGGTGGTGATTTCAAAAGCGGAGCCTTGGCTGCGGGAGTGAACGAAGCACTGGTCGACGACTTGGCCACGGCCTATGCCGGGATGTCGAAGGAGGATCGAGATCGACTCTTGCTGATGAATTCGCAATTGATCGGTGTTCTCACGACTGCGGTTCAAGACCCCTCCGCTGACATTAACAAGCTACAACTCGGCGCATCGATTGCGCAGAGCGGTACGCAATACAACTACCTCAGTCACCAGGACGTGAAGGATCTGGAGAAAGCGCTGAGTGAATGTCAGCCCAAAGGTAATTGCGACGCTGTACGGGCGGAGTTTGCCCTGCGCGATGCGGCAAATACAGAGCGGCTAAACAACTGTGGGGCGACGGGTGATTGCGCGAAAATCCGAGCCGAAATTGATGAAGGCTCCCGCGATTTGTACGCGCTTTCTCAACACGACGACTCGGGTCTCGCGGATCATTTCGGACATAGCAATTCCAGTGACTGGCTCAATGCCAACACGCGAACAACCCTTGACCACCTGCCCCAAGGCGATCCGGCTAATGCAGTGAAGGCGTTGGCGGCAGCGGGGCTCGTTGTTCTTGGGCCTGAAGCAATTGCCCTACTAGGAGGTCTGGCCGAAGCCGGGGCAACTACCTGCGCAGCCAACCCGGTATTGTGCGCGAACGAAGTGGGGATCTGGATTACAGAACTGGGGATGTCGGAAGCACTCCCTTTAGGGCTAGGAACCGCAGCGGGATTAACCGAAAAGGAGCTAAGCGATCTTCGTGGCTTGATGGAGATCGAATCGAAAACAGGAGCTAAACTGACGGCTGATGAGGTTGCGGAAGTTATCAGACCGACAGGTCCGGGTGGTGAGGCGCACATCGATAAACTTCTTGATGATGCTAGTCAGCAGTTAGAAGAGTACATCAAGACTTTTGGTAAGTATCAACCGCCAACCGTTATAGGTGCCGTAGACCCTTTGACGGGGAAAATAGTCACCGCATCCAGTGGGGTAGTTCCGAGCACAATTGCGCCTGAATTAGAGGCCTATGCTGAGAGTTTGGGAGGTTTAGGGGTTAAAACTGCGTGTGGGAATACATTAGGTCGTTGCGCTGAGTTTAGGGCTGCTAATGAGTTGCTCTTGAGTAATCCTAACCTTAAGCTTAGCGATATTAAATTTACTCCCGCGATTCGTCCGAGGACGGGGGCGGTAGTGCCTCGTTGTGAGAACTGCACTAATATGTTTGGAGCTGGATAATGGAAATGAATGAAGAGTTTTTAGAGATAAATGACTTGGATTGGTTTGCTTCTTGTCAAGATGGAGTGCTAGCGCACTTTGCGACTAAAGGTCGAGGTTTTGTTCCGTTGGCAGTAAGAGAATCTATTTCTGCATATGAAAAAATTTATGACTACTTCTACTCCATAGCTGGTAATGTGGATGTTGAAGTTGTTGAAATTAATTTGCCCGAATTTGGTTGTAATATTAAGCGTGAGCGCTACTTACAGTCATTTATTGAAGTTGCGAAAAGAGGGGTTTTTAGTTATGACGCTAATGATGATGGTGGTTATAAATTAATAGTCAGGCCAAAAACCATCAGAAGGGTTTTTGAAGTGCCTGCGGAAATTAAAAACATCCTTCTTGAGTTAACAATAAATGCCTCTGCGGATATAGGGATAGATGATTTTATTTAATTTTTAGGTGGAGAAGGGACTTCACATAAAAACCAGATGTCAATCGGCTCATCGGAGATAACTTAGCATTGGGGATAACTGGAAAAGGGGGCGGATTTATTTGAATGGTTGCTGCGACGCTATGCTCATAAATCTGTCCCCTTTGTTGTCCCATCGGCGACAGGAACTATTAGCTTGATCACGGAGCGGCCACCTTGCGCAAGTTTCTTAAATGTTATTGACTTGTTCAAGTTGAGTGCTTCTGGTGTTGTAGTTAATATTTTTGATAATGCTGGGAAACTTATTTTGCCGACCAAGAGTGGCTTGTAAAATGACAAAACAAAGCTCTTACGAAGAAGTGCGTTTTTGGCTGCTTGATTGTTATTATCAATATTGCCGGGGGAAACTTATAGGTGGAAAGCAGTGGGCTCCTGATGAATTTGAGTTTGGGTATGCGTACGATCAGATTTATGATGCAGCTGCACCGGCACTTGAGCGACTTATGGTAGAGGTTTTGGTCATTGTTTTGGCTGCAGGGAGAGCTCCTGCTGCTGAAAAATACCATCGTCAGCAAATTGCAAGTTTACTAGCTGAAAGCGACTTAAAAGTGATTTTGTATGATACAAGTGAAGATGAGACAGAGGGGCTATTACAGGATGTGAAGATCCTTCAGTTAGTGTAAAAATCAACCGAAAATAACTGATCAAAAGGGGACGGATTTATTTTAATTAAAAACTATATCGTCAGGGGGCTCAGGTTGATTTTGGTTCTTAAATAAATCTGTCCCATTTGTTGCTTATTTGAATGAATGCAGCGGTCCTCAGTAAATAGCTTATCCATTTTTTCTCCGTTTTTTATAGAGTGAAAAGGGGACAGATTTATTTGAATAGTTGCTGTGTCGCTATGCTCATAAATAAACTTGTCCCCTTTCTTTGTTGGAGGGTCGGGAATTTGACCATGAACCGTTTTTCTGAATCTAGCAATGAGTTTAGCTGTTTTGTTTTTTTTAATGAATATGAGGAATACGAGTTTGAGGAGTTCGTTAGCGTTGTTTTGAGAAGTCTGAATGCAGTAGAGATAAAGCGTGAGCGAGGGCCTTACTCAACGCTGGTTACTGTTGAATATTCAGGGCGTCAACTTGTTTTGACAAGTGGTTCGTTCGAAGGGTGCTTTATCTCTATAAATAAAAGTGAGGCGTGGTTGGCGGAGAAAATAATAAAATCATTCTAGCTTGGCTGGTTGCTGCAAAAGGAAACTAACAGGGGGCGGATTTGTTTTAAGGCGCTAAAAATTATTGAGTTAGGAGGGGCTGTGCCTATTTAATGCGCGTGTGGATTCCAAATGACCTATCCTCTTTTTTAGGGGTTTGAAAAACATCAAGAAAATATGTTGCATTAATGGAGCATCTGAAGTCATGCTGCTTATTGTCGAGCCTTGGGCCGAAGAATATCGAAAAAGGGGACAGATTTATTTGAACGGTTGTTGTATCGCTATGTTCATAAATAAATCTGTCCCCTTTTTTGCTATTTTTTGCTTACAAACCATACCAGCAGGGAACTCAGGCTAATTTTGAGCAAAGGTTTCCAGGCCAAGAGACAAAGAAGTGGCAGTCAAATGCTCATTTGGATATCACGGACTAATTTATGAATGCAGAACTAAAAGGGGTTCATAGCCTCGATATTCATGATCTTGAAAATTACCAACCTGAATACTCGGATAGTTTCGGCTTCCTTATACAAGCGATGATTGGCCCAGCAGGTGAGGATTGTGCGGAGTCATTTGATATCGAGGTTTGTACTCCGAAGTGGATAGGGAAGAATCTTGGAGAAGGTGAGGTTCTTATAGGAATGCATTACCTTATTGTTCATGAGTACAACTATCAGAAAATTGTTCACGCCATTGATAAGTTCTTACTGGGGTGTTCAGGGGCGAGCTGGAACGAGGTCTCAAAGAAAGTGTCAAGATTAGGCCGTTGGGAGTTTGAGGGCTACGAAGAGGAAGGTCCATAAGCGAAACGGGGACATATTTATTTGAAAAGTTGCTGTGTCGCTATGCTCATAAATAAATCTGTCCACTTTTTTTAGTTTCTTTTTTTTACTGTCCCGTTTCTTGCCACTTTTTTGCCCGTCTCCATTTCCCCACGGACTGCAGCGCCACACCTGCCTGAATTTGACTTCCTTTGATTGTTTGCTATAGCTCATCAAGCGCCAACTCGCTGGGGAGTGTTCAAATGCAATGTAGCCATCAGGGATGTGGAAATAGCTGGAACCCCGGGTCGGATTTTCCCTTGTGCATTACCAATCCGTGTCCGTTACGCGCTTACAGAAATAATCTCAGCGAAGCGTCGGACGCGACGATGAGAAAGACCACGTTGAATGTTAAAACCGCCAACCTTGGCCAGATGGCGGCCAGCGCGGTGGCGTCAGTGGACAAGGTCCGAACGACGACTGACAAACAAAAATTTGTGCCTTACAACATGGACGGCGGCATGTCCGCTACGACTGTTGTCAAACTTCCCAATCAAACATCCAGAAGCTTCACGACTAAAGACAATATGCATTCGGAAATGTGTGCCCTGAATTTCATGCTTGAAAATGAATATTGGCATGTGCTGTACGGGACGATCGTGAATGGCAGCGGGCAACCCATCGGCGCGAGTGAGTTCTCCACCACGGAACCCCATTGCGGGTTTTGCACGATCACCTTGACCATCCTCGGGTTACCGCTGACCAAACCCACCAGCGGCAATCACAAAATGGCCTGCAACGGCACCTATCCGATACCTGCCAAGTTGTACAATGACCCGCATTTCATTGTCAGATTTATTCATAATGGCTGCTTTGAATACTACATGCTGAAGCGATTACTCAATCCGTTCGTCAATAAAAAGTCTGGGGAGTGGCTGTTAAAGGTCAATGATTTTCTATTGGTGTCTGACAATGCCCCTGTTGTTCTTGAATTTTTGGATAAAGACATTTTTAACAACATCCATGTTTATGACCTCAGCAAATTTATGAACGACCCGGAAATTGTAAAGTCGATCTGGCAATTCATTACTACAGCCTTGTATCAGTCGAATAATGCTTGCAAGTATTAGGCTTCTTCCTGACTTTCGGTGAGTGCAGAAAAGATCGCAGCCTGCGGCAGCTCCTACAGGGAAACGCGTATTCCAATGTAGGAGCTGCCGAAGGCTGCGATCTTTTGATCTTTTGGGTCCGTTACCTCGATAACACTGGCCGCACTGATCGAAAAATTTTGTAGCTAAAGAACTTTCCTACAAGAGTGATGCGAGGCTACATCGCCTTGCGCCTTTGCCTACAACTGCGCCAGAATCCGCCGGCTTGTGCGCCTTGTGCCTGGTCTTTATCGTTTCCGGGTCGCTGAATGTTCAGTGACCGGGTTTAGCGATCCGACCATATACAGGCGCAACGGTGCTCCAGGCTCTCTTGCAGGATTCATCTGCAATTAGTGTTATGGCGGCTGTGCGCGGGAGACCTTCGGGTCTACCGGGGTGCCTGTACCCGGTTCGCTAACCTGCGTTCAGCCGCCACCCTTACTTGTTTAGCGACAGGTCGTGGCGGCTCTATTTCGACAGGAGCTCCACGATGTTCAAAGACACACCCAATCCACCCGAATCCGAAATCGAAGACACGTCCACGTACACCAACCTCGATTCAGCAAAACTCAAAGAGGCCGCCGAGCGCGCCCTCAATCACTACCTCAATCCCGCCGTCGTCAAAGACACCCCGCGCAAGTCCAGCACGATTTTCACCATCATCCCCAAAGTCGACACCGAGACCCTGCTGGCCAACGCCTGCGAATCCCTGGCTTCGGCGAGTGTCATGGCGAGTGATTTTGCGGCACTGCTGGAAGGGCCGCAGCGCAACACCATGCTGGGGTTACAGCAGGTCATCATGCTGGGTGAGCTGGCGGTGAATCGAGCGCTGGACAACATCGATCCGTCGCAGCGGGTTCAATAGACCCCTGTGGGCGTTGGCTCACTAACTGATCGTTCCCGCGTGGGAACGATCAATTTGCGCCGAAACACTAATTCCCTGTGGGAGCGGGCTTGCTCGCGAAGGCGGTGTGTCAGACAAATGCATGGCAACTGACACGGCCTCTTCGCGAGCAAGCCCGCTCCCACAGGTTCTGTGTTGTGTTTGAGTGCGGGTCAGTCGACATCCTGCGCCAGCAACTGCCGCACGCCATCCCACGCTTCAGCACGCATCTGCGCCAGATCCAGCCCCGGTATCACGCCGTCATCCACGACCACGCGCCCGCCGACGAGGCTGTATTTCACGGCAATCGGTTCCCCCGCGACCACCGGCGCCACGGCAATATCGTGGAAGCCAAAGAATCGTGGATGGTCCAGCCCGTAGATCACCAGATCCGCCGCTTGCCCGACCTCTAACGTCCCGACCGCGCCCAGCCCCAACACCTGCGCCCCACCCGCCGTGCCCCAGTGGATCACCTCTTCAGCAGTGGTCGCCGACGCGCCTTGTTCGGCGCGGTGAATCAACCACGCCGTGTGCGCTTCGCCGACCATGCTCCCGGATTCATTGGACGCCACGCCATCCACTCCCAGTGAAATCGGCACCCCGGCCTCGACCATTTGCGGCACGGGCGCGACGCCGCTGCCCAGCCGTGCGTTGCTCACCGGACAATGGGAAATGCCGGTGCCGGTTTGCGCGAGCATGCGGATTTCGCCGGGTTGCAGGTGCACGGCGTGGGCGAACCAGACGTCGGGGCCGAGCCATTCGTGTTCGGCGACGAATTCCACCGGCAGGCAGTTGTATTTCTCGCGGCAGAAGTTCACGTAGTTCTGCGTCTCAGACAGGTGCGTGTGCAAGCGCAAATTGAGGCCACGGGCGGTGTGTGCCAGCTCCCGAAGCAAGGTCGGTGGCAGGGAAAAGGTCGGGGTGGTCGGGGCGACGACGACCCGGCGCATGGCATCGGGTGTGTCCTGGTGATAGCGAGACTTGAGCCGCTCGATGTCACCAACCATTTGCTCCAGCGATTCCGGTTGCAGCGCCGTTTTCGAAAACCCCGGATGGGCGCTGGCGGACTCCAGTGCGCCGCCCCGGCACAGCACGAAGCGCAGGCCAAATTCGTCGGCAGTGTCGAACAACTGGTCACCGCTCTCGGTGCTGCCATGGGCGTGATAGAGGTAATGGTGATCGGCGCATGTGGTGACGCCGGACAGCAGCAGTTCCACCATTCCCAGCCGTGCGGCAATCCGGGTCAGTTGCGGCGTAAACCGGTTCAGACGCGGGTAAGGCACGCTCGCGAGCCAGCCTTGCAGGTCCTGATTCAATCCTTCGGGCACGGCTTTGAGCAGGTTCTGGAACAGGTGATGGTGGGTGTTGATCCAGCCCGGATAGACCACCGCGTTGCGCGCATCGATCACTCGTTCGCCGGGTTGCGCCACTAAGCCCACCGCCATCTCGGCGATGCGGCCATTGACGATGCGGATGTCGACTTTACCGGCACGGGCACGCGGGCCGCGCAGGCCGGTCATCACCGCCACAGGGTTTTTGATCAGGATATTTTGCAGTTGAGTCATGGTCGGCTCCGGTCAGAGGATGTGGGAGGCAGGTTTGGTGGACGCATCGGGCACGCTGACGCCGTTGAGCGTGGCGTTGAGCAACACCGACACCAGGCAGGCGATCACCACGCTGCTGTGCAGGAACGGCTGGCACCACTCGGGCATTTGCTTGAACAGGGTCGGTGCCAGCACCGGCACGAGGGCGGCGGCGATGGTGAAGCCGACGATCAACACGTTGTAGCGATTGCGCTCGTAATCGACCTTGGCCAGGGTCTGAATCCCCGCCGCTGCGACCACACCGAACATCGCAATCCCGGCACCGCCCAGCGCAGCCATGGGCATTGAGGCGATGATCGCCCCGGCCTTCGGCACCAGCGCCACCGAGCACATCAGCAAGCCGCTGATCGCCACCACCCAGCGACTGCGCACGCCGGTCAGAATCACCAGCCCGACGTTTTCCATGAAGGCAATGAACGGGAACGCCGCGAACATCCCAGCGATGGTGCTGGCCAGGCCATTGGCGCGCAGGCCGTTGATGACTTGTTTCTCTTCCACCGGTTTGTCGACGATGTCGCCGATGGCCACGAACAGCCCCATGGACTCGACCATCTGCACGATCATCACCACCACCATGGTCGCTATCGGAATCAGGCTAAACGTCGGCAAACCGAAGTAGAACGGGTAGGGCACGGTGAACCAGGGCGATTCCTGCACGCTGTGAAAACTGCCCATACCCAGTGCGTAAGCCAGCCCCGCGCCGACCAGCATGCCGACGAGCACCGCCATGTTGCGCATCATCGGGCTGCCATAGCGGTTGACCAACAGGATGGTCGCCAACACCACGGCGGCCACGGCGAGATAGGCCGGGGCGCCGAAGTTACTGGCGTTGCGCCCGCCGCCGACCCATTCATAAGCAATCGGGAACAGCTGCAAGCCGATCACGGTGACGATGCAACCGGTCACCACCGGCGGGAAGAACCGGCGTAATCGACCCACGAACGGCGCGGCGAGCATGGTAAAGATTCCCGCGCCGATCACCGCCCCGCAGACCCCGGCGAACCCCACTTGTGGGTTGGTGCCGATGGCGATCACCGGGCCGACACTGCTGAACGCCACGCCCTGGAGAATCGGTAAACGCACGCCGAATTTCCAGAAACCGACGGTTTGCAGCAGCGTGGCGATGCCGGAGCAGAACAGCGTGGTGCTGATTAGCACGACGGTATCGGCCTGGGACATTTTCAAGGCGCTGGCGACAATCAACGGCACGGCGATGGCGCCGATGTACGAGACGGCCATGTGTTGCAGGCCGAGGGTGAGCATTTGCCGCACCGGCAGAATCTGATCGACCGGGTGCACGGTGGAGACGGTAGTGGCTGACGACATGGGGAAACACCTCTTGCTGTTTTTGTGCTGTAGAGAGGGGTATTCGTTCTGATGCCGGGTGGCGACGGTTTCCCCTGTGGGAGCGGGCTTGCTCGCGAAGACGGTGTGTCAGACAAATGGATGTCGACTGACACGGCCTCTTCGCGAGCAAGCCCGCTCCCACAGGGTTTGCGTTTGGTATCAGGCATTTCGTTCTCGTGCCCGGAACCGCCATCCACCGGCTCCGATGCTGTGTTCAGCCTGCCAGGCAGGCGGCAAAGCCCTGGTTCAGCGCCGCGCGGTCCAGGTCGCGGCCGATGAACACAATCTTGCTGGAGCGCGGTTCCGTGCCCCACAAAGTAGAGGCGCGGAACTCGACCAGGCTGTGCACGCCTTGCAGCACGTAGCGTTGGTCTTGATTCGCCACCGACAGCACGCCTTTCATGCGGTAAAGGGTGTCGGCCTGCTCGCTGCGCAGCTTGCTGATCCAGCGATGAAACGCTCCCAGGTTCACCGCGCCGTCCACGACGATCCCGACTGACGACACGCTCGGGTCGTGTTCATGGTCCGGTTCATCGTGATGGTGTTCTTCGGCGTGATGGTCGTGCTCCGAACCGATTTCCATCAGCTTCTGAGTCGATTCAAACGCGCCGATCCCGAGGATTTTCGTCAGGTCGATCTCGGCATAACTGGACGTCACCAGCTCCGCTGTGGCGTTCAACCCGCGAATCTTGCCGCGCAGTGCTTCCACGTCTTCGGCGCTGACCAGATCGACCTTGTTGATCACAATCCGGTCGGCACACACGATTTGATCCACGGCCTGGTTGTCGACGCCATCGAGCTGCAAATCCTCCAGGTGCTGGGCGATGTGTTTGGCATCGACCATGGTGACGATGGCGTCGAGTTCCACTTCATCGGCAATCGGGTCGTTGATGAAAAAGCTCTGGGCCACTGGGTACGGATCGGCCAGACCGCTGGTTTCGATCAGGATGTGATCGAGCCGCACCGGGCGCGCCACCAGTTCGCGGACGATGCGCACAAGGTCTTCGCGGACTTCAGCGGTGCAGCACACGCAACCGTTGACCATCTCGTAGATTTCTTCGGTTTCGGAGCTGAGTACCAGGTCGCCGTCGATGCCGACTTCGCCGAATTCGTTTTCGATCACGGCGATTTTTCGGCCGTGGTTTTCCTTGAGGATGTAGTTGAGCAGGGTGGTTTTGCCGGCGCCGAGGAAACCCGTGAGGATGGTCACCGGGATTTTGCGGTTCGGGGTGGGGGCGTTGAATGGGCTGTTCATGTGAGGCTCCTTGATGACGAATTGACCGGTGCACATTGAATTGCAGTGATGCTGCTTTTGGTGGGAGCGGGCTTGCTCGCGAAAGCGCTGGATCAGTCGCCATTACCGGTGAATGACACACCGCCTTCGCGAGCAAGCCCGCTCCCACAGGGTTCTGTGGGTTCTCGCCAACGCAACGCTGTACCGGCGTCGAGGCCGAACAGGTCGAGGACACGGCCGAGGCTGTGATCGACCATTTGCGAAAGATCCTGCGGGCGGGCGTAGAAGGCCGGCACTGGCGGGGCGATGATCCCGCCCATCTCGGTGATGGCAGTCATGTTGCGCAGGTGCGCGAGGGTCAGTGGGGTCTCCCGGGCCATCAACACCAGCGTGCGGCGTTCTTTTAACGTGACGTCAGCGGCACGACCGATCAGCCCCGAAGACGTGCCGGTGGCGATCTCCGCCAGGGTGCGCATGGAGCACGGTGCGACCACCATGCCCAGGCAGCGAAACGAACCACTGGCGATCCCGGCGGCGACATCGTCGGCGCGGTGGTAGTGGCTGGCCAACGCGGTGACGTCCGCCAGTTTGTAGTCGGTTTCATGGGCCATGGTCAGCAGCGCGGCGCGGCTGATGATCAGGTGGGTTTCGATGTTCAGCTCGGCGAGCAACTCCAGCAGGCGCACGCCGTAAATGAACCCCGACGCACCGCTGATCCCGACCACCATCCGCTGGCGGTTCATGATTGATAGCTCCGCAGCAGATTGCGTGCCCGCTCGACCACCTCCTGATCCAGTTGCGCCTTGATCCCGTCAAAGCCCGAACCCCGCGTCGCGTCGAGACCCATGCGCGAGGTCGTGCCGTTGACCGAGGACGATGGATCGAGCGGACTGCCGGGCAAGCCGTCGATGACGAAGATGTCCTGATGCGGCTGGAAGTGCGTGGCCAAAGCCCAGAGCACTTGGCTGTCATCGGTGATGTCGATGTCGCTGTCCACCGCGATCACGGTTTTCAGGTACGGGTCCCAGCCGAGCAGGGCGAGCATGATCTGTCGCGCTTCGCCGTCGCGGCTTTGGTCCAGCGCCACGTAGCAATGAAAGTGCGTGCCGGAATTGGGGTAGTGCACGGCGGTGACGGCCGGGAAACGCGCCTTGAGCTTTTCACTCATCTCCGCTTCCCTGGGCAGCCGCGCCAGGGTCAGGTGTTCGGCGTAACGCCCGCCGACCACGTCCACCAACCAGGCGTCCTTGCGCCGCATCAGGGTGTCGACGCGCAGCACGTTGTTGGTCGAGCGATCCGAGGAATAACCGCTGAATTCGCCGAACGGACCTTCTTCGGCATAGGCCGCCGGATCGATGGCGCCTTCGAGTACAAACTCGGCGTAGGCCGGCACGCCGATGCCGTAACGCGGGGTCTTGACCAGTTCCAACGGAGCGCCAAACAAACCGCCGGCCACCGCGCGTTCATCGCTGCCGTAGGGCAAGCGTGCAGCAGCGGCGAGCATGAACAACGGGTGCGCGCCGACCACCATCGCCACGCGCAATTCTTCGCCACGCTCGCGGGCGGTTTGCAGCATGCGCCACAGGTGACCGCGTGAATGCAGGCTGGTGGCGAGGGTCTGGCGGGCATGGCGCATCGAGCGGTGATAGCTCATGTTGGCGATGCCGGTGATTGGGTCTTCGGCAATGATGATTGCGTTGGTGATGTACGGCCCGCGGTCGCTGTCGAAGTGCTTGAGCATTGGCAGTAGCGCCAGGTCCACGGCTTCGCCTTCGAAGATTTCATCCAGCACCGGGCCGGTTTCGACGTAGCGCGGCGGGATTGGCTGGTTGGCGCGGGCCTGGAAGGTTTCGTGCAACTGCGCCGGGGTGACACCGAAGATCCGGGCGATGCGGCTTCGGGAGGCAAACAGGTTGGTCGCCACCGGTACGCCGAGATGGCCGACCTTTTCGCAGATCAGCAGCGGATCGCGGCCTTGTGCGGCGAGGGCGTCGACCAGGGCGGTGACGTCCTGGTCGGCTGAAAGTTGTTGCTGAATCGTCAGCACATCGTCCGGGTATTGGCGGCGATAGGCGTCGATGAAAGCGTGGAAGTCCTGGGTATCGCCGAGCGTCGAGAGGGTCATGGTTTCACCTCGTAAAAAAGCAGTGCCGTTCACTCAGAAAATCTTGAGGCGAGTGAGATCCCTGTGGGAGTGAGCCTGCTCGCGAAGGGCTCAGCACATTCAACATCTCTGTTGACTGACACACCGCATTCGCGAGCAGGCTCGCTCCCACATTTGATTTGTGGTGTTCCAGTAAAAATGTTCACCGCGAACCCTGTGGGAGCGGGCTTGCTCGCGAATGCGGTGTGTCAGTCAACAGAGATGTTGAATGTGCTGAGCCCTTCGCGAGCAAGCCCGCTCCCACATGGGTTGTGTACCAACCTAGAGGTAGGTGGTGGTCAGGCGAATGTCCGCCTCGATCAGGTCTTTGGGTGGCGGTGTCGGTTCGATGCCGCACAACCGGGCGATGTTGTTGCCCAGGTAGTCTTCAAGGTGATCCTCATCGATGCCCAACCCTTGCGGTGCCGGCGAACACAGCACTTCAAGCTCACGCAACCACATCCCCGGCTCGTTGGGCGGTGAATCGGTGCCGAACACGATTTTGTTGCGCGGCAACTCCTTGGCGAATTCGACGATCCGCGACTGGAAGCACCAGCCGGATTCGCAGTAGACGTTCGGCGTGTCCATGGCCATCCAGAACGCCTCGAACGAGTAGTTGCCGCCGGTCTGGATACCGAAGTGGCCGATGATGAAATTGACCATCGGGAACTCGCGGATGATCGGGTAGAACATCGTCGGAATGGTGTACGGCCCGTCGCCGGTATGAATCAGCACCACGATGTTGTACTTGGCGCAAACCTTCATCGCCGGGCGCAGCCAATCGAGTGCGCGGTCCGGGCGGTAGCCGTGCATGTTGGCGTGCAGCTTGAGCATCTTGAAGCCGTATTCCTTGATGTGGAATTCCAGCTCCGCCGCACCGTTTTCCGGTCCCCAGCGCGGGTTGAAGTTGAAGTTGCCGATGAAACGGTCCGGGTACTTCATGCACAACTCGGCGATGTACGACATGTAGTCGCGCACACCTTCACGGCCCCGGCGGTTGCCGTCGCGATAACCGGTGTTGCCCGGTGGCGGCTGGATGAAGCCCATGTCGATACGGCGCGGCTTGCCGTTGATCATGTACGGGCCGTCCATCAGCTTGAGCATGCGCTCGCCGGTGAACGGTTCGCCGGTGTGGCGCCAGGCCTCGTCGACCAGGTTGGTGGGGTGCAGATGGGTGTCGATAATCATCGGTTCAGCTCCTGGCCAGTTGGGTGGTGACGGGGCGCTTGAGTTGCGCCTCTGCTTCGCTGACGGTGCGCGGCGGCGGGGTCGGTTCGAGGCCGATCATCCGTGCGGTGTTGTTGCCCAGGTAGTCTTCAAGGGTGTCCTCGTCGAGGTTCAGGCCTTGGGGCGGCTCATGGCAGAGCACTTCGAGCAGGCGCAGCCACATCCCCGGTTCGTTTGGCGGGGTGTCGGTGCCGAAGAGGATTTTGTGGGTTGGCAGGACCTTGGCGAACTCGACAATCCGCGATTGCAGGCACCAGCCCGATTCGCAGTAGACGTTGGGTAACTCCATGGCCCATTGCATCGGTTCGAATACATAGACGCCGCCGGTCTGCACGCCGAAGTGGGCCATGATGAAATCGACGTTGGGGAATTCCTTGATCATCGGCACCCATTCCGACGGGATGCTGTAAGGGCCGTCGCCGGTGTGCAGCTTGACCGGGATGCCCAGCTCGGCGCATTTCTCGAAGCACGGACGCACCCAGTCGAGTGCCCGGTCCGGGCGATAGGCGTGCATGTTGGCTTGCATCTGGACCATCTTGAAGCCGTGTTCGGTGACGTAGCGCTCAATGGCTTCGACGCCGTTTTGCACACCGCAGCGCGGGTTGTAGACGAAACAACCGATGAAACGGTCCGGATAGGTCTGGACCATTTTCAGGGTGTAGGCCATGTAGGCGTCGATGGATTCGCGACCGGTCAGGTCGCCGTCGGTCCAGGTGTAAATGGTGTTGCCCTGGGGCGGCTGGATGAAGGCTTTGTCGATGCGGCGAGGTTTGCCGTTGACCATGTACGGGCCATCCATCATCTCCAGCAGACGCTCGCCGGTGAACGGGTCACCGTCATGCCTCCAGGCGAGGTCCACCAGGTCGGTGGGATAGCAACTGATATCGATGATCATTGAAGTCGATCTCCTGATAGCGGGGAAGGGAGCCTCTGGGCTCACAGCAACCACGTCCCGGGTCATCGGCCATTTCTATGCGCACGAATGCGCATTCCCTCGCCTGGTCGCATCCGGCTCGGGACGCTGGCTGCTTGGGGGGAAGTATTGGAAGGGGGGATTGGGTTCGTACAATATTAATTGGGCGGGGTGTTGATACCCGTTCGATATCGACCGGCAAACCGATCGACCGATCGTTCCCACGCTCTGCGTGGGAATGCCGCCCGGGACGCTCCGCGTCCCATTGGAACGCGGGGCGTCCCTTGATGCATTCCCACGCAGAGCGTGGGAACGATCAGTGACACAAATCCTGCACCCACTGAAGATCCACTGTGGGAGCGGGCTTGCTCGCGAAAGCGTCAGCCCTGTGTACGCAAAGCCAACTGCTTGATCACCTCAACCACCGGCGCCACCCGCTCAGCCTGCCCTGGAGGCCACACCGCATACAGGTTGTAATGCGCTGGAATCTGCGCGTCATTGAGTTCCACCAAACGCCCATTGCGCAACGCATCCGCTGCCAGCAACCCACGCACCAGCCCCGCGCCCACCCCGGCCTCGGCCGCTGCAATCAAATTCGCCGCATTATCAAAAATCACTCGCGCCGACGGTTCCACCGGAGTCATGCCCGCTGCATCCAGCCACGGAATCCACGACCTTCGCGTATATCCCAGCAACGGCAATTCCAATATTTGTTCCGGGCTGATCGGTACTTGCAATCCATACCGTTCCAGTAGCGCAGGCGAGGCCACGGCCCGGACACTGTCCCCACAAATCTGCGTCATCTCGCAGTCATCCCAATCGCCATAACCGTAGCGCAATGCCAGGTCCACCCGTTCAAACGTACTGCGATCCGAACGTGGCATCGACAACAACACCACCTCATGGTCCGGCAATAAATTCAGTAGCTCAGGCAAGCGCGGATTGAGCCTGCTCTGGGCCAGTTCGCTGTCGACATCGATGGTCAACCGTTGCGCCACGCTGCGGTTTTTCACCGAGGACAACGCCCGGTCAATCTGCGCCAACCCGTCGGACAATACGCTGGCAAACAACTGCCCTGCATCGGTCAGGTTGCTGCCGCCGCCTTCACGCACGAACAGCGGCTGGCCGATGAAGTCTTCCAGCGAGCGGATCTGTTGGCTGATGGCGCTGTGGGTCAGGTCGAGTTTGCGCGCGGCGCTGGAGAAGCTGCCGCTGCGGGCCGCCTGGATAAACGCGCTCATGGACTGCACCGACGGGTATCGCTTGTACATGCTGTTAGTCCTACTTACACAGGATGGCAGAAATCGTCGCTGGCCCGCTTTTACGCAGGCTTCCAATAATCGATCACCAGGCCTGCACAAAGACGGGCCGCTCTCTTGGAGCCTGACAATGATCGAATTCACGGTAAACGGCGAACGACACGAGCTGGTAGAGGCGTCGCCCTCCATGCCCTTGTTATGGGTATTGCGTGATCACTTGAAACTCACCGGCACCAAGTTCGGCTGCGGCATGGGCCTGTGCGGTGCATGCACCGTGCACCTGGACGGTGTCGCGGTACGTTCCTGCCAACTGCCGGTCGCTGCCGTGGCGGGGCACAACATCACCACCATCGAAGGCTTGTCGCCCACCGAACAGCATCCGCTGCAACTGGCCTGGGTTGCCGAAGATGTGCCGCAATGCGGTTACTGTCAATCCGGGCAAATCATGTCCGCTGCGGCATTGCTCAACACCGGTGGTGCGGTGAATGATGAGTCGATCCGCAATGCCATGTCCGGCAACCTGTGCCGCTGCGGCACTTACGGGCGGATCAACAAAGCCATCAAACGCGCGGCCAATGCGCCGAAGGAGGCGTGATGACGAATCTGTCGCGCCGCCTCTTCCTCAAGCAATCGGCCACCGTCGCGGCAGGGCTGGCAATTGCATTCCATTTGCCTTCGGGCATCGCGGCGACACCTGCATCGGCAGGTGAATTTGAACCCAATGCCTGGGTCCGCGTGCTGCCCGACGGCACGGTGAAACTGGTGGTGCACAAGCACGACTCCGGCACCGGCACTCAGACTGCGCTGGCGGCGTGCGTGGCTGAGGAACTGGACGTCAACCCGATGACCGTACAGGTGATCACCCCGGAAAATCCGTTCTTCGAGGCCTACATTCATCCAGTCTGGAAGGTCTTTTCCACGGGCGGCAGCACCAGCGTTTCCCTGGAATATGATCGCTTGCGCATGGCCGGTGCCACGGCACGCGCGCTGCTGATCGCGGCGGCGGCCGGGCAGTGGAACGTCAGCCCCGACAGTTGCACCACCGAGGACGGTCGGGTGCGGCACGGCGCCAGCCAGCGCAGCCTCGGCTATGGCGAACTGGTTGCCGCCGCCGCGCACCTGCCAGCGCCGGTCAAGGTCACGCTGAAAGACCCGGCGCAGTTCAAATACATCGGCAAACTGCGGCACAAACGCGATGCGGCGGCCAAGGTTTGCGGGCGGTTCAAATACAGCATCGATGTGGTGTTGCCCGGGATGCTGGTCGCGGTGATTCAACGAGCGCCGGTGGTCGGGGCGAAAGTGCTGTCGGTGGATTCCGTCGCCGCTCTGCAGGTGCCGGGTGTACGTAAAGTGATCGCGATTCCTGGTCGTCCGGACGTGCTCGGTGGCAATCTGGAAGGCGTTGCGGTGTTGGCGGATAACTATTGGGCGGCTCATCAGGGTCGCGCCGTGCTCAACGTGCAATGGAGCGATTCGCCGTTGGCCGGATTTGACAGCGATCAGTTGGCCGCCTCTCAAGCCGCGGCCATCGAGGACAAGCATGCACAGCGTGTGACAGCGATGGCGGCGGGTGACGTGAACGCGCAATGGCCGACCGCGGCGAAGCTCCTCGAAGCGGATTACCGCATGCCGTACAAGGTGCAAAACCCGCTGGAACCGATTTGCATCACCGCCCACGTCAAGAACAACGGGATCACCTACTGGGGCGGGGTTCAGGTGCCGTCGTCAGCCCTTGAGGCGGCAGAAACGGTGTGCAAGATCGCCAAGGACAAAGTCACGATCAACGAGTTGGTTTCCGGCGGCAGCTTCGGTGCCCGGGAATCCAAGTACTGGCTGTTTGAAGTGGCGTACCTGGCGCAACAGGCCAGGGTGCCCGTCAAGTTGATGAACAGTCGCGAAGATGAAATGCGCGCGTTGTTCATGCACCCGGCCACGTTGCATCGGGCCAAAGGCGCATTGGACGCTGAAGGGCGATTGACCGCGTTGCAGCTCAACGCGGTGTCACCAGCCTCGCCGGAGCAATGGGAACCGGGCTATTTCGAACGTCCCGACAAGATGGATTACAGCACCACCGAAGCCATCACCGCGTGGGACTTTGCTTATCGCCCGCCGCACCTCGATCTGGCCTGGGTCAAGCACGAAAGCAACGTGCCCAGCGGCTGGTATCGCTCGGTCAGCTTCATACCCAACGTGTTCGCCGTGGAAAGCTTTATGGACGAACTGGCCCACGGTGCCGGGCAAGACCCGTTGGCTTTTCGTCTGGCCAATATGAAAGACCGGCCCCGGCACGTGGCTGTGCTCAAGAGCGCCGCCGAGCGCGCCGGCTGGGGGCAGCCATTACCGGAAGGCACGGCGTTGGGAATCGCGACGAATCAGGGTTACACCAGTTTTATTGCGGTGGTCGCCCGGGTCTCGAAAAAGGACGGCATAACGAAAGTCGAGAAGCTGACCTGCGTGGTCGATTGCGGCTTGGCGGTGTCGCCGGGCGGGGTCGAAGAGCAAATCTATGGCGGGCTGATGTGGGGCTTCGGCCACGCGCTGTTCGATCGTCTGGACATCAAACAGGGCAGGGTGGTGCAGAGCAACTTCCACGACTACCGGGTGACGCGGATGTCCGACATGCCGGCCACGGACATCCTGGTGCTGGACGGCGAGCCGAGCAAACCCGGCGGTGTCGGTGAGTTGGGTAGCCCGTCGGTGGCGCCGGCCATCGCCAATGCGTTGTTCAGTCTGACTGGCGTGCGTCAGCGCTCAACGCCGTTGAGCCTGGGGTGAGCCGCCATGGACCTGCGATTGCTGCGTTACTTCATGGCCCTGGCTGAAGAGTTGCATTTTGGTCGGGCCGCCGAGCGCTTGCACATCTGCCAGCCACCGCTAAGCCAGCAGATTCGCTTGCTGGAAGAAGAGCTCGGCACGCCGTTGTTCGAGCGCAGCCATCATCGGGTCGAGCTGACGGCGGCCGGGCAGATGCTCAAGGAGCAGGCGCCGCTGGTCTTCGAACAGTTGAACCGCGCACTGGACCTGACCCGACAAACCGGTCGCGGGCAACTGGGGGAACTGGAGATCGGCATGATCAGCTCGGTGATGGTCGGCGTGCTGCCCCGGGCCTTGCATCTGTTTCGCGAGCGCTATCCGCAGGTCAATTGGCGTTTGCATGAAATGACCCCGGCGGCCCAGGTCAAGGCGTTGAAGGCCAAACGCATCGATGCCTGTGTGTTCCGGGTCGGTTCAGATGATCCGCTGTTGCGCAACGAACTGCTGATCTACGAGCCGATCCGGGTGGTCATGCCGGCCGACCACCCGCTGGCCCGGCGCGAAAGCCTGGCGCCTGCGGACCTGGCGCAAGAACCGTTTGTGGCGCTGGAACTCAAGCAGTCACGGTTTGCCGATTTTCTCTATCAGTGCTGTATCAAGGCCGGGTTCACGCCGCAGATTCGCCAGCAGGTAATCGAGGTGCAAACCTTGCTCAGCCTGGTGCGGGCCGGGTTCGGCGTGGCGTTGCTGCCGGCCTCCATCGAGCAAATGGCCCCGGCCGGGCTGGTATTTCGCCGCCTGACCCCGGCATTGCCGGAAGTGCCGCTGTACGTCACCTATCGCGCCGACGATGCATCGCCGGTGCTCAAGCTTTTTCTTGATACGTTGCGTGAGTTGGTGATGCAGGAAGGTGACCAACGAAAATCCCTGTAGGCGCTGGCGATGGCTGTGATCTTGGGATCAAGATCAAAAGATCGCAGGCTTCGCCAGCGCCTACGGGGGTTGGGTACAGCGCGGATGTAAGCATCTCCGTAGGAACTGCCGAAGGCTGCGATCTTTTGATTTTTGGGGCCGTCCTCCCGAGAGTTACGGGACGTAATGATCGAAAATTCTTGTAGTGAAAGATCTGTCCTTCACGGCGGATGCGAGGCTACATCGCCTTGCGCCGTTGCCTACAGCTACGCCAGACACAGTGGCTCCCACAGGGGAACCGGGTTCACAACGCGGGCCAAGGCGTCTCGGCTGCACTATCCCAGCCCCCTGCGGTCGTAATCTTCACAGGGCGGTGCTTAAAGGCACCGCCGCAATCGTGGAGACCCAATGAGCCAGGACGTCCTGACCACCGAAACCAATCGTCGTCAGTTGCAGCAGATCATCGCCGGTTTATCCGACGGGGTGATTTTGCTGGAGCTTGACCAGACCATTCTCTGGGCCAATGACGCCGCGCTGGCGATGCACGGGGTCAAGCAGATCGACGAGTTGGGCACCAATGCCGAGGAGTACGCTCAGCGTTTCGCCTTGCGCTATCGCAACAATCACCCGGTGCCGGCGGACAATTACCCGATCAACCGGATCGCCCGGGGCGAGATTTTCAGTGACGTGCTGGTGGAAGTCATACCGGCCGACGACGAAGAACGCATGCGGGTCCATAGCGTGCGCAGCATGGGGCTTGCTAACGGCGCCGGTGAGCCGGAATCCATGGTGCTGATCATGAACGATGTTACCGAATGGGCCAGCGCCGAGCAGCGTTTCGAGAAAACCTTCAACGCCAACCCGGCCCCGGCGGTGATCTGCCGTCTCAGCGACTTGCGCTACATCAAGGTCAATCAGGGCTTCCAGGAAATGACCGGCTACAGCCGTGACCAGGTGATCGGCGTGTCGATCTATGAGCTGGACATCCTCGAAGGCGCGGAAAAGAAAGACCTGGCAATCGAGCGCCTGCGCCAGCATTCGACCATTCCGCAAATGCAGGCCGAGCTGAAGCTGCCGGATGGCGGCAGTAAGCAGGTGATCGTGGCCGGGCAACCTCTGGAGCTCAACGAAGAAGATTGCATGCTGTTTTCGTTCGTCGACATGGAGCCGCGGTACAAGGTCGAACTCGCCCTGCGCCAGAGCGAGGAACGTTTCGCCAAGGCCTTTCGCCTGACGCCGGTGCCGACGCTGGTGTGCAGCGCCGAGAATCAACTGGTGATCGACGTCAACGAAGCCTTCCTCGATACCCTCGGCTACCCTAGCGAGGAAGTCCTCGGCAAGACCGTGACCGAGGTGGATTTTATCGATGACAAGAGCACCCGTACGCGACTGTTCGCGGCCCTGGAGAAGGCCGGCAGACTGGATCGTGTCGATGTGCGGGTGCGCAAGAAAGGCGCTGAGCTGATTGAGTGCGCCGTGTCGGCCGATACTGTGAATATTCAGGACAGCCCCTGCTACCTGTTGGTGTTTATGGACATCACCGAGCGCAAACGCACCGAGCTGGAACTGGTGTCGGCGATTGAAGAGGTGATGAAGGACGCATCCTGGTTCAGCCGCACCCTGATCGAAAAACTCGCCAACGTGAAGAGCGTCAACTCGCCGAAGTTGCCCAGCGTGTCGTTCACCGACCTCACGGCTCGGGAACGCGATGTGCTCGGGCTGATCTGCGAAGGCCTGGCCGACAAGGAAATCGCTGCGCGCCTGAAGCTGGCACCGAACACCGTGCGTAACCACGTCTCCACGGTGTATTCCAAGCTGGATGTGCACAGCCGCAGCGAGGCGATTGTCTGGGCGCGGGAGCGCGGGTTGTTCTCCAGCGAGTGGCGACCGAAGGGCCAGTGATAAGGTGCAAATGCACTAGTGGCGAGGGTGCAAATGTAGGTTTTGGGCAGGGGTGACAGTTCTTAATCTGTGAGGGTGCGGTAGGCGTCTCCGGAGCGCTATCGCGTCCCCTTCGAAACAGCTAAAGGAACAGCCACATGGGTCACGAACAGTTCACCAATGCCATCGATTTTGTAGCCGTGGTCGGGTGAATCAGGATGATTTATCTGACGCAGTTGCGTACTCAATTGGAGCAAAGTTTTTCGCCGCTGGCCTGTGATTGTGCGCTGACGGGCGACAACTCGTTGACCGTGAAACTCTATCACCCAGTGTCGGGGCAGGTGGATCTGGTGGTCAGCGGGTTGAGTATCGCGAACCTCAGAACTTCAGAGGCAGTGGTGGCGTTGATCGAAGAGCTGCGGTATGAGCTTGAGAGCAATGGTTTGCATCGGCCCGAAACCTCGTAAGTTTTACTGCTGTGGGAGCGAGCCTGCTCGCGAAGGCGGTGTGTCATTCAACAGTGATTTTGAATGTTATGGCCCCTTCGCGAGCAGGCTCGCTCCCACAGTGGATTGATGTTTCCCCCCTCATTTGTGATCGGCACACAACTTCGATAAAGGGTGTTTACTGGCATTGGCCGGTAGCTAGGCTATAAGAAATGCGTGGTACTTATTTTCTGTGACCGGGACTGCGGCTGCGCGGTGTTGTTTTCGAGTCGCGGAAACACGTCGATCAGCCACCGCAGGCCAGCCTATGAACAGTCTTGGGAAACGCCTTTTTACACCACTGTCGCTCGTATTCTGCGCGGTGATGTTAGGTGCTTGTGCCAGTCCTCCGCCTCCGCCCCCCGTTACACCACCGCCACCGCCTGAACGCACCTGTCAAACCATGGATAAAACCGATGTGATGGGCGATGCGCGCATGGACGCGCAAGTGACTCGCGTCACCACCACCACACGCTGCGTTACTCAGTAAGTCCGTTGAAACCTCGCGTCGAGAAGATTGTGCTGGTGGCCGACCTGGTCGGCACTGCGGTGTTTGCCGTAGAAGGTGCAATCAGTGCCATGCGCAGCAACCTCGACCTGCTCGGGGTGATGGTGATTTCTTTCATTGTTGCCCTGGGCGGCGGCGTGACCCGGGACCTGCTGATCGGCGCGACGCCTCCCAATGCCGTGGCCGACTGGCGTTATCCGGCCCTGGCGTTCTTGATGGGCGGTGTCGCATTTGTCTTTCATGAGCAGGTGTTGGGTTGGTCCGGTTCGACGTTGATTGTGCTGGACGCCGCAGGGCTGGCGTTGTTTGCGGTGGCCGGGGCGCAGAAGGCGTTGAATTTCGGAATCTCGCCGTTTGTAGCCTCGCTCATGGGCACCATCACCGGGGTCGGTGGCGGCGTATTACGGGACATCGTGCTGGCGCGAGTGCCGGTGGTGTTGCAGGAAGATCTATACGCGAGTTCGGCCTTTGTCGGCGCGGCGGTGCTGATCGTTGGGCGGCGATGTGGTGTGCCGCCGGTGGCCGCCGCGCTGTTGGCCGGCGCGGCATGCCTGATGTTGCGGTTGTTGTCGGTGAATTACGGCTGGCAGTTGCCGAAAGTCATGGGCGGCTGAGCCTCAGACCTCTTCAAGCCTGACCCAGCGCGACTCGTGGGCGGCCAGGCGAATGGCCGTCGCCAGGCGTTCGACTTCCCAGGCCTGTTCGAAATCCGTTCCCCCTTGGCTGAGTCCGGCCAGCGCCATCACCAGATCATGCACTTCCAGCGTCTTGAGTTCGTTGTAGCCAAGTTGATGCCCCGGTGCCGGGCTGAACGCCGCATAACCTGGCAAGTTCGGCCCCGCCAGGAGACGCTGGAAGCCATCCTGGCCGACACGGAACAGACGCAATTCATTCAAGCGCTCCTGATCGAAAATCAGCGTGCCTTTGGTGCCGCTGATCTCGAAACTCAGGTGATTCTTGTAACCGTGCTTGAGCCAGCTACTGCTGAACGTGCCCCGGGCGCCGTTGGCAAACCGCAGCAGCGCATGGACCTGATCGTCCACCGCGATGGCGCGTTGCTCCTGGCTGCCGGCAGTGGCGGGGCGTTGCCGGTGCACGGTCTGGGTATCGGCGCACACGGCTTCGACATCGCCCATCAGATAACGGGCCATCGCCAGCAAATGACTGCCCAGGTCGGCCAGCGCACCACCGGCATGCCCGGCCTCGCAACGCCAGGACCAGGGCGAGGCGGCATCGGCCATAAAGTCTTCGCTGAACTCGCCCTGGAAACTGACGAGATCGCCCAGTTCGCCATTCTGAATCAGCTCGCGCGCCAGGCCAATCATCGGGTTGTGCTGATAGTTGTAACCGACCCGCGTTACCACACCCGCGGCTTTGGCCGCCAGGCGCATGGCGTTGGCCTGTTCGAGACTCACCGCCAGGGGCTTTTCGCAATACACCGGTTTGCCGGCGGCGAGGGCGGCCATGGCCATGGGGTAATGCAAGTGGTTGGGCGTGGTGATGGCGATCAGGTTGACCTTCGGGTCATCGATCAGTTGTTGCCAGTCACTGTGGGCACTGTCGAAACCCCAGGCCTCGGCACACTGCCGCGCGCGCTGCGGATCGGCGTCGGCCAGAGCGGCGAGCTTGAGCTTCAAGGGCAGTTCGAAGACCGCGCTGACATTACGAAACGCCAAGGCATGGGCACGGCCCATGAAACCTGTGCCGATGAGTCCGATACCGAGTTCGCGCATAGCCGGGGTCCTTTTGGATTTTTGTTTTCAGGAGGGCTATTTATGGAATAAATATTCTTTATATGCAATATGTAGAATAAATATTCTCAATGCTGTGATGTTCCTCGTAGAGCTGCCGAAGGCTGCGATCTTTTGACTTTGATCGTTCCTACGCTCTGCGTGGGAATGCAGCCCGGGACGCTCCGCGCCCCAAAAGCGTACGCAGAGCGTCCGTTGAGGCATTCCCACGCGGGAGCGTGGGAACAATCAGCAGTGAACGGCGGGCAATAAAAAGGCAGCCCTGAGGCTGCCTCTCGTGTATCCGTTGAATCAACTCAGGACAGAAACCCCCCATCCACATTCAACGAAACCCCAGTCGTATAGCTCGATGCATCGCTGGCGAGATAAAGCACCGCGCCCGCCATTTCACTCGGGTCCGCCACCCGCTTCAACGGAATCTGCTGCAGCGCAGTCTTCAGAATCGCATCGTTCTTAACCAGCGCCGACGCAAATTTGGTATCCGTCAGGCCCGGCAGCAGGGCATTGCAGCGGATGCCGAACTGCGCGCATTCCTTGGCAAAGACTTTGGTCATGTTGATGACCGCAGCCTTGGTCACCGAGTAGATGCCCTGGAAGATCCCCGGCGAGATGCCGTTAATCGATGCGACGTTGATGATGCTGCCGCCACCGTTGTCGCGCATCAGCTTGCCGGCTTCCACCGACATGAAGAAGTAGCCGCGAATGTTCACGTCGACGGTTTTCTGGAAGGCGCTGAGGTCGGTATCCAGCACGTTGCAGAACTGCGGGTTGGTCGCGGCGTTGTTGACCAGGATGTCCAGGCGCCCGAACTGTTCGCGGATAGCGGCGAAAACTTGGGTGATCTGTTCCATTTCGCCGATGTGGCAGGCGATGGCGGTGGCTTTGCCGCCGGCGGCGATGATCGCGTCGGCCACGTGTTGGCAACCGTCGAGTTTGCGGCTCGAAACGATCACATGGGCGCCTTGCTGGGCCAGCAGTTTGGCGATGGCTTCACCGATGCCACGGCTGGCGCCGGAAACGAAAGCGATCTTGCCGTCGAGGTCGAACAACTGAGTCTTGGACATGGGATTCTCTTATAAAAAGTCTTATTAGAAGGCCTGGATCAGAGGCTGGATTTCGAAATGACCTGCAAGCTCATCTGCTCCAGCAGTTTGTTCATGTGAATGAACTGCGCGAAGCGTTTGTCTTGGGTCTGACCATGGAAGAAACGGTAGTAAATCTGCTGCACGATGCCGGCAAGTCGGAACAGGCCGTAGGTGTAGTAGAAGTCGAAATTGTCGATCTTGAGCCCGGCGCGTTCGGCGTAGTAATCGACGAATTCGCGGCGGGTCAGCATGCCCGGCGCGTGGCTTGGCTGGCGGCGCATCAGTTGCACCGGTGCCGGGTCACCGGCCTCGATCCAGTAGGCGAGGGTGTTGCCCAAATCCATCAGCGGGTCGCCGAGGGTGGTCAGTTCCCAGTCGAGCACGCCGATGATCTGCATCGGGTTGTTCGGGTCGAGGATCACGTTGTCGAAACGGTAGTCGTTGTGGACGATGCTCGACGTCGGGTGGTCGGCCGGCATCTTGTCGTTGAGCCAGGCCTTGACCGCTTCCCACTGCGGCGCGTCGGGGGTCAGGGCTTTCTCGTAGCGTTCGCTCCAGCCTTTGATTTGTCGCGCCACGTAGCCTTCGGGTTTACCGAGGTCTGCGAGGCCACAGGCCTTGTAGTCGACCTGGTGCAACTCGACGAACTTGTCGATGAAGCTTTTGCATAACGCTTCAGTCTTGACGGCATCCAGGCCCAGTTCCGGCGGCAGTTCCGAACGCAGGATGATGCCGTTGACCCGTTCCATCACGTAGAACTCGGCGCCGATCACCGATTCGTCAGTGCAGTGCACGTAAGCTTTGGGGCAGTACGGAAAGCCGTCCTTGAGTTGGTTGAGGATGCGAAACTCACGGCCCATGTCGTGGGCGGACTTGGCCTTGTGGCCGAACGGCGGACGTCGCAGGACGAATTCCTGTTCGGGGTATTCCAGCAAGTAGGTCAGGTTCGACGCACCGCCGGGAAACTGGCTGATCGCAGGCTCGCCGCTCAAGCCCGGAATATGGGCCTTGAGGTATGGATCGATCAGGCTGGCATCAAGTTCTTCGCCGGAGCGGATACGGGTGGACTGATCAGTAAGCGCCATGCTTATCCCTTCTGCTTATTTTGGAGGCCGGACATCATTGGCTAATCTAATGGTGAGACGGGAGTGCCACAAGCGCGGCACGGTCTTATAGGTTAGCGTGTTGCTGGATAATCAGCGTTCCTGATGTGCGAGAAACGCCGCAGCGGGCTATGGTTCAGGGGATGCAGTGCTTCCAGGAAGGAGCTTTGAAATGGGCTGTCCGCAAGTCTGTGCCACCGCCACCCTGCAATGCAGCTTCGGCGCGGCGCCCGCCGTGCTCAATGTGCTGCCGGTGAACCGAACCCTGACCGGCGGCATGCCGGCCGCCAACATCATGGACCACATTCCGCTGGTGAACATCATGCCGTTCGGCGTGTGCATGAGCATGGCCAACCCGATGGTCGCGGCCGCCACCGCCGCGGCGCTCGGCGTGCTGACGCCCATGCCGTGCATCCCGGCCACCGCGTCCCCGTGGCTCCCCGGTGCGCCAACGGTGTTGCTGGGCAACATGCCGGCGCTGGATGCCAACAGCATCTTGATGTGCAACTGGGCGGGGGTGATCAAGATTGCCATGCCGGGGCAGATGCAGATGTTGATTCCCTGAGGATGGTTGTTGCCTTTGCTGGCTCTTCGAGGGCAAGCCTCGCTCCTACAGGTTTTGTGTTGCGCGCAACATTTGTGATCGACACATAACCTGTAGGAGCGAAGCTTGCCCGCGAAGAGGCCATCCCTACCAACACAAAATCTCAAACCTGCGCCGGGTCCGTCCACCGCCGAAACCACCAACGCACCCGGGAAATCGGCTTGCCCTCAGCATCCAGCGGTCGCCCATCACTGGCAAACCCCTGTTCCGGCTCCACTAACTGTCCATTGAGATAACGCGCATCCACCGCCGGTTTACCGTTGGGATGAAAGCGCTGATACCGCCCCTCACGCACGCCGTCGCGATAAAACTCTGCCTCGGCCAGTTGCCCGTCAGGGAAGTAATTATTCGCCTCACCATGCAGCAAGCCCCGGCGATAGCTGGCCTTGCGTTGCAACCAACCTTCGGGCGCATAAAAACTGGCGACGCCCTGCAATTTGTCCCGCACAAAGGGCAAATGCGCCGAGACTTTGCCGTTGGGGTGATACAGCAAACTCGTGCCTTGCAGTTCGCCCTGGCTGTAATTCAGATCCGCCTGGGGCCGCCCGGCTTCCTTGATGTGCAGCGGGCCTTCCAGGCGCTCATCGACCAGGCGCCCATCCATGTGACTGTCACCACGGTCCAGGTCCACTTTGCTGGATGACATCGGCGTAAACCTCCTCAGTTAACCTTCACCAGTCCGCCCTTGATGGTCAGCATCCCGCCGCCGTCCACGGTCTGCTCGGCACCGCCCTTGTTCATCAGACTGACCCCGGCGTCGTTGGTCAGCGTGGTGCCGGCCTTGTTGGTCAGTTCAGTCCCGGCGGTATTGCTCAACGCCGTGCCTGCCTTCTGGCTGACCGAAGTACTGGCCTCGGCCGCCAGGTCGGCACCGCTCTTGATGCTGAAACTGCCACCACTTTGCAGGGTCAAGGTGCCGCTGACCTTGATTGTCAGGTTGCCGTCCACCGTCAGGCTGTAATTGCCGGTGACCTTGTGCTCGTAATTGCCGCCAGTGCTGTGAGTCTGGTCGGCGCCGACCTTCACCGTGCGGCTGTCCTTCACATCGAGCGTGTCGCTGCCAGTCTGGATCGTCACGCTGCGTTTGCCTTTCTCCAGGGTCACGGTTTCGTCGCCTTCCTTTACCGTGCGCGTGCGAGCGTTTTGCACCGTCAGGGTTTCGTCATGGCCGACCGTGGCAGTGGTGTCGTTGAGCACGTTGATTTTGAAGTCTTTCTGCGCCTGCAAGAACACCTCCTCGGCGTCCTTCTTGTCCTCGAAGCGCAGTTCATTGAAACCGCCACCACCCTTGGACGACTGGGTCTTGATCCCGGACTGGGTTTGATTCGCCGGCAAGGCGTACGGCAGGGCGTTGTCGCCGTTGTAGACGCAACCGGTCACCAGTGGCCGATCGGGGTCGCCATCGATGAACGTCACGATCACTTCCTGGCCGATGCGCGGAATAAACTGCATACCAAAACCCTTGCCGCTCCACGGCAACACGACCCGAACCCAGCAGGAACTGGTTTCGTCATTCTTGCCGTCGCGGTCCCAGGGGAATTGCAACTTGATCCGGCCATACTCGTCGGTCCAGATCTCTTCGCCGGACTTGCCGACCACGATAGCGGTCTGTGTGTGCATCCGTGGTTTGGGTGTGGTTCGCGCCGGGCGATAGGGCGTGGCTTTGGGGATTGCTTCGAAGCGATTGCGATAGTCTTCGTGACTGGCTTCATGGGTGACCGACGTCACCACCCAATCGATATTCAGGCTCGCGTCATCATGCCCGGCGAGGGTGAACCAGTGCCCCGGAACCAGCCACCGGCAGTCGCTTTCGCCGACAAACCGCCTTTCCTGACTGCGCAACCCATCGACCCGCTGCTTGGTCAACGCATCACCGCGTGCCTTGGCGTTGTAACCGCCCGGATGCTCGTAAATCGAGCGCGGCCCGGCGACGGCTTCAGCCTGGCCGTAGAGGGACGTGGTCGGCGTGGTGAACTCGTAATCCGTCGCGCGATATACCCCGGCCACCGCTTGCATGCACACCTGGCCGGAACGAATGCCATGCAGCTCGCGCTCGCCCAATTGCTGGCCGAGATAGCTGACTTTGGGTCCGTTGGGGATCTGCACAAACGCATCGTTACTGTCACCCAGCACCAAGGTGTGTTTGCCCGCCTCGTGGGTGAAAAACCAGAAAATCCCTTCCTCTTCCAACAATCGCGAGACGAAGGCGAAATCGGTTTCGCCGTACTGCACGCAATACTCACGCGGGGTGTAACTGCCGGTGAGGGACAGCTTGAAATCGGCGAAGCCGTGAGCCTTGAAAATCGTGGTGACGATGTCCGAGGTGGCGAGGTTCTGAAATACCCGATTGTTGCTGGCCAGGGTTAGCCACCACAGCCATGGGCGTAGCACGAGTTGATAGCGCTCGGCGGTGGCGTCGGCCGGGAGTTGGCGGATTTCGGCGACCAGTGCATCAAACGGGCGGAGCAGGGCGTCGTTGTGCAGGGTGGTGGTGACGTGGGTGGCGACGGCGGTGGTCAGGGTGAGGGAGGTGCCGTCGTTGAGGCCGTTCAGGGTTTGCGTACCTAAAGCATTCAGCGCCTCTTCACCCGATAACGACTCAGGATAGAGCGCCGACAGCGAGGCTGCGGTTAGGGAGAGGCTGGTGTTGCTGTCGGTGGTGCGGGGCATCGAAACGGCCTTGGGTAGCGATCAAAGAGTCAGCAAGTACGTACGGTTTTCTTACCGTTACCAGGCGTTGAACATACCGACATTCCAGACCGCCTGATGAAAGCCGGCCAGATACAAACCGCCCATGGCGCCCCATGTCAGGCGAACCGTAATGGGGTCGGCGGTGGGGTTAATGTAAGGCGCCACGGCCATCGAGTTGTTGGAAACGGTTCCGCCGGCACCCAGTTGCGTAATGACAAAACGAATGAGTAAACGCTCAAGATTGACCGCAGTCCCATCAATCATTGCGTTGAAAGCCGCAGGAGGGGCTGGCACGGCAATAACCGGGGCTGGGGCGACGCCAAATATTGGAGGGGTGTTTTGACAGGTAGTTATCCCCCAGGTAACGCCGATTCTGGCCATTTCTGCCGGTAAGAAGCCTGTCTCCGTAATGGTTGCCAGACGGGTGTTGAAGCGGTTTCCGATATCGTTGGCGATTCCAATGTAGCGGTTGTTGGAGTTGGCATTGACGATGATGTAAGTACCGGCCATTCCGAACATGCCTCCTGGCAGCAATGCGTTGCCGAACCCGCCGCCGAGCACTGGCGGCGGTGCCATTCCGCCGAGGTGTGCGGAGTTGTTCAAGTTGAAATGTATATTTCCCATGGTTCGTCCCACCAAGCCAAATGACGCTGACTATGAAAATAAATCCGTACCGTTGTTTTCTGGGGCTGCGGCTACTGGCGTCTCATCTGAATTGCACAACCCACCAGTGCTGATTCAGATCCGCATAGTTTTGGATAATGTGATTCAACAGCCACGGCAGAAAGTCATCTTGTCCATTGCTGCGGTACTCACCAAAATTCGGATCGAAAAAACTGATATGCCCGCGACTGGTCAGTTCATAACCAAAGGCGTGACCTTCTCCGACGCCGGATAACGCGATGATGCCGATAACCGGCGGGGCAGAGAGCCTGAACGCTGCATCAGTCAGTTGGGAAACCCACACGGCCGTGAGCAAGCCATTGGCAAACCCAACCTTGTCATTCAGAAGCACCAGCGCATTGTTTTGCGCCCACTCACTCATCTTTTCCAAGCGATTGGCGTAGGCACGCATATTGTTGATCTGCCCCTGGACACGGGCGACCGATGAGATGGGGTTACCGTCAATACCGTTGTATCGATAGCCACTGTTGAACTCCGGGTACTCGTGTCCGGGATTATTTAGAAGATCCTCGATGACGAGCACTTGCGTGACATTCATCCAGTCCGCGATTTCAAGCTTTTGAGCTTCAGTGCTAACTGACTGATTGAATTCCAGCGCTTTGTCCTTTGCTTTGCGTCGAGCGCACCATTTCATTGAGAGGGCGAGGCAAACGCCGTCACCAAAGTCTTCAAGTGCCACGCTGTTGGCGATGGTATTTGCTTGATCATATTGAAACAGTTGCCAGACCATACAAAACTCCGTTTTTTAAGGTTCGTACACGACAAGGCCCGGGCCTGCTGCCGTATCAACACTCCTTGTTCACTGCACCTGTGCTCACTCCAACACCCACTCCGCCAACTTCCCCGTCACCTGCGTCATCAACACATTCTCGACATCCCTTGCCCCCGCCGCGCTGCACTTGGCCAACACTGCCTGGACAATCCCGGCATCAAACTCAAACTGCTTGCCGGTCGCGGCTTTATACCGGCCGCGCAATTTCTCAAGTTTTGCGAGCACAATCCCCTCCAGCGTCGCTTCATCCAGCGGCCGATACGCCACCACCGTCATCCGCGCGAGAAACGCCGGCCGGAATGCTTGCAGTAGCGCCTTGTGCAGCGCTTCGTTAAACGCATCAGTCCCCAGCTGCGCGACTGGCGTATCCAGCAGCAACTCGGCCCCGACATTGCTGGTCGCCAACATCACCGTGTTTTTGAAGTCCACCACCAACCCGGTGCCGTCCTCCATCACGCCTTTGTCGAAGACGTTGTAAAACGCCTCCAACACATCCGGATGGGCCTTCTCTATTTCATCCAGCAGCACCACTGAATACGGTTTGCGCCGCACCGCTTCGGTGAGCACGCCGCCGCTGCCGTAGCCGACATAACCGGGCGGTGCGCCTTTGAGTTGGCTGACGGTGTGGGCTTCCTGATACTCCGAAAGGTTGATGCTGATCAGGTTGCGTTCGCCGCCATACAAAGCGTCGGCCAGGGCGTAGGCGGTTTCGGTTTTGCCGACGCCCGTGGGGCCGACCAGCAGGAATACGCCGACCGGTTTTTGCGGGTCTGTAAGTCCGGCGCGGTAGGCCTGCAAACGTTGGGCGATGGTGCCGAGGGCGATGCTTTGGCCCATCACTCGTTGGCCCATGCGCTGGCCGAGGGTGCGCACGGCGTGGGCTTCGTCGGCGAGCATTTTGCCCACCGGGATGCCCGTCCAGCCGGCGATCACGGCGGCGACGGTTTTGGTGTCGACTTGTTCCGGCACCAGTGGATCGTCCTGACGAATCGCGTCGAGGCCGGCTTCCAGGCGCACCAGTTCGGCGGCCAGGTGATCGATGCGGCTGTCGGTGCCTTCGTCGGGCTTGTCGCTGTCGGCGCGTTCGCTCAACGCCAATAGCTCGCGACGGGTTTCCAGCAGTTCGCGCACGGCCACCCGTTCTTCATTCCAGCGGGTTTCCAGTTCGCGAATGGCCTGCACGTTGCTGACGGATTCGCTCTCCAGCAGGGTGATGCGTTCACGGTGATCGGCCCCGGTGGCTTGTTCCCGGCGCAGGCGCTCGACTTCATCCTTGAGACTGTTTTGTCGATGACGCAGGCTTTCCAGCGGCGGCGGCACGTCGTGTTGGCCGAGGGCGACCCGGGCGCACGCGGTGTCGAGCACGCTGATGGCTTTGTCCGGCAGCTGTCGGCCGGAGATGTAGCGATGGGACAGTTTCACCGCTTCATGGATGGCGGCGTCGAGCACCTGCACACCGTGATGCTGCTCCAGTTTGGCAGCGACACCACGGAGCATTTCCACGGCGGTGATTTCATCCGGCTCCTCGACTTGCACCAGTTGAAAACGCCGGGCGAGGGCCGGGTCTTTCTCGAAGTATTTTTTGTACTCAAGCCACGTCGTAGCCGCCAGGGTGCGCAACTCGCCACGGGCCAGGGCCGGTTTCAGCAGATTGGCCGCGTCGCTGCCACCTTCCGCGCCACCGGCGCCGATCAGGGTGTGGGCTTCGTCGATGAACAGGATGATCGGATTTTCCGCGCTGCGTACTGCGTCGATCACGCCTTTAAGACGCTGCTCGAACTCGCCTTTGACCCCGGCGCCAGCCTGCAATAAACCGAGGTCGAGCACCCGCAGGCTGACCTCCTGCAACGACGGCGGCACATCCCCGGCGGCGATGCGCAGCGCCAGGCCTTCGACCACCGCTGTTTTGCCTACGCCCGGTGCACCCACCAGGATCGGGTTGTTTTGCCGGCGGCGCAGCAAAATGTCGATGCACTGACGGATCTCGCCGTCGCGCCCGACGATGGGGTCAATACGCCCGGCATGGGCGTCGGCGGTCAGGTCCTGGGTGTATTGATCGAGTAGCGAATCCTGCTTCGGCTGCGGGTTACCCGGACTAACCGGGCGCGCGCCACCCACGTGTTCGCGAGAGCTTTCGGTCCATTCCAGCAGGTTGCTGCGCAGCGCATCCCGGGGAATCTTCAGCAGCGATGAAGCGCTATTGAGTAACAGGCTGCGGCGTTCATCACGGTCGATCAGGGCCAACAGCAACAAGCCGGAACGAATGCTGTCCAGCCCCAGCACACTGGCCTGGACCACCGCGTCTTCCAGCAAGCCAATGGTGTGCGCCGACAGCGCCGGCGTGCGGGTGCTGCCGGATTTGAACAGTTCCAGCGCCTTGTTGATTTCAGCGGTCAGGGCATCGCGCTCCAGACCGAAGCGCGGCAGCAGATAGGCGAAGTCGCCACCCTCGATGTCCAGCAACTCCAGCAACAGGTGTTCGATTTCGACGTAATGATGACCCCGTTGCAGACAGCGTTGCGCGGCGCGTTCCAGCGCGCGGCGATTGTCGGGGTTGAGGCGCCCGATCAGGCTGGCCAGTTCCATGTTCAGGTGATCTCCAGCTGACGAAGGCGGGTTTCGATCCGTTGCACGGCGAGACTGGTTTGGCGTTGCAAGCCGCCGTTCCAGCTCAGCAGCGGCGGTGCTTCGCGACCGAGTTTCATCGGGCCGGCGCCGCGCACCAGCAACACCAAAGTGCAATCCAGGTCCGGGCCGAAGTACAGCGCGCTGAGGCTGGCCAACGCCGGGTGGGATTCGCCGTCCGGCAAAAACTTTGCAGCCTGGGCCGAGCTCAACGGACCAAGGGTCATTCTGAAACCTGCGTGTTCATCCCAGACCCGAGTACCGGCCACTGCCGTGCGCCCCAGTTGCAAGTTACGACCGCCCGGGATCATGCGGCTGCGACTGGCGGGCGGGATCTCCCGCCAGGCACCTTCATAGGCGCTGAGCTCCACCGGCAATTCGAAGTGCTCGCGTACGATCGCGGCGAAACCGGCGAGGGAACGACGGCCATCCGCGAATAGCGCGCTGCACGCCAGCACGGCGGAGTCGGGCACGGCTTGGCGTTCTTGCAAGGCTTTGGGCAGCAACCCGGTGAGTGCGCGCAATTGCGCCTGCACCGCCGAGGCGCCGGGAACCGTAAACCCAATGGCTATCCGGTGTTTGCGCATCACCTTGTACAACAGGCTCAGCAAGCGATGCTGGAACAGGTCAAGGAATTCGGCCGGCGCGTAGTCCTTGGCCCGCGCCCGTTGTTGCAGCCATTCCTGATAGGCGTAGGGCAGGGGACCGTCGGGGCCGCCGAGGCCGAACACCGGTGTGCTGAGGGTCGGTTGTTCGCCGGGTTCCTGGGTCAGGCTTTCGATTTCGCTGGCGGCGAACAGTGGCGTCAACGGCCCGCGCAGGCGAATGGCTTCCGCCTGGGGCGAGGTGCCGCTGCCCAGGGATTCGGCCTGCGGGTGTTCGCGTTCCAGCAGCAACAGCGCTTGCAACAGCTCAAACGCTTGCGGATCACGCCGCAGCTTTTCACTCAGGTTCAGAGGGAAAGCGGCATGCCGGCTTGGGGTTGCCATGTTTTCACCTCCTTGTCGGACTGGACCAGCACCGTGCGCACAAAGCGATTGGCCGTGGCATACAGTGAAAAGAACTGGGCCAGCACCGCCGAAAACAATACGGCGCTGCTGCCGACGAAGTGCTGCGCATCCAGTTGCAGCTGCACCTCCAGGCCGTTGCGCCAACCGCGCCAGGCGTCTTCGCCGACATGGCCGATGACGCGCTCGCAACTCAGGCTCAGCAAGCCCTCGATCTGCCGCAAGGCACTGGCCTCGTCACGCAGGTTGTGCAACTGAAGGATTTCCTTGAGTGCATCCAGCGCTTGGGGCCCTTCGACCAGCGAGAGATGATTGAGGGTCAATTGCGACACCAGTCGCCAGCGCGATTCGCCGTCCAGGCGCGGCAAACTCTGCGGGCTCGGCGGGTTGCGCAGACGTGCCCAGGCCACTGGACCCGGCCGTTCAAAACCCAACGGGGTGCCGGCAGGCAGGCTTTGGGCCAAGTGTCGATTGGTGCACAGCAACTCGGCGGTGAGGCTGAATTCGACTACGTCCGAGAGCGGATCGAGTCGGGTGTCGACCAGGCTCATCATCAGGTCGGTGCCGAGCCGATTGGGGGTCATGCCGCTGACCCGTCGTGCATGCCAATAGCACTGTTGATCGCCGCCGCCATGCTGGCTGCCGTAATAGGCCGGCACCCGTTGCACACCCTGACGGGTGGTGGCGCGCACGGCTCGAATGCTATGGATCTCGACGCTGTTTTCCCGGTGACTGTCGGCCACCAGCCGGTATTCGCTGCGGGTGCCGTCCGGGCGCAGAGGTTCGGAGGTGCGCGGAAACAGGTTGATCACCGGCGCACAGCCGAGGGCGATGTCGCTGGCCTGAAGGTGCATGCGACTGGTGGGCGGACGGTCGAAGACGATGTACAGAAACAGTGTCTGACTGTCGGAACTGGCGCCGGCCAATGGCAGGTCGAAAAAATTGAATTTGTCTGGGAAAGCGAAGTACTCGGCCAGCAAGCGCATCCCGGGGTGCACACCGTCCTCGTCTGGCAGCAGCACTTCATCGCTGGCAAAGCCGACAATCTGCGGCAACCCCGACAACGCTTTTGGCACGCTGCCCGCCGGCCCGGCCAACACCTTCACGGCGTGGGCGCCGAGCAGGTCATACAGGCAGGCATTGATCACCGGGGACGCGGCCAGATGGATACGCAGGTGCTGGATGTTCAACTCCGACCACTGGCTTTCGCCCAGGCAACGCAGGCTCAGGCGTAACGCCGAACGGGCTTGGGGAACACCGGTCAGGGCCTGGGCTTCATCGCTGCCCAGCAACAAGGCTTCATTGATTTCCACCGGCCACAGTTGAACGGCGGCACTGGTGCGAAAGTGGATGCTTTCGCCTTTGCTGGTGGTGACGAACAGCGGTGTGTCGCGGGGCAATGGATAGCCGCCCGCGAGGTTGCCCTTGCTCGGGTCCGGCTGGAACTGCACGATCGCGCAGGACGGCAGCGGACGCATGGCCAGCGGGTAAAGTTGTTCCAGTAGGGCATCGCTGAATTCGGCGTAGTCGTCATCGAGCCGTCGTTGCAGGCGCGCGGCCAGCAGCGCAAAGCCTTCCAGCAGCCGTTCGACATGCGGGTCGGGGCATTCGCCGGGGGACAGTTCCAGACGCCGGGCGACCTTGGGATAGCGCTCGGCAAAAATGCTCCCGGCATGCCGCAGCCAGGTCAGTTCACGTTGGTAGTAGTCGAGCAGTTGCGGGTCAATCGAGTCGCTCATGACGCACCTCAAGGCCATCGCTGGCCTTCTCGATGACAAAGGCCACGGGCCAGTGCTGCAGGCCGCTGCGCAACTCGCCGAGCAGGCGAATACTCAACTGCTGTGGGTGGCCGGGGACTGGATTGACTTGAACCTCGCCCAGTTTCAAGCGCGGTTCGAAATGGGTGATGGCCTCACGCACTTCCCGCGCCAACTGACGACGGTCATCGCTGCGCTGCTGTTGCAGGGACGTCCAGTCAGCGATGCCGTAGTCGAGAATGCTCGGCGGAGAGGTCAAGGCGCGGGGACCGCGCCGAGTGTTGAACAGGCGCAGCAATTCCGTTTGGACTGAATCAAGCAGCTCCTTGCGGTCGAACACCTGCACGGTGTCGACCTCGCTCGAAGCAAGCCGCTCGAACAGCGGCGCACGGATGCCGGTGCCTGCCATGGCTGACGCGTCCTCTTACTTGCTGGCCTTGTTGGCGGCCATGTCCCAGACCGTACCGGCGGTGCCTTCCTTGGTGCCGTCGTCTTTCTGCGCGGTGAGTTCCCATTTGATTTTGGTGAAGTTCAGGGAAATGGTTTCCACCGGTTTGCCACCCGTGCCGCCACTGACGCTGACGTTGGACAGCACCACGTTGGTCAGGGTGTAGATGATGAACGGCATCAACTGACCACTGCCTTCGGCTGCGTTACGGCCGATGGTGATCTTGGCTTCCGGGATCGGTTTGCCGGCGCAGCAGTAGCCGTTGAGGGACGGCGTGGAGCTGTCGACGAATTTGGTCAGGGTGAACTCGCCGATGTGCGGTTTACCGGAGGTCCGTTCCGAGTTGCTGACGTCGTTGGTCACCTGCATCGCCACGTTGTGGCTGTAAGACATGACTTCGATTTTGTCCTTGTAGCCCTCGAGCAGACTGTCGCCTTTGATGTCGCCGCCGAGGTCGAGAATGATTGCATCCATCGCATGAAACTCCTGAAGGTTATCGCGCTAGATAAACGGAGAACTCCCGCCGGGTTGGCCGGCGGGAGAGAGGCAGGTCAGGCAGCGGCCGGTGGCGGCAGGGTGGCAACCAGGCGGATCGATGCGGTCAGCTCTTCAAGCTGGAAGTGCGGCCGCAGGAACACCGTGGCGTTGTAGGCACCGGGCTTGCCGGCGACTTCGGTGACATCCACCCGGGCTTCACGTAACGGGTATTGCGCCTTGATCTCTTGCGGCGCGTTATCGTTGATCAGCACGTAGTCGGCGATCCAGTTGTTGAGGTAGGTCTGTACGTTGTCGCGGGTCATGAAGCTGCCGATCTTGTCGCGCATGATCACCTTCAGGTAATGCGCGAAACGAGACGCCGCGAGCACGTACGGCAACATCGCCGAAATCCGCGCGTTGGCATTGGCTTCATTGGTGTTGTAGAGCTTGGATTTGTTGGTGGTCTGGCCACCGAAGAACACCGCGACGTCGCTGTTTTTCTTGTGGCACAGGGCGATGAAGCCGAGGTCGTTGAGCTCTTTTTCCCGGCGGTCGGTGATCGCCACTTCGGTCGGGCATTTGAGCGACAGGTCGCCGGAACTGGTGCGGAAGGTATGCGCTGGCAGGCCTTCGACCGCGCCACCACCTTCGGCGCCACGAATCGCCGCGCACCAGCCGTACTTGGCGAAGGCCTCGGTGATGCGTTGCGACAAGGCCCAGGCGGCGTTGCCCCACAGGTATTTGCCGTGGTCGGTGCCGTTGACGTCTTCGACGTAATTGATGCCTTCCACCGGCGAGGTTTCGGGACCGTACGGCAGGCGCAGCAGGAAGTGCGGCAGCACCAGCGAGACGTAGCGCGAATCTTCACTTTCGCGGAACGAGCGCCATTTGATCAGTTCCTGACTCTCGAACACTTTCGACAGGTCACGGGGCACGGCCAGTTCGGTGAAGCTGGTCATGTCGAACAGCCGTGGGCTGGCAGCGGCAATGAATGGCGCGTGGGCAGCGGCAGCGACGTTCGACAGTTTCTCCAGCAGGCCGATGTCCTGCGGGTGCCGGCCGAAGGTGTAGTCACCCACCAGCAGGCTGAACGGGTGGCCGCCGAAGGTGCCGTATTCTTCTTCGTAGATTTTTTTGAACAACGCGCTCTGGTCAAATTCGACGGCTTTTTCCAGGTCGTTTTGCAGCTCTTTCTGGGTCACGTTAAGCAGGCGCAGTTTCAGTCGGGAACTGGTTTCGGTGTTTTGCACCAGCAGGTGCAAGCCACGCCAGGAGGCTTCGAGTTTCTGCATATCGGGGTGGTGCAGCACTTCGTTGAGTTGAGCGCTGATCAGCTTGTCGATCTGGCTGATGCGGTCATTGATCATCGCCACGGTGTCCTTGTCGATGGCCATGCCTTCGTCGAGTACCTGGGTGGCGAATTCCGCGAGCATGTCGCGGGCATAGTCCTGCTGGCTGTCGTCATGGGCCATGCGGCCTTCGGCGATGATGCGGTCTAGCAGGGACAGGCTTTCTGTGGTGCTTTCACTGGTTTTGGCGGCGGCTGAAGCGGGCATGGCGACTTCTCCCTACGTGAATGAGTGATCAGGCTTGCGGTTCGGCCGGTGCTTCACTGTCGCCGGCGGCGGCAGGCGCAGGGGTGTCCGGACGCGCAGACTTGATCTCTTGCAGGCCCTCGGTGTTGGCGATGACATCGCGCAACAGCTTGTCCAGATCATCGTTGCCATCGAGTTTGGTCAGCAGGTCGCGTAGACGCTGGCGGGCTTCGAACAGACGGCGCAGCGGCGTGACTTGCTCGACCACTTTCACCGGGTCGAAGTCGTCGATGTGCTTGAAGTTGAGCTCGATGTTGAGCTTGCTGTCATCGCCGGTGAGGGTGTTGGTGACCTGCAAGGTGGCGCGGGGGGCGATCGAGGCGAGGACTTCGTTGAAATTGTCGCGGTCGATCTCGGTGAAGCGTCGCTCGGTCAGCTTGGGGAGGGCCTCGAGAGGCTTGCCGGAAAGGTCGGCGAGAATGCCCACCACCAGCGGCAATTCTTTTTTCTCGATGGCGTTGCCGATTTCGACGTCGTAGGTGATTTGCACCCGAGGCGGGCGCACCCGGTCGAGCTTGTGCTGAGTACTTTCTGCCATGTTGAGTGACTCCGATGCATGAGCGGGCGCAATGCATCGGGAGGCCCGTTCATCGCTTTCCCTTGCTGGACCGTAGGTTAGAAAGGGTGGCAGATGGACCTGTCGTTCCTTTGACAAACCTTCCTAGTTCGCCGTGTGGGCCGAACTACCCAAGACGCTAGAACAGGTCTATAAAAAAGCAAGGGAAAACCTTTTTGTGACAGTCATGAGAAAAGGAAAATTCATTTTGTCTGCACGTTTTTTTGCCTGCGCCGTGTTCTTGTCCCTCGCCGGGTGTTCGCTTTTCGGACCACGCGTCGATCTCGACAACCTGACCCTCGACGTCGCGCCACGAGCCAACGACGACACTCCGATTGCCGTGGATTTCATCGCCGTGAATGACCCGGACCTGCTCAAGCAGTTGTCGGGCATCACCGCTCGCCAGTGGTTCACCGAGCGCGATCAGTACCAGCGCGACTACCGGCAACTGATGACGGTCTGGGGGCTGGAGCTGGTGCCCGGTCAATTCATCGACAAACAACCCTTCCCGCTGGGGGGCAAGCGGGCGGCTGGACTTTTGGTCTTCGCCAGCTATAACACTCCCGGAGCACACCGGTTACGGCTGGATGACCAGAGCAATGCCTGGCTCAAGTTCGACAGTCGCGAGATGACGCTGGTGGGCGACAGCCCGAACTGATCACCTTGCAAGAACACCGCGTTGCGCGGCGAAACCATGACCTCGAAAGGAATCGTATGAGCCTGTTACCTGACGCGGTTTGCTGGCACGAGGGCATGCAGTTGTTGCCCCAGCATTTTCAGTTGCAAGGACTGCGGGCCGAGGCGCTGGTCGCGCATTTTGCCCAGGCGTGTAATCCGTGGTTCTGGGGCGTGAATCGCATCGAAGTTGATCCCGGTGCACTGAGTGCCGGGCTGGTGCGACTGATCAATCTGCAAGCGACAATGCCCGATGGTTTGCCGGTGAATCTGCAGGCCGGAATAGGGCCGACCCTGGAGCTCGACGTCGGCGAAGCGATCAACGCCACTGACGATGCCACGGTCACGGTTTACCTCGCGGTGAGCCCCTTATGGCGTGCCGGACAGTTGCTGCCGCTCAAGGGCCGGTTGCAATCGGTAGTCGGTGATGCGTTGCCGGATTTGACCAGCGGCGAGTACCCCGAATCGATCACTGTGTGGCGGCCGAATCCGCGCTTGTGCACGCAGTTGAACAAGGCCGATTCCATCTGCCTGCCGCTGCTGAAAATCCGTAAGGAGGGCGGTGGTTTCATCCCGTTGCCTTACACACCACCAACGCCAAGCCTGTTGCCGGAATCCGTGATTGGCCGGCGAGTGGCCGGTTTATGCGCCAGGGCGCGCGAGAAATGCATGTTCCTTGGCGGCCGTTTGCGTCAGGCGCAGCAGGCGGGCAATCAGGATGACGTACTGGAAATCCGTCGCCAGTTGACTGCGCTTTGGGCGCGGTTGCCGGAAGTCGAAGGTGCGCTGGGCAGCCGTCAGGCCAACCCGCAAACCCTGTATGGCGGGTTGCTCGGGCTGGCGGGTGCCTGGTCGGCGCTGGACCCGTTGGCCGGTGTTCCGCCGTTCGCGCCGCTGGATTTTCTGGAGCTGCAACGTGGCTATGAAGCGGTCCTCGACTGGCTGGAGAAAACCCTCGAATTGATCCGCGCCGGCTATCGCAGCCTGCCGTTTGCCCGCAGTGAACAGAGCTTTTCGATCCAGTTGCCCGACGATCAATCGAGCCAGCGCCTGGTGATCGGTTTGCGCATGCCCAACGGTGTTGGCGAGCAGGCTGCCAGTGAATGGCTGAGCGGCGCGATCATCGCGTCGCAGCCGCACATCCCGTTGCTCAGTCGCCAGCGCATGAGCGGTTTGACCCATCAGGCCATGAGCCGTAACGAGCAGGTGGCCTACAGCGTCGGTGACGATACGCGCTTGTTCGTGGTGACGGCCGAAGGCCAATGGTTCGACGGGCAGTTGCCGTTGCTGATTGCCGCGCCAGCGTCGAAACCGGCGAGCAGTCCATGGCAAGTGGTGTTGTTTGTGGCCCAGGCCAGTGAAAGTGCTTGATCAAGGAAGGGGCGTCGTATGTCTGAAGGGAATGCCGGGGCGGGTACACGGGGCCTCCACGAAGCACCGTTGAGCAGCGCCTTTCGCCAGGCCTGGTTGCAATGGTCCGAGGAATGGAACCAGTTGCCCAAGGACAGTGATGAGACGGCGCTGGTCGAGGCCGTGGTCGAGCTGTCCACGCAGATTTCCCAACGCCTGTGGCGCACCGCATTCGCCCGGGTCGGCGATGCGGCGACCGAGCAGGTCAAGGCGCTGGTCTATGCCTTTGTCGCGCTAATCGATGAAACCCTGCTGTTCACCCCGTGGCCGGGTCAGTCGGCCTGGCAGGACAAACCCCTGGAGTCACGGATGTACGCCAGCCGTCAGGCCGGTGAACGGCTGCCGTCAGCGGTCAAGGAACTGCTGGATGAGCAGATTCCCACCACCCGCGACCTCGCCAATGTCTATTTGCAGTGCCTGGTGCTGGGGTTTCAAGGACGGCTGCGTGGAGAGCACAGTCAGGTCCAGCATGAAAAATTGCGCCTGGCACTGTTCACCTTTGCCTGGCAGCACGAGGCAGATTATGCCGATGTCAGCACCCGGCTCGCGCAACCGGCGACGGTGCCGCCGGTGCAGTTACCGGTGCGCCTGTCGTTGCCCGATGGCTTTCGTCTGGGCCTGGGGATTCTCGCCATGGTGCTGTTGCTGACAGGGCTGGGGCAGTTGTTCTGGCGCGATATCCGCCAGGAACTGGAGCCGGTGTTGCAGATGACCGATTCCGCTGCCGTGTCGGAGCAAGACTCATGAGCACCCTGCAGATCGTCGGCCTGGTCATCGCACTGTTGGTGTTACTGGCACTTATCGTCTTGGCGCTCTGGTGGTTGCGCACTCAGAGCGGCGCAGCGATTCGCAGTTTTTACGCGGCCGTGCGGCACATGGAGCAGGAGCAGGGCGCTCAGGACCGCTATCAGATTCCCTGGTTGCTGATGCTCGGCAACGAGACCCAGGGCACGCAATTGTGCAGCCAGTGGCGCCTGCAACCGACCGACAAACCGGCCTGGTTTGGCCGTTGGTGGTCGGACCCCGAAGGTGCGGTGCTGGTGGTGCCGCAAGCGTTGTTTCTGCCCGACGAAGGCATGAATCTGCAACGAGGTGGCTGGTGGCGTTTGCTCGGGTTGATCCTGCGCCTGCGCAGCAAACGTCCACTGGACGGGGTGATCTGGACCGTGCCGGTCAGTCGCCTGGGCAATGTTGAGCAGGCCGCTAACCTTGGGTTGGCGGCGCGTCGGCGCTTTATTGATTTGCTGCAACGCTTCGGCCTGAGCCTGCCGGTGTACGTAGTGATTACCGGCATGGAAGAACTGCCGGGCTTTCAGGAACTGATCAGTGCACTGCCGCAAGAAAGCCGCGAGCGGGCGCTGGGCTGGTCGTCGCCCCACGGCCCTGATGCGATGTGGCAATCGCAATGGAGCGATCAGGCGCTGGATCAGGTCAATCGGGCCTTGGCGGAATCGATCATCGAACTCGGGACGCTGTCCGGCCATTTGAGTGGCGATTTATACGGTTTACCCGAGCGTATCGAAGCCTTGCGTCGCAATTTGCAAACCCTGTTGGAGCCGGTATTCCAGGGCAATGCCCAGGGCGAGGCACCGCGTTTTCGCGGGGTTTATTTCACCGCCAATCAGCCGTCCGAGGACGCCCTCGACGGGTTCGACGCCAATGACAGCGACCTGCAACAGAGCGTCTTCGCCCGGCAGTTATGGCAGCGGCGGGTGGTTGCCGAGCGTGGCCTGGCGCTGGTGGTGCCGCGCCTGTTGCGCCTGCGTCAGCGCTGGCAGCGCCTGAGCGGAGCGATTGCGCTGGTGGTCGGGGTGATCTGGATCGCCGGCATGCTTTGGGTCTGGCAAGACTCGGTCAAGGATGCCCATGAACTGTCGCGCCTGCTGCAAGGCGCGCAAAAGAACTACGTCGCGGTCACCGATGAATCCCATCGACTGGACGCGACCCGGCGCAATGTCCAGAGCTTCTGGCGGGTGCTGGAAAAGGCGCCGCGCTGGACGTTCACTTCGTTGGTGTTCCCCACCTCCTGGTTCTCGTCGCTGGACGTGCAAGTCGAGAATGAATTGCGCGCTACTGCCCAGAGTCATTTGCTGGAGCCATTACATGAACTGTTGATCGCGGAACTGGCGCAGCTCAAGTCCATCCGCAACACCGAGCGTCGTGGCACTGTCGAAAGCGAAGACCCCGCCCAATGGCAAAACTACGTCAAGGCCAAGGATCTGGTGGAGCGGGCGGTGCGTCTGGAGCAACAGAATCAGTGGTTCAACCAGGCCTTGAACAACCCGAAGGCGCCGCTTGAAGACCTGGTGTTGCTGAGCAACAACGCCTTGGCCCTGAACCTCAATGCCGGCACTTTGCGCCGCGCCGGTTTTTACAACCGGGTGATGCTGGATGCCGATGGCGGCAACCTGAAGCCGCTGGACCTGACCCTGGAGCGCCCGGCGATCGAGGAAAACTTTTCCGGGCTGATGGAGCATTGGCTGGATCAGTATTTTCTGGCCGACAATTTCGTGCGTCAGGCCGGTTATCTCAAATTGCACCTGGAGCGGCTGGAGGCCGGCAGTGGCAATTCCCTGACGGAACTTGAAGATTTAAGGGCGCTGATCGATGACTTGCAAGGGCTGATCGGCCTGACCAACTCAGCCTGGAGTCGAGGCAAGGGTCAGGACCTGGTACCCGGTTATCGCGAGATGATGGACAAGGTGCGCCAAAGCGCCTTGCTCGGCCAGCAGGTGGAGCAACAACTGGATCAACAGGCGTCGAAGTTGCAGCAGAGCTTTCGCGATCAGTGGATTGCCCAGGCCGGTTCCAGAGGCAATTTGCTGGTGCAACAGGGCAGCGGGCAATTGGTGTTGCAGGAGCATGTGAGCCAGTTGAACAACGCTGTGCAGGCTTTGTTCAAGCGTGATTTCGTGGCGATTGCCATGCGTGCGGATCAGTCGGGTGACGGTGATGTACAGGGGCAAAATGTCGATGGCGACGACCTTAACGGCGCGCTGAATTACTTCGCCAGTTACAAGAGTTATGCCGCCGAAGAACTGCCGCGCATCCCGCCGGCGTATCGCGGTGCCTTGCTGGAAGCTGCCGAAGGTGCGGCGGCCAAGGCCATGTGGTTGAGCCTCAAGGATCACAATGACCAGTCTCACGCCTACGGGGTGTTCAATGTGCAGGCGCCGCAAGCGGTGGCCTTGCAGAAAGCCTTTATCGACTTGCGCCGCGGCGATCTGGCGACGCGTTTGCAAAGTGCCTTGAACCGGCGCGCCATGGCCCAGGTGGTTGGCGGTCTGGATGAGATCACCGCACAACCGCTGTTCAGCGGGCGCACCGAAATCAGCCAGTGGGACGGTTCGAAAAACCTTGGCCTGCAACTGTATGGCGCCAGTGATGTACAGGATTTGAAGCTGAGCCTCAAGCAGCAGTTCAACACCATGCTCGGCATCACCGAACGACGCACCTCGGCGCTGGAATGGCTGAAAACCCAGCAGCAGAATCTCTCAGCGCTGGATTACGAGCGTGTGACGCAATTCAGCGCACTCAATGACGAGTTGCTCAAGTACAAGGATTCGAACCCCGCAAGTTCACCTGCGCAGATCGAGCAATTGGTGAGCCGCGACTTCATCGAAATGGACACCTCGTCCTGCGGCCAGATCCTGCAAACCGCCAGCCTATCCGGCGGGCGCGGTACGTTGGCCATGCGTGCCCTGGAACTGCAGCAAACCGCCATGCAGCGTTGCCAGCTTCTGCAACAGCAGCAAGCCTCGGCGGCGTGGAACGACCTGGCCAACTATTTCAATCAGTACCTGGCCGAGCGCTTTCCGTTTGCCAATGGGGTGCAGGTGGCGGACGCCGACCCGGCGCGGGTCCAGCATTTTCTTGAACTGATCGACAAGCGTTTGCCGGTGGCCCAGGCCGGGTTGTCGCTCAGCCAGACGCCGGAACGGTTGGCGGCCGAGGACTTTCTCAACCGTTTGAAGCAGGCCAGCACGTGGCTAAGCCCGCTGTTTGTGCGGGACAAGAGCGGCATCCTGGGCGTGGAAATGGACGTGCGCTGGCGCACCGATCGCGAGGAGGAGCGTGGTGCCGATCAAGTGATCGCCTGGAGCCTGAACGCCGGTAATCAACAACTCAGCTACCCCGGTGAGGCCCAACCGAACCTGCGCTGGATGGTCGGCCAACCGGTGCGGCTGACGCTGCGATGGGCACGCAATGGTTCCCAACGCCCGGCCAACGATCCGTTACAACCGAGCCTGGTGGTGCGCGATCTTGAGGCCGGTTGGGAGTATGGCGGCCCTTGGTCGTTGCTGCGCCTGATGCGTTCGCACCAGTCAGTGCAGCGCCAGCCGAACATGGACTACACCGACTTTCCACTGACCTTGCGCCTGCCGGTCACCGCGCCGTCCAATACGGCGGAGCAAACGCTGATGTTTGTACGCCTGTCGTTGATGAGCCAGGGCTCGAAGCTGCCGTTATCCATTCAACCGCTGCCCACCCGCGCCCCGCGCTCGCCGTTCCTGCAGACCCGGGCGACCGCTTCTGCAACGGCCATGAATCAGGAGGAGGGCTTGTGAATATGCCTTCAACACCGCTGCCGGAACTGATTGACCGCTTGCTGGAGCCGATCAGCGACGATGCGCCTTGTGGTCAGGATTTGCGTTATGAACGTGAATTTGACCAGGCACGAGAGCTGCGCCGAGAGGACGACACGAGTTTGCCGACCGGGGTCTGGCAATCGTCGATCAAGCGTGCGCAATGGCCGGAACTGGAAAAATTGACCACCAGCCTGCTGCTGGAGCGCAGCAAAGACCTGATGCTCAGTGCCTGGCTGGGCGAAGCGTGGTTGCATCAGGACGGACTCGAAGGCTTGCCGGGTAGCCTCGCCCTGGTCGCCGGGTTGTGTGAGCGCTATCCCGAGCACCTTCACCCGCAGGCGGAGGAGGGGGATCAGTCATGGCGGGTGATCCCGCTTGAGTGGTTGGCCCGGCGCTACACTGAAGTGCTGCTGACGCGGGTGCCGTTGCTCGACCCGCGTAACGGCGAATTCGACGGCCTGTGCCTGGATGCGTGGCGGCGCTTGCAGGTGCAGCAGGTGCTGGTCAACGACAGCAAGGGTGCAAAAACCTCGGCGGAAACCGCACGCGGCGAACAGAAGAAAATCACCGAACAGATTCGCGCCACGCCGTTGTCCTTCTGGTTGCGCAGCCAGGGCAGCCTGTTGTTGAGCCTGCAGCATCTGCAACGGCTGGAAGCCTGGAGTGATGCCTATCTCGGCAGCCAGGCGCCGGGCTTCAAAAGTTTGCAGGACGTCATCACGGCGTTATTGACGCTGGTTCAGGAGTTCATCGCCATGCACCCACGACAGTCCACCGAGGCCCCCGTTGAAATCGCGCCCGCGGCGGCGTCGGGCCTTGAAGAAGTGGTCGCTGCACCGCAGGTTTTCCGTGAGCCGGCGAGTCGCGACGAGGCGTATCGGCAATTGTTGCTGATTGCCGAATACCTGGCCCGCACCGAACCCCACAGCCCGGTGCCGTACTTGATCAGGCGAGGGGTGGAGTGGGGTAACAAGCCCTTGAGTGAATTGTTGGGTGAGCTGATTTCGGCGGATGCGGAATCCCGGCGGCTCTGGACGCTACTCGGCGTCCTCTAGCTGTTGTGGGAGCGAACCTGCTCGCGATGGCGGTTTTATAGCCAGCAATGATGGTGAATGTGATGGCCTCTTCGCGAGCAAGCCCGCTCCCACAGTTGTTTGGTGGTGGGTCGGGAGTTTGCGTACGCCGCAATCCCTTGTGGGAGCGAGCTTGCTCGCGATGGCGGCGTTTCAGTCGATATAGATGCCGGCTGACAGTCCCTCATCGCGAGCAAGCTCGCTCCCACAGGGGTGATGGGTATCAGACTGACCGCGCAACCACCGGAATTGGCAGCACAATCGGCGTCAACACCGGCCGGCCGGCAAAGAACGCCACCAGGTTTTTGCCCACCAATTCGACGGTGCTTTGGGTAGCCTCCGGGGACAGCCCGGCGACGTGGGGCGTCAGGATCACGTTGGTCAGGGTTTTGAGGGCTTCCGGCACCTTGGGTTCGTGATCGAATACATCCAGCGCGGCGCCGCCAATCCGCCGTTGTTCCAGGGCGCTGATCAGGTCCGTCGTGACCACGACGCTGGCCCGGGCAATGTTCACCAGAAAACCCTTGGGCCCCAACGCGTCCAGTACCTGACGGTTGATCAAGTGTTGGGTGCCCACTCCGCCGGGCGTGGCGACGATCAGGAAGTCCGAACCCTTGGCCAGTTCCGTCGGCGTCGAGCAATAGTGGTAGGGCGTGTCACTGCGGTGCTGGCGGTTGTGGTAACTCACGCTCATGTCGAAACCGTTGGCCGCACGCTTGGCAATCGCCATGCCGACCGCCCCCAGCCCGAGAATGCCCAAGCGTTTGCCGGACAGTGACGGGCGCATGATTTTCGGCCACTCGCCACGGCGCACGGCGGCATCGGCCCGGGGAATGTCGCGCACCATCGACAGCAACAACGCCATCGCGTGGTCGGCCACGGAAGAGGCATTGACCCCTGCGCCATTGGTCACGGTGATACCGCGGTCGCTGGCCGCTTGCAGGTCGACGTGCTCATAGCCGGCGCCGATCACGCAGATGATTTTCAGGGCGGGCAGGGCGGCGATTTCTTCGGCGTACAAACCCAAGGGACCGCGCGTCAGCACGGCATCGATACGCGCGCCATGGGTGGCAATGGCTTGGGCGCGCTCGGCAGGCGTGGGCGCCAGGATCAGGTGAAAGCCCTGATGCTCGAGAATCGGCAGGTAGTCATTGATGGTTTCAACCAATACCAGGACGGTTGCAGTCATGCTGGGCTCCTGTGGCCATCGAAATATAGGGGCTCGAAAGTCGCTTCAGATTGCTGATTCGAGAGAGGTTTGGCAATCACCAAAGATCATAGGCTATAGGCCGGTGCACTGTAGGAACTGCCGAAGGCTGCGATCGGGTGATCTTGATCTTTTGGCGCCGCCAACGACGCCAAAGGATCGCAACCTGCGCCAGGTCCTACACGTCTGCGGTGTTCAATACCTTGGCGAAGGCACCGTTCAAGGTCGCGTTATGGTGCTCGATAATGGCCCGGGCGGGCAGCGCGGGTGTGTCCATGCAAGTATGGGCATCGGCCACCAACATTGGTTTGAAGCCCAGATCGGCCGCTGCCCGGCAGGTACTGTCGATGCAATACTGGGTTTTCATGCCGACGATAAACAGGTCATCGATCCCGCCAGCCCGCAGTTGCTCCGCCAACGCCGTCCCGTAAAAGGCATTGGGTTTGTGCTTGTCGAACAGGATATCGGTGTCGGGATTCAGCGCCAGCGCGGGCAATAACTGCCAAAAGGGACTGCCAGCCTCGATCGGTGAACCTTGAGGGCCAGTATGGCGGACCGCATAGATCGGCATTTTGCGTTCCCTGGCCCGGCAGATAAGCAGCTGGATGTTGGCCAGTATTCGCTCGCCGTCGTAGGGTTGGTCCGGGCCGTTGAACAGACCGACCTGCATATCGATGATCAAAAGTGCTGATGACATAGGTGTTTCTCCGTGAAGTGCCGAACGGACGGGAGAAACAACAAGGCCCCGTCCATTGCTGGCGGGGCCTTGGGTTTACTGCGCTGGGTTTAAGTCAGCCAGCCACCCCACGACCCGCCGGAAGCGGTCGTGGTGGTGCGGGTGAGGTTCAGCGCAGGAAAGTTCATGGGGCCGATCATGCTGTCGGCGCTGCGAGCTTGTCAACGGTATCGTCCGCCGTCAGAAATGCCCGCGCCGCGTCGAGGATTTCATCTGACAAGGCGTCCCCACGGGTAGCGCGCGCCAGAGTCAGGGCGCCGACCATCAGCGAGTAGTCCACCAAGGCGCGTTGCCGATTGGCTTCGGGCTGATCCGCGCCCATCAGCGGGGCGAGCATTTGCAACAAGGCTTCCAGGCCCTGGGTGTAGGTCTGGTGCAAACCGCTTTCTGCCGTTTCGTGACACATGTCGCCGGCAAATGCGGTCACCGGGCAGCTTTCCCCCGGATTGTCGCGATTGGCCGTCGACAGGTACGGCGCGATGATGCTGGCGCGGGCGGAGAGGGGGTCGCTGCTGTCGTCGATTCTCTGCTTCCAGCGCTCCAGCGATTGGCTGAACGCCCGGCTGCAAGCCTCTTGCGCCAGGGCTTCCTTGGATTCGAAGTGCCCATAGAAGCCGCCGTGGGTCAGGCCGGCGGCGCCCATCACATCGACGACGCTGATCCCGTGCAGGCCGCGCTCACGAAACAGCCGCGTGGCGGCCTCGACGATGATTTCGCGGTTGAGTTCGGCTTGTTTGCGGGAGACTCGAGGCATGGGTGGCTCACATTCTTTAAACGTATCGATGAACGGCATCTTAGGGAACTGCCGGCGCCGTGTCTTCCTGACGGGGTGACAAGTCAGATCGCTTAGCCAGCAAATTGACCGATGCCATTACCGAACGACCAGTTCTCGCGCTTGACCTCCACCAGATTGATAAACACATCTTCCAGGCGCACGCCCAGTTCGGTATTCAGGCTCTCGGCGATGGTCTTGTAGAGCAGTTTTTTCAGCTCGGTGGTGCGGCCTTCCATTAGCGTGATTTGAATAATCACCAGCCCGTCGGTGCGTTTGATGCCCATGAAGGTCGGGTCGTAGATGAAGTGGTTTTCATCGTGTTCGGCGAGGATCTGGAAGTTGTCGTTCTCGGGAACGTTGATGGTGCTGTGCATGGCCGCGTAGATCAGTTTGCCGACACGCTTGGCGAAAGTGGGGTCCTGGTGTTTTTTGATGTCGATGCGAACGAGTGGCATGGGAAGGCTCCGCGAGTGAGGCTGCTGGTCAGCAGGTGAGATCGAAAATACATGACGGCTGTCTTTTATTAAATAGATTTTTTAAAACATCTATTTAATCCCGACGTAAGGGCTCCATCGCTCCAAGATAAACGGTGCCGTTCAATTTGAGAGGGCGAGTGCGCTGACCTTCTCTTTGACAAACTCCAGAAATGCCTTGGTCAAACGTGAAGCCTCCAGACGCTCAGACGTGACAATCCCGTATTCAAAGTCAATCTCGGGTTTGAATGGACGCACCAGGACTTTATCGCCGAGCGTATCGGCCACCGCAGGATCGATGATGGAAACACCGGCACCGAAACGGGTCAGGGATGCGATGACCGTGGATTGTTGGCATTCGATGTTCAGTTGGCGCTCTATCTGGTGCTTCGCAAACAGTTCATCAATCACGCGTCGGGTATCCAGTTCTTGGGGATAGGAAATGAACGGTTCACCGGCCAAGTCCTCTGGAGTGATATGGGCGTGGTCCGCCAACCGATGGCCGTTCGGCAGAATGCAGCGCATGGGGGCAGTGAACAGTTGTTCGAGCCTTACGCCAGGTTGCCAGGTTGTGTAGGTCACGAAGCCGACGTCACATTGTTCGTTGGCCACCATTTCACTGACGGTTTTAGTGCCGTGGATGGTGAAAATCACGGTCACCCCGTCGTGCCGTGCCATGAATTCCGAGATCCAGGCGGGCAATAATCCTGCGGCCAGGGCAGGGGCGCAGCAGACGGTCAGGGCGCCCTTGTTCAGTGAGCGTATCTGGCGTGCGGCATGGGCAATCCGTTCGACCCCGACAAACGAGCGTTCCACCTCGCGATACAACAGCTCGGCATCGGCCGTCGGAAATAGCCGGGCTTTTTCCCGTACGAACAGCTTGAACCCGACATCCTCTTCCAGATCAGCAATCAACCGCGTAACCGCCGGCTGCGTCACGCTCATCATCTCTGCCGCGCTGGTGACCGAGTGCCGGATCATGACCGCGCGAAACGCCTCTAGCTGCCTGTTTTTCATGGTGATTCCTACTCATTATATTTTGACATTCGTTGGCGTTATCTTTTGGCCAAAAGCGTAAGTCACTCTGGGCCGAATGTATCAATGAGCGCCAAATCCTGACCATTTGTTTAAGAAGCATAAGCGTTTCAGCAGATTTTTAGCAGGCGATAACACTGGATAAAACCATAACATTTAGACATGGATGTCCTGTCAATTGTGATTGGACCCCCTGATATCAATTGCAGACACTGGGTCTGCCCGGAAGGTGCGGGCATCGACAGTGGTCCTCATATCAGGAGTCAACATGATCAGAAGGTTTGCCCCCGCACTCATCGCGGCCTCGCTGTTCGCCAGCTACGCACACGCCGAGCAACCGACCCTTTACGTCGCCGTTTTCGGCGGCTCTTTCGAGCAGTTGCTCAAAGAGCAAATTGTCCCGTCTTTCGAGAAAGCCACCGGCAGCAAAGTGATACTCGTCCCCGGTGACACGACCACCACCATGGCGCGTATGCAAGCCCAGAAAGGCAAGCAAACCCTGGACGTGGCGTTTCTGGATGACGGTCCCATGTCCCAGGCTGCGCAACTGGATTATTGCGAGGCGTTGAGCGATGCCCCTGTCTACAAGGACCTGTACGACGCTGCGCATTTCAAAAGCAACAAGGCTGTCACCATCGGGCTCGATGGCACCGGCATTGTCTACAACGAGCGGGTATTCGCCGCCAAGGGGTGGGCACCACCCACGTCCTGGAAAGATTTGGCCAACCCTTTGTATAAGGGGCACGTGCAGTTTCCCAGCGTCACCAATGGCTACGGGATTGAAAGCCTGGTGATGTTCGCGCGTCTCAACGGTGGCAGCGAGCAGAACATCGAGCCGGGTTTTGTGGCGATAAAAACCAGCGTGGCGCCTAACGTCCTGTCCTTCGATCCATCACCGGGCAAAATTTCCGAGCTCTTTCAGAATGACAGCCTGTGGATCGGCGCCTGGGGCGCAGGCCGTACCCAATCGCTGCGCAACCAAGGCGTACCGGTGAAATTTGTCGCACCCAAGGAAGGCGCCATGGCCCTGGGCCTGAGTGTTTGCCCGGTCAAGCACGATACGGTTAACGCGTTGGCCCAGCAGTTTGTCCAGTACACCCTGACCCCGGAAGTGCAAGCGCTGTTCGCCGATGAAGAGGGCGTGGCGCCGGTCAACAAACACACCGAGCTGCCTCCCGCCGTGCTGGCCAAGGTGCCGGACAAAGCGACCGTCGCGGCGATGTTGAGCGTGGATTGGGACATCGTTAACGCCATGCGCCCCGCGTGGATACAGCAGTGGAATCGCCAGATCGAGCAATGACATTTGCGTCACAGGCAGGACGGCCAAAAGTCATCCTGCCTGGGCCAGCACGCGCCCGCCCAAGCGAACAGTGAGTCTAATAAAAATGAGCTATTTGAGTATCGAAGGCCTGAGCAAGTCGTATGGCGACGTGACGGTCCTACATGGGGTCAATCTGAACATCGAACAGGGCGAATTCATTTCGTTGCTCGGGCCTTCGGGTTGCGGCAAGACCACGACGTTGCAAATGATCGCCGGCTTCATCGATCCCAGCCATGGCGATATCCGTCTGCAAGGCCAGTCGTTGTTGGGGCGCCCGCCAGCACAGCGTGGCTTGGGCATGGTGTTTCAAAGCTACGCGTTGTTTGTGCACATGACGGTTCGGGAAAATATTGAGTTTGGCCTGCAGATGCGTGGCGTGGCACGCGTCGAGCGAGCGCGTCAGGTGCGTCAATCGCTGGAACTGGTGCAACTGGGCGCCCATGGCGACAAATTTCCTCGCGACCTCTCCGGCGGCCAGCGCCAGCGGGTCGCACTGGCCCGGGCGCTGATCATCAAGCCGCCCTTGCTGTTGCTCGATGAACCGCTATCCAACCTGGACGCCAAGCTGCGTCACGACATGCAAACCGAACTGCGCAGCATCCAGCGCCAGGTCGGCACCACGACGATCATGGTCACCCATGATCAGGACGAAGCCTTGGCCATGAGTGACCGGGTTGCGCTGCTGGACCGGGGGCGAATCGTGCGTTTCGATAAGCCCAACCCTTTGTATGACGATCCGGGATCGCACTTCGCCGCCGATTTCATTGGCCGTGCCAATCTGCTGGACGGCGAAATCGTGCTGCGTGGCGGTCAACGACAATTCGTCTGCGGTGCCGGCAGCCTGGCGCTGGACGCCGAGTTGCCGTGTGGTCGCGCAACTTTCTCGTTGCGACCTGAACGCATCGATCTGGTTGAAGGTCCTGCCGCCGTCCTCTACGGGAAAGTGGCGGGTTGTGTGTTCAAAGGTAATTGCTGGCTGCTCACGGTGGTGACTGAGCTGGGTGTCTTGCAAGTCATGCGGGCCAATCGTGGTCAGGTCGCCGTAGCGCCCGGCGCACAGGTGGGTTTGTCGTGGGAACCGTCGGCCCTGCGCCATGTAATGCACTCCGGGGTGGCGCCATGAGGCAGGCGTCCATATTGAACCCCCGGCGATTTGCCTTCGAATTCAGCAGCAAAGCACTGCTGCTCTTGCTGCCAGCCAGCCTGTTGTTCATCGCGCTGCTGGCCATTCCGATGCTGATGACGGGCGAACTGAGCCTGCATGGTTTCAATGCTGCAACCAGCGACGTGCTGGCGACACACTCCTGGCACAACTATGCCCTGGTGCTGTTCGATCCGTATTACCAGACCATCTTTCTGCGCACCCTGGGTCTGGCATTGGCGGTAACGCTGGGCGCCGTCGTATTAGGCGTGCCGGAGGCGTACATCATTTTCCGGATGCGGCCGCGCTGGCGTGCGTTCTTTTTGATCATGACCCTGGCACCGCTGCTGATTTCGGCGGTAGTGCGGACACTGGGCTGGTCGATCCTGTTGAGTCAGAACGGTGTCGTTGCCAGCACCCTCGTGTGGCTGGGCGTTACGGACGGCAGTGTGCAGATGCTGTTCACGTTTTGGGCCGTGGTCATCGTCTTGATCCACGCGCTGGTGCCCTTGGTGATTTTGTCGGTATGGACCTCGTTGCAAGGCATTGACCCGCAAAGTTGCAATGCCGCGCTTAGCCTGGGCGCCGGGCCGATGACGATCTGGTGGCGGATCGTCTTGCCACAGGTGCTGCCTGGCGTGCTGTCCGGCAGCCTGATGACCTTCGCCCTCAGCGCCAGTGCGTTCGCCACCCCGGCACTGATCGGTGGCCGGCGCCTGAAAGTCGCGGCCACCGCTGCTTACGATGAATTTCTCAACACCTTGAACTGGCCGGTCGGGGCGACGATTGCCGTCCTGTTGCTGCTGCTCAACCTGCTGGTGATCGGCGTGTACGGCAAGCAGGTTGAACGCCGAATTCAACGACGTCTGGGGCGCTGACATGAACAAGAATGGATTGTTTGCGCTGGTGTTTCACACCCTGTTTTCAGTGTTCCTGGCGGCGCCCTTGGTGATCGTCTGCCTGGTCGCCTTTACCCCGGGCACCATGCTGAGCGTGCCCACGCTGCACTTTTCAGTGCGCTGGTTTGTGGCCCTGTTCAATGACAACGGCTGCATCACCGCATTCTGCAACAGCATGGGCCTGGCAACGCTGGCCGCGACGGGGGCGGCCCTGCTTGGCGTGCCCGCCGCCAGGGGCCTGTTGCGTTACACGTTCCCCGGTCGGGCAGCGCTGAACGGCTTGCTGCTGTCGCCGCTGATGATTCCGCCCGTGGTGTTGGGGGTCGCGTTGTTGCGGCTGTTCAATGAGTTTGGCGTCAACGGCTCGTTTACCTCGTTGGTATTGGCCCATGTGATGCTGATCTTCCCTTACTCACTGCGCCTGATCATGGCGTCGATGGTGAGCCTGTCCCGTGAGCCGGAGCATGCGGCGATGTCCTTGGGCGCCAGCGCCTGGACGACCTTTCGCCGCATCACGCTGCCTGCGCTGCTGCCGGGGATTCTCGGCGGATGGGTACTGGCCTTCGCCAGCAGCTTCGACGAACTGACCGCCACCATTTTTCTCGCCTCCCCAGCGACGATCACGTTGCCGGTGCGCATCTACATGAGCATGACCGAAACCGTCGATCCCATGGTGGCGGCGGTCGCGGTGGTGATCATCGTGATCACGGTGGGCTTGATGTTTGTGCTGGATCGTCTGGTGGGGCTCGACAACGTGCTGATGGGGAAAAACTGATGAAAAACGACTACGACTACGTAGTGGTCGGTGGCGGATTGGTCGGGATGGCCATCGCTTATGGACTGGCGAAACGAGGTGTTCGCACCTTGGTGCTCGATGGCGAAGATTCAAGCGTGCGCGCCGCCCGGGGCAACTTCGGCCTGGTGTGGGTTTCGAGCAAAGGTTCGCGGCAAATCGATTATGCGCGCTGGTCATTGGAGTCATCGCAACTGTGGCCCGGCTTCTGCCAGGAACTCGAAGACGCCAGCGGTATGAAGCTCGGTTACGAAAAACCGGGTGGAATCATGATCGCCATGAATGAGGAAAGCCTGGCCAGCAGCGCGGCGGCGTTGGAAAAACTCCACGCGCAGGACAGTCGCCTGAGCTATGAAGTGCTCGACCACGGCCAACTGGCACAGCGCATACCGGCCGTGGGGCCGGACGTGGCGGGGGCGGTGTATTCGCCCCACGACGGCCATGTCAGTCCGCTCTACACCTTGCGCGGCCTGTTCGCCGGTTTCGAACGCGCGGGGGGTGTTTATCGAACGGATTCGCGGGTCGATTTGATTGTCCCGCGTGACGGCGGCTTCCGTCTGACCGCCGGCAAGCAGACTTTCGAAGCCGGGAAGGTGGTGCTCTGCGCCGGCCTCGGCAATCGCGACCTGGCACCGATGGTCGGTCTGCGCGCACCAGTCGTGCCGCTGCGTGGGCAGATTCTGGTGACCGAGCGGGTCAAACGCTTTCTCGACTACCCGACGTTGTCTATCCGGCAAACCGCCGAGGGGTCATTGCTGTTGGGGGACTCCGCCGAAGACGTGGACATGGATGACGGCGTGACGCCGGGCATCATTGCCCATATCGCGCAAAAAGCCATCGCGCCTTTTCCACTGCTCAAGAACGTGCGCGTTGTGCGCGCCTGGGGTTCGTTGCGGATCATGACCCCGGACAGCATGCCGGTTTACGAAGAGTCGCTCGCCCATCCCGGGGCGTTTGTTGCTTTGTGCCACAGCGGCGTGACGCTGGCGGCCGCCCATTGCGAAAAACTCGTGCCCTGGCTCATGGGTGCGCCTCGTCCCTCACTACTCGACTATTTCTATGCCAAACGTTTCGCTGTTTAGCGCGCTCGCCGCTACGCCAGCCGCTCAGGTTTCAATCCTGATCAATGATCGGCCGTTCATCGTGCCGCATTACATGACCGTCGCCGCGGCGCTGCTGAGCGTTGGGGTGACGCAGTTACGCGAGACGCCAGTGTCCAACGCACCGCGGGCGCCTTTTTGCATGATGGGCGCCTGCTTCGAATGCCTGGTGGAAATCGACGGTGTGCCCAATCAACAAGCCTGCATGACGCTGGTGCTGCCGGGAATGATGATCCGATCCATGATCGGTGCCAGGAGTCTGAAATGAGCATGATCCATGTTGACCTGCTGATCATCGGCGCCGGTCCGGCCGGCATGGCCTGCGCGGTGCAAGCCAGGGGAGCGGGCCTCGATGTGCTGCTGCTGGACGAAAGCCAGCAGCCCGGCGGGCAGATTTATCGCAGCGTGGCGCAATCGCCGCTGGCAGATCCTGATGTGCTGGGCAAGGACTACATCGCCGGTGCTGCGCTGGTGAAGCGCTTCCTGGCGAGCGGCGCGACCTACTGGCCAGGCACCTTGGCATGGCAAATCACACGCGACCGACAAGTGAGCTTCACGCGCAACGGAGCCAATGGCGGCAGTGGGCAAATCCAGGCCCGGGCACTCGTCATCGCCAATGGCGCCCAAGAGCGGCCGGTGCCGTTTCCCGGCTGGACGCTGCCGGGCGTCATGGGCATCGGCGCTGCGCAAACGCTGTTGAAGTCCGCCGCATTGTTGCCGAGCCAGCGGGTGGTGCTCGCCGGTAGCGGGCCATTGCTCTATCTGTTTGCCTGGCAGTTGATCCGGGCGGGCAGTTCCGTGGCGGCCATTCTCGACACCACGCCCCGAGCCAATCGTTTTCCAGCGCTGCGCTATCTGTTTTCAGCGTTGCGGGCACCGGGGTATTTGCTCAAGGGCATGGGTTTGTTGAGGGCCATTCGCGGCAGTTCCATCCCGCATATCCAGCATGTCGAAACCCTCACTGCGCTGGGGCAGGGCGCTGTCGAGAGGGTTTGCTATTCAGTTGATGGTCGTGACGCGCACATCGACTCGGACCTGCTACTGGTCCATCAGGGCGTTATTCCCAACGTACAGCTGACGCGGTCGCTGGGCTGCGAGCATCGCTGGGACGATATCCAGCTTTGCTGGCGCCCTGAGCTTGATCAGTGGGGGCAGACATCGCTCGCGGGGATTTACGTCGCGGGGGACGGTGGCGGCATCGATGGCGCCAAGGTGGCAGAGCTGTCGGGAGCATTGACTGCGCTGCAGATCGGTCAGCAACTGGGCTTTTTTACAGAAAGCGTTCGTGACACAGAAGCGCGCCCATTCAAGCGCCAGCTCCATTCCCATCGGGCCATACGGCCATTCCTGGACACGTTGTATCGGCCTGCGGAAATCTTCCGGCGGCCCTCAGACCAGACCATCGTCTGCCGCTGTGAAGAAGTCAGCGCCGGTGATATCCGCGCCATGAGCCGATTGGGTTGCAGTGGGCCCAACCAGACCAAGTCATTCTCGCGGTGCGGCATGGGACCGTGTCAGGGCCGCATGTGCGGGATCACGGTGGGGGAAATACTGGCTGAGGCCCGGTGCGCGCCGATGCAAAAGGTGGGCTATTACCGGATTCGCCCGCCGATCAAACCCGTGCAGTTGATTGACCTGGCCAACGCTTACGTGCCGGATGCGAATGCGGCGCCGTTGGTGGCGTTTGTACCCAAATAAGCGCATAAATCTTTGCGGATTACCCTGCCTGGACGTCTGAAACTCCACATTAGGAATTTGAAATGAAAGAGATTATTCGTATCGACAGTAACCCTCGTATGAGTCGCGCGGTTGTCTGTAATGGCTTTGTCTTCGTCGGCGGGCAAACCGCATCCGACACTACCCAAGACATCAAAGGCCAAACGGCCCAGGTCCTGCAAAAAATCGACGGGTTTCTGGAAAAGGCGGGGTTAGACAAAACACGCATTGTTTCCGCGCAGATATGGCTGGCGGACATTCAGTCTGATTTTTCAAAAATGAACGAGGTGTGGGATGCGTGGGTGCCTCAAGGTCACACGCCCGCCCGTGCCACGGTGGAGTCGCGGCTGGCGCTGCCGGAGTTGTTGATTGAAATCACGGTCATAGCCGCTGGCTGACCGCTGAAAACAAGATTCAACCCTAGGGAATTTCCTACAGATCAGGGAGACAAATCCTTCGTTGGAAGTGTCATGAGATCGCCACAATTCTGGCTTCACGGTATTGCAGAGTAACTGGTGAGATGGACTCCCCTAGCGTTCTCGTTTTAGAAAATCACTCGTTTCAGCGCGGTGTATTGGTCACGGCTCTGCAGCATCTGGGCGTCATCGATATTTTGCAGACGGACAATAGCGAAGGGGCGAAGGCGCAGATACGCCGGGCGGGGGGGGCGTTGATATTGTGCTCTGCGACCTGGTGCCTGGACTTCCTGCATTGGGTCGGGCAGAACGGCATGGTTCGCGCGGTCGCCCTGTGCAGTGAGTTACAACCGGAGTTGCGCCGCGCCGTCGGGCAGATGACCTGCTTTTCGGGGCTGCAAATGCTCGGCGTCCTGAGCAAACCCACGCTACTGCATGCGTTGCAAGGCATCTTGCAGCGCTATCGCCATCGGCGCCTTCCAGCCGTCATCGAGCCGACGCCGTTGAACCGGCTGCCCAGTGAAGAGGACGTTCGCCGGGGCCTGGCGTTGGGGGAGTTCAAGGCCTGGTTTCAACCCAAGTTCGAGATGAACAGCGCGGCATTGGCCGGGGCGGAAGCGTTGGCGCGGTGGGAGCACCCGATGAGCGCTCCATGCGAGCGATGATTTCACCGTTCAAGCTGCGCCGATTCTGTTTGGCAATGCGTTTCAATGTGAGACGCAAACCATCCGGCAGTCGAAGAACAAACCTATCGAGTACTTTATCCACCACCAACTCCTGACAACCTTGGAATTCGCTAGTTTGGCCTCCGACAGCAGGGGTTTTATGTAAGATTTTTCCTGCTAAAACGTTCGAAATTTCTTGTAGTTGCCCGCCACCATCATCTGATCCGCATAACCATTCCTCACCTAAGTCTTTGCTTCTGCTCATTAATCCCGGACAATCGCGCCCCTGTTTCGGCCAGGGCGCTGCCTGTCGGGTTTTTCCGACTCGTCCTGGTCGGGTAGCAACTGACCGGAATGCGGAGATCCCACCGGATGAATGATCAGGCCAATAGCGTCGACGAACGCTATGTAGCGGCGGCACCAGCGACCCTTGAGAGCTGGAATCGCCATGACACCACCTGGATGCTGGGCCTGTTTGGCACGGCAATCGGGGCCGGCACGTTGTTTTTGCCAATCAACGCGGGCTTGGGCGGCTTTTGGCCGTTGCTGGTCCTGGCGGTGCTGGCGTTCCCGATGACGTTCTACGCCCACCGTGGCCTGACCCGTTTCGTGTTGTCCGGCCGTGAAGGCGCGGACATCACCGAAGTGGTGGAAGAACACTTCGGCATCAAGGCCGGTGCGCTGATCACCTTGCTGTACTTCTTCGCGATCTTCCCGATCCTGCTGATCTACAGCGTGGCGCTGACCAACACCGTCGGCAGCTTCCTTGAACACCAACTGCACATCATGCCACCGCCTCGGGCGATCCTGTCGTTCGTGCTGATCCTTGGCCTGCTGGCGGTGGTGCGTTGCGGCGAGCAGGTGATCGTCAAGGCCATGAGCCTGATGGTGTACCCGTTCATCGTTGCGCTGCTGTTTCTGGCGGTGTTCCTGATTCCGCACTGGAACGGCGGCATCCTCAGCACCGCGTCCACGCTGCCTGAGCCGTCGGCGCTGCTGCACACGTTGTGGCTGGCGATTCCGGTGATGGTGTTCTCGTTCAACCACTCGCCGATCATCTCCGCGTTCGCGGTGGACCAGAAGCGTCGCTACGGTGAACACGCCGAGGAGCGCAGCTCGCAGATCCTGTCCCGCGCCCACGCCTTGATGGTGGTGATGGTGCTGTTCTTCGTTTTCAGTTGCGTGCTGACCCTGTCCCCGGCGCAACTGGCCGAAGCCAAGGCGCAGAACCTGTCGATCCTGTCGTACCTGGCCAACCACTTCAGCAACCCGACCATCGCCTTCGCGGCGCCGTTGATTGCTTTCGTGGCGATTTCCAAGTCATTCCTGGGCCACTACATCGGCGCCAGCGAAGGCTTGAAAGGCCTGATCGTCAAGAGCGGCAAGCGTCCGTCGCCCAAAGCTCTGGACCGCATGACTGCCGCGTTCATGTTGGTGGTGTGCTGGATCGTCGCCACCCTGAACCCGAGCATCCTCGGCATGATCGAGACCCTCGGTGGCCCGATCATCGCCGCGATCCTGTTCCTGATGCCGATGTACGCGATCCGCAAAGTGCCGGCCATGGCCCGTTATCGCGGCCAGGCTTCCAACGTCTTCGTGACGGCGGTGGGCCTGGTGGCGATTTCTGCGTTGATCTACTCGCTGACCGCCTGAAACCCGGGGTGATCGGCTGGGAATGCCCCGACCGGTCCACCCCGCAAAAATGCCTGATCGAGTGAAGTAACGGCCGCTGACTGCGCATAAAGCGCAGCACGGCCGTTTTTTTGGTAGGCCGGAAAGCTCAGCGCCACCACGTGATCGGTGTCGGTGCGTTGGGGCTGGCCGAGCCGGCTCAATTGCACGCCGTTGCGCAGAAAATAGCGTTCCAGGGCCGGTGTGGTCACCGCCACGACTTCCGTCGCGCCCATGCACCAGGCGTCGTGCAAGGCGTTCCAGAACACCCGCATCGGCAGTTTGCCTTCCTCCAGCCGAGTGGCGGCGAACCGCGAGATCTCCCAGGTATCGCTGCGCCGTGGCACGGGTTGATCGCAGAGAAACCCGAACACTTCCGACAATAAATACGGCTGGGTCGTCGGCAGCAGCCGTGCGCAACCGTGGATGTGCTCATAAGCGTCCACGGCGATGATGTAGCGGGTGTCTGTATGGTCGAACTGATCGTATTCGCGACCCGGCAGCGCGCCGCTGGATTTCAGTTGCCAGCCCAGATCCTTGATGAAGACCTTGTGCCGGTAACGACCCAGGTCGTCGTGCAGGCTTGGGGACAGCTCGTGATGATGCCGTGCAATCACTGTAATCATGGGGCGATATCCTTATCGTGGTCGAGTGGGCTTAAATCAGCCCGAGTGCTGCTCCATAGGCGGCCGCCAGGGTTTTATTGGCGGCGCCGAATTTCTTCTGAATGATTTTCAGGTGAAAGTTCACGGTGTTGACCGAGATGCCGAGGATCACCGCAATTTCCCCCGAACTTTTGCCATCGGCGGTCCATTGCAGGATTTCCCGCTCCCGGGGGCTCAGTTCGATGAGTTCCGAGGTGGCTTGCTGATGGCCGATTTCCGCCAGGCGTGTGGTCACCAGTTCGATGATGCAGCGCAGGCGCAGGCGGATTTCCTCGCGCTCGGCATCGCCGATGAAGGTCTGGTTGCGGGCGACCGAGAGCACGCTCAGGGCGTTGTTGGGCGTATGGATCGGCAAGGTCACGCCGACTCGCAGGCCCCAGTCCTGGGCTTCGCTCCACAAATTGCGGCTGTGGTCGAACAGCGCGTCATCCCAGACCACCATTTGCGTGGAACGCAGCCCGTTGAGGATCGACGGGTCGATCGCGGCATAGTTCTGCAGGTGATAACGCTCCAGCCACGCTTTGGGATAAGAGCCGTAGATCTCGGTTTTCGGTCGGGTGAAGGGGATCGAATGGCGTACTCCATACGCGTAATAATCAAAGCCCAGCTGTTGAACTTCCTGTTCCAGAAGCGCAAAAATCCGTGGCGCGTCCTGTTGCTTGAGCATCTCCATGCGCAGGTCATTCCACCAGTGCATGAAATCTCTATCCTTATCCATGGCAGTCGCCTTGATTCCGTGCACCTGAGGGAATCTAGCGCAGGACGATCTGCTGTCAACACAAACCTACACATTTTCGTGGGATCGACCGCTCTGGCACGGCGTTCTTCAAGACGCAGGCTGAGGGGCGGCCGACTCATGGCAGTCGGCATTTTGAAAAACAGGTACGGGGCGGGGCAGTTTGCCGTAGGTGAAAGCGTGGAAAACAGAACTTCTGCACGGCGTTGCGCAGATTGGATTTTTAACAAGCAGGGGCACCTACCTGATCTGGCAGTTGCCCCTGGGGTACGTGGTTTGCGGTTGTCTGATCGGGGCGACCCGGTCTTCCGGAAAAAAACATCGCTTTTCTAACGTTCGGCGGTGTTTTTATGGCTGGCGCCATGACCCGGAGCACAACAGCCAGCGGATAAACGGCTACCCTAGAGCCTTCACTGACGCGTCGTAGACGGCCTGTTGATCTTTTCTCTGGAGACGCTGCATGGCTCGTGCTCAAGGCGCATCGGTGCAACCCCGTGCCGATTCCCCCAACCGTTGGCAGGACCTGTTGGCCGGGCTGTCGATTGCCGGTTTGCTGTTGCCGGAAGCGGTGGCCTATTCCAGCATCGCCGCCGTGCCGCCCCAGGCCGGCGTCATTGCGTTATTTGCCGGCCTGCTGTGTTACGGGCTACTGGGCACCAGCCGTTTTGCGATTGTTTCTGCGACCTCGTCCTCCGCCGCTGTTCTGGCCGCCGCCACCGCCACGTTGGCCAATGGCGATTCCGGCCTGCGGATGACCCTGGCCATCGGCCTGGTGTTGGTGACCGGCGGGTTCTTCTTGCTGGCGGGTCTGTTCAAGCTTGGCAGCGTCACGTCCTTTATCGCCAAACCGGTACTGCGCGGTTTTGCCTTGGGGCTGGCCGCGACCATCATTCTCAAGCAGGTCGCCAGTATCGTTGACGTGCACTTGAGCAACGGCAATCTGATCCGTTTCGTCCCGCAGTTGCTGGAGCAGTGGCCACAATGGAATCGTGTCGGCTTGCTGGTTGCGGCAGTGGCGCTGCTGGTGTTGTGGGTGTGCGCGCGGTTTCGGCGTGTGCCCGGCGGTTTGCTGGTAGTGGCGCTCGGCATCGCGGCGGGGCAGTGGCTGAACTTGCCGGCGTATGGGGTGGACCTGATCGGCGTGATCGACCTGAGCCTTGAAGTGCCCCGGTTGCCAGTGTTGCCGTTTGCCGATTGGCTGCGCCTGGGGGAGCTGGCATTTGCGATGGTGATGATCCTGTATGCCGAGTCCTACGGTTCGATCAGCTCCTTTGCGCTCAAGCACGGCGACCGGGTGTCTTCGAACCGCGACCTGCTGGCCCTCGGTGCGGCGAATCTACTGTCCGGCCTGTTCCACGGCATGCCGGCGGGCGCCGGTTACTCTGCGACGTCGGCCAACGAAGCAGCGGGTGCCACTTCACGTCTGGCCGGTGCGGTGGCGGCGGGGGTGGTGTTGCTGATTGTCTTGACCGTGCTGCCCTACATTGCTCTGACGCCTGAGCCAGTATTGGCTGCGATCGTCATTCATGCGCTGGCGCGGGGCTTGAGTCTGCAGCCTTTGGGCCGCTATTTCATCTGGCGCCGCGACCGTGTGCTGGTGATCTGCGCGGTGGCTGCGGTGTTGGTATTGGGCGTGCTGGACGGCTTGCTGGTGGCGGTGGCAATCAGCGTGGTGCTGATGCTGAAACAGATGTCATCGGCGGATATTCAAGTGCTGGGGCAGATGGGCAGCGGTCACGATTACGTGGATGTGCAACGCCATCCTGACGCCCTGCAGATTCCTGGCGTGTTGATTGTGCGGCCCAGTGAAGCGCTGTTTTTTGCCAATGTGGAACGTATTTTGGGCGGTGCGCTAAGGCTGGCCCGGCACGCGTCGCCGCCGGTGCACACGATCATTCTCAGTCTGGAAGAGTCCCCCGATCTGGACGGCACCAGCATAGAAGCGCTGGAAGCGTTCTTTTTGCAGGTGCGGGCAGAAGACAAATTGTTGATCCTGGCGCGGCTCAAGCACGAGGCCAAAGCGGTGCTGGCGTTGTTGCCGGCGCAGGAGTTGGAGCAGGTGATACTTAGCGGCTTGAGTGTCGACGGTGCGGTCCAGCAAGCCCTCAAGCCATCCACATAACCCCTTGTGGGAGCGGGCTTGCTCGCGAATGCGGTGTATCAGTCACATCATTGCTGGATGACACACCGCATTCGCGAGCAAGCCCGCTCCCACAGGGATGTGCAGTGTGAACCTTGCGGGCATAAAAAAACGCCGCTCATCTCGCGATGGGCGGCGTTTTTTATTGCGTTGCAGCGTTAGGCTTGAACGACCGGAATGTTGGCGTTCGCAGCAGCTTCACGGAACTCGGCGATCTGGTCGAAGGACAGGTAGCGGTAGACATCAGCCGCCATGCTGTCGATCTTGCCAGCGTATTCCATGTACTCCTCGACGGTCGGCAGGCGACCCAGGATGGAAGCAACGGACGCCAACTCAGCCGAAGCCAGGTAAACGTTCGCGCCGTCACCCAGACGGTTCGGGAAGTTACGGGTCGAAGTCGACACTACAGTCGAATTCGGCTCTACACGTGCCTGGTTACCCATGCACAGCGAGCAGCCTGGCATTTCCATGCGTGCGCCGGCCTTGCCGTAGATGCCGTAGTAGCCTTCTTCGGTCAGCTGGTGAGCGTCCATTTTGGTCGGCGGCGACAGCCACAGACGGGTTGGCAGCTGACCCTTGACCTGATCCAGCAGCTTACCGGCAGCGCGGAAGTGACCGATGTTGGTCATGCACGAACCGATGAACACTTCGTCGATCTTCTCGCCAGCGACGCTGGACAGCAGACGGGCGTCGTCCGGGTCGTTTGGCGCGCAGAGCACAGGCTCTTTGATGTCGGCCAGGTCGATCTCGATGATTTCAGCGTATTCGGCGTCAGCATCGGCAACCATCAACTCAGGGTTGGCAACCCAGGCTTCCATCGCTTGAGCACGACGTTCCAGGGTACGCGCATCGCCGTAGCCTTCGCCGATCATCCAGCGCAGCAGGGTGATGTTGGAGTTCAGGTACTCGGTGATCGACTCTTTCGACAGCTTGATGGTGCAACCGGCAGCCGAACGTTCAGCCGAGGCGTCGGACAGCTCGAAAGCTTGTTCGATGCTCAGGTTGTCCAGGCCTTCGATTTCCAGGATGCGGCCGGAGAAGGCGTTCTTCTTGCCTTTCTTCTCGACGGTCAGCAGGCCAGCCTGAATCGCGAAGTAAGGAATGGCGTGAACCAGGTCACGCAGGGTAACGCCCGGTTGCATCTTGCCTTTGAAGCGCACCAGGATCGATTCCGGCATGTCCAGCGGCATAACGCCGGTGGCAGCAGCAAACGCAACCAGACCGGAACCGGCCGGGAACGAAATGCCCATCGGGAAACGGGTGTGGGAGTCACCACCGGTACCGACGGTGTCCGGCAGCAGCATGCGGTTCAGCCAGCTGTGGATGATGCCGTCGCCCGGACGCAGGGAAACGCCGCCGCGGGTCATGATGAAGTCTGGCAGGGTGTGGTGGGTGGTCACGTCGATCGGCTTAGGGTAAGCCGCGGTGTGGCAGAAGGACTGCATCACCAGATCGGTCGAGAAGCCCAGGCACGCCAGGTCTTTCAGTTCGTCACGGGTCATAGGACCGGTGGTGTCCTGGGAACCGACGGTAGTCATCTTCGGTTCGCAGTAGGTGCCAGGACGAACGCCTTTGCCTTCTGGCAGACCGCACGCCTTGCCGACCATTTTCTGTGCCAGGGTGTAGCCCTTGCCAGTGTCGACAGGTGCTTCAGGCAGTTTGAACAGATCGGTAGGACCCAGGCCCAGTTCAGCACGAGCCTTGTCGGTCAAGCCGCGACCGATGATCAACGGGATACGGCCGCCGGCACGAACTTCGTCCAACAGTACCGGAGTCTTCATTTCGAAGGTGGTCAGGACTTCGTCGGTGCCGTGTTTGCAGACTTTGCCAGCATGCGGGTACAGGTCGATCACGTCGCCCATGTTCATGTTGGTAACGTCGAACTCGATTGGCAGTGCGCCGGCATCTTCCATGGTGTTGTAGAAGATTGGAGCGATCTTGCTGCCGAAGCAGAAACCGCCAGCGCGCTTGTTCGGCACGTAAGGAACGTCGTCGCCGAAGAACCACAGTACCGAGTTGGTTGCCGATTTACGCGACGAACCGGTACCGACCACATCACCGACGTAGGCGATAGGGAAGCCTTGACCGCGCATTTCTTCGATCTGCTTCATCGGGCCGGTAACGCCTTGGGCGTCAGGCACGATGCCTTCACGGGCCATTTTCAGCATGGCCAGGGCGTGCAGCGGGATGTCCGGGCGGGACCAGGCGTCCGGGGCAGGGGACAGGTCGTCGGTGTTGGTTTCGCCGGTGACCTTGAACACACGCAGGCTGATCTTGTCGGCCAGGGTCGGACGGTTGCGGAACCACTCGCCGTCAGCCCAGGACTGGATCACGCCTTTGGCGTGTTCGTTGCCATTGCGGGCTTTTTCCGCAACGTCGTGGAACGCATCGAACATCAGCAGGGTGTGCTTGAGTTGAGCGGCTGCGACCGGGGCCAGTTCGGCGCTGTCGAGCAGGTCAACCAGGGTCACGATGTTGTAGCCGCCCTGCATGGTGCCGAGCAGTTCAACAGCGCGTTTCTTGTCGATCAGAGGGGAGGTTGCTTCGCCTTTGGCCAGGGCAGACAGGAAACCAGCCTTTACATAGGCTGCTTCGTCCACGCCAGGTGGAATGCGATTGGTGATCAGGTCAACGAGGAAAGCTTCTTCGCCAGCCGGGGGATTCTTCAGCAGCTCGACCAGGCCTGCAGTTTGTTCGGCGTTAAGCGGCTGGGGAACGATACCCAGTGCTGCACGCTCTTCGATATGTTTGCGGTAGGCTTCAAGCACAGTTATTACCCTCATCAGTGGTCCCAAATGGGTGTCCGGGACGCTCATCCCGAAATTGCCGTACTCATGCGCTGCGTGGCGTTGTGGGCCACTTAGCCAGAATTACCGACAATTCCTTACAGAAGCTGCTTTCAAAGTTTTACGCCTGCAGAACGGGGAGCTGATGAGGGTTGGCGTAGAGCTTTTCCCCGCTGGAAAAACCCTTCGCCAACACCGCTCTGTAGGAACGACTGTGCTCGTGACGCTTTGAAAACAGCTTCTAACGGACATTGGCGCCTTAAAAGGCTGGCTGATTCTACGGCAAAAAAAATATAAACGTAAGTTAGCCCCTCAAGATTGAGGGGTGATCAATGTTAGACAAAGGGCTAACATGCCGACCTGTTCTGCTTTCCCGTGTTTTGCCTACCTATGCCCAATCAGACCATCAAGACCCCCTGCGTCGGCCTCTGCTCCACCGTTTACGGTGACCTGGTGTGCCGTGGCTGCAAGCGTTTCCACCACGAAGTGATCAACTGGAACGGTTACAACGAGGAAGAAAAGCGCGCAGTGTGGTTGCGTCTTGAGCAACTGTTGTCCCAAGTGATGGCCAGCAAACTGGAAATTTTCGACCCGCAACGCCTGCGGTTGCAGCTTGAGCAGCGAAAAATCCGCTTCGTGCCGCATCAATCGGAATATTGCTGGGCCTATCAGTTGATCGCCCGTGGTGCGCGGGTCATCAATAATCTGGAGGCGTACGGGATGGTGCTGATGCCGGAGTTTCGCGACTGGAACCTGCCGGAATTGCGCGATGCCATTGATCGGGAGTTTTTCCTGCTGTCGGAAGCGCATTACCAGCGCTACATCGCGCCGGGCTTTTTAAAGGACGCCTTCGGCGCCTAAAAGCTTCGCGAGCAAGCCCGCTCCCACAGGGGATTTGTGAACGCCATAGATCCAATGTGGGAGCGGGCTTGCTCGCGAAGGCGCCCGACCAGACGCTACAAATCTCAATGCCGCGTCACAACCTCTTCCAGATGATCCATGATCTCATCCGGCTTGAGCACCAGCACATCGCTCTCCACCGCATCCAGCACCACTTCTGCCGTATTGCCGATCAACGCCCCGGACAACCCGGACCGCGCCACCGTGCCAATCACGATCACCGCCGCCTGCAGTTTATGCACCATGAACGGAATCAACACATCCGCCGGGCCTTCCTCGATATGCAGGTGGTCGTCATCAATGTCGAATTCGGCCTGGAACGCCTTGCACTGCTCGCGATAGCGCGCCTGGATGGTTTCGCTGAGCTGGAAGGTCGGGTCGGCCGACGACAGCATCGGCGACGGATGGGCGCTGATCACGTGCAATTGGGCCTTGGCCAGGCTGGCGATGTCGTACCCATGATCGACGATGCAAGCATGCAGCGTGCGGTGTTCGCCGTCGGTGTTGCCGACGTCGATGGCCGCCAGAATGACCCCGCCAGTCCATGGCTTCGAGGTTTTCACCAGCAATACCGGCGTTGGGCAGTAACGCAGCAGTTTCCAGTCCGCCGGGGTCAGCAGGGCCTTTTTCAGCGGGCTGTTGGGGAAATGTTGCTTGATCACCAGCCCGCAGCCCTCGGCTTGCTGCACATCGACGATGGTTTCGTGCAGGCTCTCGTTCCAGGCCTGCTCGGTGGTGACGCTGTAGCCGTCCTCCACCAGCGCCGCCTTGAGCACGCCCAACATGGCGCTGTGATCATGCTTGCGATCACAGACCAGCAAGTGCAGATGGGCCTGGGTCACGCCCGCGATCAGCTTGGCCCGCTTGAGCGCCAGGCTTTCCGAGTGCTCGGGTTCGATGACCACCAGAATGCTGCGTATGGCTTGCATGATCGGGATCTCCTGAAAGTAAAAAATGCTGCGTTGGACAACTATAGTTGCTGCCCGGCAACACGGGACTTGATGCATATCAATGGCGGCGACTGGTGGTCTGCTGACAAGCCCGTATAATCGGCGCCCTTCGTTTTGAACCTTTTATCCGTGAGCCCCATGATCCTTCCCGAAATTCACGAGTTCCTCGGCTGCCGCACCCCTGACGGCTGGGTCCAGGCCGCGCTGGCCGATCAGGAAACCTTGCTGATCGACCACAAGAACTGCGAATTCAAGGCCGCCAGCACGGCGTTGAGCCTGATCGCCAAGTATCACTCGCACGTCGATCTGATCAACCTGATGTCGCGCCTGGCCCGGGAAGAACTGGTGCACCACGAACAGGTCATGCGCCTGATGAAAAAGCGCAAGATCGAGCTGCGTCAGCTCTCCGCCGGGCGTTACGCCTCGGGCCTGCGCAAAGTGGTGCGCAGCCACGAACCGGTGAAACTGGTGGATACCCTGGTGGTCGGCGCGTTCATCGAAGCCCGCAGCTGCGAGCGTTTCGAGGCGCTGGTGCCGCATCTGGATGAAGAATTGGGCAAGTTTTACTTTGGCTTGCTGAAAAGCGAGGCTCGGCATTTCCAGGGTTACTTGAAACTGGCGTATCAGTATGGTGACGCCAAGGACATCGCCCAGGTGATCGACCGGGTGCGCGTCGCCGAGCAGGAATTGATCGAATCACCGGACGTGGAATTCCGCTTCCACAGCGGTATCCCAGCCGCCGCGTAACCCAACCAACCGCCGCCTAACCCTACCCACCGCGGCCTATCCCAACCAACCGCGGCCTAATCCCCTTGTAGGAGCGAGGCTTGCCCGCGAAGGCGTCCTCGAAATCGCCTTCGCGGGCAAGCCTCGCTCCTACAAAAGCGTTATCCGTAGTCTCGTGATGTTTTGATTCAAAATTGTAAATAACTCTTAAGAGTATGAAACATCACCCAAAACCGGCCCCCATGGCCGGTTTTTGCTGCCTGCCGTCACCGTCCCGCCATCGATTGCCGCCATAATGCCGCCCACTTCAAACAAGGGTTGGCAGACGGTCGTTATGGATAACCTGGGTTTTGGCAAAGTTTTGCTGGTGGAAGACGACGAGAAGCTCGCCGGGCTGATCGCGCATTTCCTGTCCCAACATGGCTACGAGGTCCGGGCGGTGCACCGTGGCGACCTGGCGTTGGCCGCGTTTCTGGAATTCAAACCGAAAATCGTCGTGCTCGACCTGATGTTGCCGGGCCAGAGCGGCTTGCACGTGTGCCGCGAGATTCGCAGCGTGTCCGACACGCCCATCGTCATTCTCACCGCCAAGGAAGACGACCTCGACCATATCCTCGGCCTGGAATCCGGCGCCGACGATTACGTGATCAAACCGATCAAACCCCCGGTGTTACTGGCCCGCTTGCGCGCCCTGCAACGTCGACAAGTGCCGGAAACCGCCATGTGCAGCGCCCTGGAGTTCGGTCACCTGAGCATCGACCGCAGCTGTCGCGAAGTGCGGCTGGCGGGTGAGGGCATCGAGCTGACCACCATGGAATTCGAGCTGCTGTGGTTGTTGGCCAGCGCCGCCGGCAAGATTCTGTCCCGGGATGACATCCTCAACCGCATGCGCGGCATCGCTTTCGATGGCCTCAACCGCAGCGTCGACGTCTACATCAGCAAACTGCGGGCCAAGCTCCGGGACAACCCACGGGAGCCGGTGTGCATTAAGACCGTTTGGGGCAAGGGTTACCTGTTCAATCCGTTCGCGTGGGAGCTTTAGATGCTGCGGTTATTTCTTGGGTTGTACCTGATGCTGGCCGTTGGGCTGGTGTTGGCGTTGCAGACCGTCGAACACACCTTTAACGCACTGCTCGATAACCAGATGCAGGCGTATAACCGCGAGGCCGTGCGCGGGCAGGCGTATTCGCTGGTGGAGCAGATTCGCGGTCTGGAAGGGCCGGGGCGCGAGCAACAACTGGACGCGCTGCGCCCGCATTACGGCTTGGGTTTGACGCTGGTCAATGCTGACGATCTGGCGCTCGATGATCAGGAAAAAGCCTTGTTGGCAGAAGGCCTGCTGGTGATTCGGGAGAAGTACACGCAGTTCATTTCTTCGATTGATGGGGGGCCGCAGCTGCTCAGCATCAAGTTACCGGCGGAGCCGAGCCTGATGCCGTTCTACATCACGGCGGCCTACCTGATGCTGGCGGTGCTGATCGGCATCGTGCTGTTTTTCTGGGTGCGACCACACTGGCGGGATCTGGAAAAACTGCGCCTGGCCGCCGAACGGTTCGGCGATAACGATCTGTCGTCGCGAATCCAGCTGTCCAAGCGCTCGAACATTCGCGACCTGTCCGAACACTTCAACCTGATGGCCGCGCGCATCGAAGGCCTGATTGCCAATCAGCGAGAGCTGACCAATGCGGTGTCCCATGAACTGCGCACGCCGATTGCGCGGTTGTCATTCGAACTCGATCAGCTCAAGCAACAACCCGATCCGACGCAGAACCGCGAACTGATTGCCGACATGTACGCCGACCTCGGTGAACTGGAAGAAATGGTCTCCGAACTGCTGACCTATGCCAGCCTGGAGCGCGGCGCCACGGTGATCACCCGGGAGAATATCCAGGCCAGCAGCTGGCTCGACAGCGTGGTTGGCAGCGTGGCGCTGGAAGCGGAAGCGGCGGGGGTGCAACTGCTGATTGTCGAGTGCCAGATCGATCAGGTGCGGATCGAACCGCGCTTCATGGCCCGGGCGGTGATTAACTTGCTGCGCAATGCCATTCGTTACGCCGACGGGCGAGTTGAAGTGTCGCTGGTACGCAGCGGTGATCACTACGAAGTACGGGTCAACGATGATGGGCCGGGCGTGCCGGTGGATGGGCGGGAGAAAATCTTCGAACCGTTCTCGCGCCTGGATGCCAGCCGGGATCGGCGTACTGGTGGTTTCGGGCTGGGGTTGGCGTTGGTGCGACGGGTGTCGCAATCCCATGGCGGGCAGGTTGAAGTAGCGGATTCGCCTTGGGGTGGAGCGTCGTTTCGCATGACCTGGGCGCATTTGGATTAGATCAAAAGATCGCAGCCTTCGGCAGCTCCTACAGGGTGTACACATTCCAATGTAGGAGCTGCCGAAGGCTGCGATCTTTTCCATTGCGCCGGCAATCAAAAGGTATACACCACCTGCCCAGCCACCGACGCCTGCAATCGCCGCTCGACAATCGGGCTGTCCGCCGCCTCGCTCGCCAAATACTGCACCGCCACCACCGTGGTAAAACTCCACCGTTCATCTATCGGCAACGACCAGGTCAGGTCCGCCCCACGACTGACCAACCCACCATGGGTGTCATACGCCCGAAACTGACTGCGCGAGGCTTGCGCGTAGCTCACCCCATACCAGGTGCGCAGGTAGTTGCTGTCGCCGAACTGGCTGTTGAGGCTGCCGACCACGTTGCCATATTCACCTTCATAAAACGGCGCGCTGATGCTCAGTTTCAAGCGGTTGTAAGCCGAGCCGGTGTCGTGGTCGTCATCGTCCTTTTCCAGCGCATGTTCGAAGCTCGCACCGAGAATGATCGGGCCCATGTGATAGGTCCCATCCAGTCCGATGACCGGACGCGATTTGATCGAACCCATGCCGTTGAGTTCGTCCGAGCCTTTGAAGCCGGTTTTGCGATCCTTGCGCACATCACTGGCGCCGATGTACACGCTGAGGCCGAAATCATCCTCGTCAAACGCCCAACCCAGGCCCTTTTCGGTGTCCAGAAAAATGCCGTAAGGGCTGACGACTTTAGCGCCCAGCAGTGGCGCCACGGTGCGTTCATCACTGCCGCTGTAACGCGGCACGCTCGCGGCGCCGGCACGCAGGGTGTAGCGCCAGTCTTCGGCACGTAACGAGTCGGTGGGAACGAGCAGGCAGAGCGAAGTCAGCGACACACACAGCGAACGAAACATGGGAGCACCCGAGGGAGATTGGATGCGCCCATGCTAGGCAGCTGTTGGCCAGCAATCTTTGAGAGCTTTGTCGGGAAACTGTCAAAGACTGTGAAGGGGGGCCTCTGTAGCAGGTTGAGTCATGGCCTAGCTGAAGCTTAGAAATCCCACTTCGTAGTCAGCGTCAAATTGCGCGGCTCGCCGTAGAACGTGGTGTCGAAGTTGCCCAAACCGGTCAGGTAGCGCTTGTCGAACACGTTGTTGGCATTGGCGGTAAAGCTCAAGTGCTCGTTGTACTGATAACGGGTCATCAGGTCCACGAGGGTATAGCCGCCCTGTTTGATCTGGGTGTAGTCGCCGACGGTCGGGCTGTAGATTTTGCCGTAGAAGGCGCTCTGCCAACTGATGCCGCCACCGACGGTGACTTTGTCCAGCGCGCCAGGCAGGCGATAGGTGGTGAAGGTGCGTACCACGTGTTCCGGTTTGCTGGTGGACAACGGGAAGCCGAAGATCCGTTGTTCATCGGCATCGCGGGTGCGGGCGTAGGTGTAGCCGGCTGACAGGTTCCAGCCTTCGGCCAGTTCGCCGGCCAGTTCCAGCTCCACACCTTGGGTCTTGGTACCGTCGACGGCTTTGTAGATGCCTTCGTTGGTGATGGCGTTGGTGCCGATCGACTCGGCGACGCCGTCCTGCTCGATGCGGAACAGGGCCAGGCTGGCATTCAGTCGACCTTCGAAGTAAGCCGCTTTCAGGCCGGTTTCATAGCTGTCGCCCTCAACCGGGGCCAGGGTCGTACCGTTGCTGTCCTTGTAGGTTTGAGGCTGGTAGATCGAGGTGTAGCTGGCGTACACCGAGTACACATCATTCAGGTCATAAATCACCCCGGCGTAAGGCGTGACCACGCCGTGTTCCTTGTAGCTGGCGTGGGTGTCGTCCAGGCTGGAACCCGGGTTGTAGCGGTAATCTTCGTTGTACTTGAAGGTACTCAGGCGGCTGCCGAGGATCACGGACAGGTCGTCGGTCGGACGCAGGCGCGTGGCCAGGTACACGCCGTTCTGGCTCTGGGTGCGCTCGTATTTGCCGTTCTTCGGGAATTCCTGTTTCGGCAGATGACCGTCCCAGTCATAAATGCTGCCAGGCACCATCTCGAAGGCGCTGGTGTCGTAGGTCGAGCCGGTCTGGCGCGAGTGTGACGTCATGACGCCAGCCACCAGTTCATGCTCGCGGCCACCCAGGCTGAACGGCCCGGAGACGTTCACGTCAGCGGTGTTCTGCACGCGATGACCTTCCCAACGACCCCAGTAAAGAAACATGCCTTCGCCGGTGGCACGATCTGGGTTGCCGCCGCTGGCCGAGGCCAGTTGGGTGTCGTGGTCGGTGGTTTTCTGGTCGACGCTGACCTTGAGTTTCCAGTCATTGGCCAGGGCTTGTTCCAGCGAGGCGAAATAGGTGGTTTCGTCGAAATCGCGACGGCTCCAGTCGGCGGCCGGGTTGAAGTGACGCGGGAAGTCGGTGCGCCCGCCGTCGGAGAAATACGTCGGGTTGCCAGTCCAGGAGCTGCCGCGCGGGGTCGCACTGGATTTGTCGATGCCGAAGGTCAGCAGGGTATCGGGCGTCAGGTCAGCCTCGAGAATCCCGTAATACAGGTCTTTCTTCTGGCTGTAGTGATCCTGGTAGGAATTCTTGTCCGAGTACGAGCCGACAAAACGCCCACGCACGCTGCCGGAATCATTCAGCGAACCGGAAATATCGCCGGTGCTGCGATAGGCATCCCACGAACCCACGGTGCCGTTGATCGAGGCCTTGAATTCCTTGGTCGGCTTTTTGCGGATCAGGTTAACGGTGGCGGACGGGTCGCCCGAGCCGGTCATCAGGCCGGTCGCGCCCTTGATGATTTCGATGCGGTCCAGGCTGGCCGAGTCGTCGCTGTTGTTGGGGTTTTCGCCGTACACACCGTCGTAGGGCTGGTTCACGCCGTCGTACTGGAAGTTGGTGATGGCGAAGCCTCGGGCGGAAAACTCGGTGCGATCGCTATCGTACTTCTGCGTCGAAATGCCGGGGGTATTGCGCAGCGCATCGCCGACACTTTGCACACCGCGATCGTCCATTTGCTGACGGGTGATCACAGTGACCGATTGCGGAGTTTCACGCAGCGACAACGGCAGGCCGGTGGCCGAAGACGTTTGGCCGGTGGTGTAGGAATGCGTGTCTTCGGTGGTCGCGCCTAAACCCTGGGCGGAGATGTTGGTGGCGTCCAGTTGCAACGCGTCGCTTTTCGAGGTGCCGGTTTCAGCGGCATGGGCGGCGCAGGCAAAGGTCAGCAGGGCGGCCGGAAGGGCCAATGCCAAGGGGCACAAGGCAAAACGAAAACGCGCGGCGAGGTGATGCGGCATGACAGTCCCTTTGTATCGAATCGGTCGGTAATTGAATGCTTCTGAGGGTTAACCGAACGAAAAACGCAAAGGGGAACTGAGGGGCAGAAAATAATTTGATGTTTTTCCAAGTGCCGAAAGAGCAATGAGAAACCTGTGGCGAGGGAGCTTGCTGTGGCGAGGGGGCTTGCCCCCGTTCGACTGCGAAGCAGTCGTAAAATCAGGCAACTCGGTGCGCGCGGCAGTTCGTAGGGGGCCGCTTCGCGCCCCAACGGGGGCAAGCCCCCTCGCCACAGTAGATCTTCTTAGCCACAGGAGCTGTGTTTACCTTTCCAAACCCAGCCGCTCATGCCACTCGGCAATCGACTCTTCAGGATAGACCTCGAATTCCTGATCCTTGGGCTTCACCTCAACCTCCACCCACGACGCCTTCGAACCCAGCATCAAGTGCGTATGCTCCGGCGGCACCGGCAGCGGGGTGTCTATGGCCGAGGCGAACGGGTGAATCAGCTCCGGCCACTCCGGGCTGAACAGCCATAAGCCGCTGCCGCACACCGAACAGAAATGCCGCTCCGCCGTGCTGCTATGCGCGCGTTTATCGCCGTCTTCCTTAAGCCGCGCATGGTAGATCGCGATATGTTTGCGCCCGCGCACCTTCAGGCTGCCGGCGTCGCCACCGAGGTTGATCGCATAACCGCCTCCGCCCTGGGTCTTGCGGCAGATCGAGCAGTAGCAACGCTGGTAAGGGTAGGGGTGGGCGCTGGTCAGACTGAACGACACCGCGCCGCAATGGCACGAACCTTCGAGCTGCATGACAACCTCCGGCGGTTCTTGAATGGACTCAAGACAGCCTAGACCCTCAGCGGCTTTCGACCGGCACCAGAATCGCGTCGCCGGTCGCCACCAGTTTCAGTTGGTCGCCGGTCTGCGCGAACAGCTCGGCACGGGCGAACACCTGCTTCTTGCCGGCCTTCACCACCCGGCCCTTGGCGATGAACACTTCACCGACCGCCGGGGCCAGGCAGTTGACCGAAAAGTGCGAAGCCAGCACGTTGCCGGCTACCGTCCCGGCAGCAAACCCGCAGGCGGTATCGAGCAGCGCGCCGATCAGCCCGGCATGCAGGAAACCGGCGTATTGCGCCATGTCGGCTTCGCGAAAAGCCATGGAGAGGTCAGCTTCACCGCTCTCGGCGCGAGTGACTTCGAAGCCGGCCCAGCGGTTGAAGGCTGAAGTTGAGTTGATCTGTTTGAGTGCGTTGAGCATGGCGAATCCCTCCGGTTGAAGGATCAACATGCGCCGGGTTTGGGGGGAAGTCATGGTGGATAAGAGAGGGTGATGGACAGGGGGATTTTTGGTGAATGGGCCGGCGCCTTCGCGAGCAAGCCCGCTCCCACAGGGGATATGTGTCGGGCACAAGACCAATGTGGGAGCGGGCTTGCTCGCGAAGAACGATAACGCGGTCTGCCTGCCTGACACCAACCTGTAGGAGCTGCCGAAGGCTGCGATCTTTTGATCATTTTTTGAGACCGCCCAAGGTCAAAATCAAAAGATCGCAGCCGTCGGCAGCTCCTACAGGGGTGGACGTGTGCCATCGGCCACGTCAGCATGAACACCTAAAAAAGGCCTTGATCATGCGACGTCTACCTTCCCTGGCAGCACTCAAAACCTTCGAATGCGCCGCCCGCCACGCACATTTCGGCCGGGCGGCCGCCGAGTTGTGCGTGACCGACAGCGCCGTCAGCCATCAAATCCGCCAGCTCGAAGAGCAACTGGGCGTGTCGTTGTTCATCCGTGAAGGCCGGCAGATTCGCCCGACCATGGCCGCCGGGCGCTTGATGCAGAGCTTGCAGCACGCCTTCGAACTGATCGGCGAGGCCTGCGATGAACTGCGCGATCCGTCATCCCTCGCCGTGTTGCGCCTGGCCGTCACGGCCGAACTGGCGCAAAAATGGTTGATGAGTCGTCTCACTGACTTCTACGCACGCTACCCGCACATCACCTTGCACCTTTACGAACAACCGATCGACGCCACGGCGCCGGGGGAAGACATCGACCTGGCGATCACCTACGGCACCGGCCCGGTGGACAGCAGCGCGTACTTTGTCCGGCCATTGCCGGCGTTGCAGTTCTTCCCGGTATGCAGCCCCGGCCTGTTCAACCAGGGCACCCTGAAAAACCCGAAAGACCTGGCCCGCCATTGCCTGCTGCACGACGATCAGGACGGCAAGACCTGGACCGCCTGGCTCACCAGCCATGCCGGCGACCAGCGCCCGGAGCGTCAGTTGTATTTCGCCCACGCCGGGTTGGCGCTGGAAGCGGCGGCGCAAGGGCAGGGCGTAGCGATGGGCGATAACCTCACGGCACAGGAAGATTTGCTCAGCGGTCGGTTGGTGCGGCCATTCACCGCCAATATCACCGCGTTGGGCCAATACGCGTTGGTGTGTGAACGGGTGCGGCTGGAGCGCCCGGCTTTGGCGCAGATGCTGGAATGGTTCAACGATCAACTGGTCGATTGATGAGTTGAATTCAAGTATTCCGAAATAATCATCGTTGGCGAGGAGGGCGCTGGCGACCTTAGCCTGTGGTCATTCCAATCCCCGCTGATGAGGTTTGCCCATGGCACGTTTGCTCGATTCCACCCCCAAGCAAGACGGTTTCCGTCTGCCCGGCGAGTTCGAACCAAAATCCGGTTGCTGGCTCGGCTGGCCGGAGCGCACCGATGTGTGGCGCAACGGTGCCAAGCCTGCGCAGAAGGTCTGGGTGCAAATCGTCACCGCTATCTCCCAGAGCGAACCGGTGACCGTGTGTGCCTCCGCTGCGCAGTTCGCCACCGCTCGCCGGCAGTTGCCGCCGCAAGTGCGGGTGGTGGAAATGACCTGCAACGACACCTGGTTTCGCGACAGCGGCCCGTGCTTTGTGGTCAACGATGCCAGCGGTGAAGTGCGCGGCGTGGATTTCGAATTCAACGCCTACGGCGGTCTCGACGGCGGCTTGTACTACCCGTGGGACAAGGACGACCAAATCGCCAGCAAGATCCTCGAAATCGAACGTTTCGACCGTTATCGCGCCCCGTTGATTGCCGAACTCGGCGGCATCCAGAGCGACGGCCAGGGCAGCATCCTCACCACCGAACAATGCCTGCTCAACCGCAATCGCAACCAGCATCTCGGCAAAGAAGAAGTCACCCGGCGCCTGACCGATTACCTCGGCGCCGAGCAAATCATCTGGCTCCCAAGGGGCTGCAAATTCGACGAAACCGATGGCCACGTCGATGACCTCGCATGCTTCGTCCGCCCCGGTGAAGTGGTGTTGCAATGGACCGACAATCGCGATGACCCGCAGTGGGAAATCTACCAAGAGGCCTACGACATCCTGCGCAGCACCCGCGACAGCCGTGGTCGCGAGTTGATCGTGCACAAACTGCCGCAACCGGACGTGCTGGAATGGACCGCTGAAGAAGCCGAAGGCCTCGACCAGCAGGACAGCACCCATACCCGTCAGGCCGGAACCAAGATCTGCGCGTCGTACATCAACTACTACGCTGGCAACAGCTCGATTGTGGTGCCGTTGTTCGGTGACCGTCAGGATCAGGTGGCGTTGGCGACCCTCGCAGAACTGTTCCCGCAACACAAAATCGTCGGCATCGAAAACTCACGGGAAATCCTCCTCGGCGGCGGTAACGTAGCCTGTATCACCATGCCGCAGTACGCTGCGCCTGCTTGCAACAAACAGGGGGTATAAGCATGGGCCTGCACAAACTGACTCAAGCGTTATTGCTGGTGCTTGCACCCCTGTGTGTGCAGGCCGCCGACACCGCCAAACCGGTGGTCAACCTGTACATCTGGGGCGAGTACCTGGCCCCGGATACCTTGAGCAATTTCGAGAAGCAGACCGGCATTCATGTGGTGGCCGATCACTTCGATTCCCTGGAAACCGTCGAGACCAAACTGCTGACTGGGCGCAGTGGTTATGACCTGGTGCTGACGGCGGGGCAGCACCTGTCCCGAGCCATCCAAAGCGGCGCGATCCGGCCGCTGGATCATCAGCAATTGCCGCATTTTGCGGGTGTCGGTGAAGAGTTTCGCCAACACATGGCGGTGTTCGATCCGGGTAACAAATACGCCGGGATCTACGCCTGGGGCACCACTGGTGTCGGGGCGCAGGAAGAGGCGGTCAAGCAGCGTCTGCCCGATGCACCACGGGACAGTTGGGCGATGTTGTTCGACCCGGCGGTGGTCTCGAAATTCGCCGATTGCGGGGTCAGCCTGCTCAATGATCCCAACGAAGTATTCGCGGCGGTCATGAAGTACATGGGCCTGGACATCAACCGCCAGAACCTCGATGACCTGAAACTTGCCGAGCAGCAACTGGCGAAAATCCGGCCTTACATTCGTTACTTCGACAACGATCTGAACATCAGCGACCTGGCCAACGGCAACACCTGCGTGGCGATGTCCTGGAACGGCAACGTCGCCATCGCAGCCGGCCAGGCCGAGGCGGCAAACAAGCCGTTCAAACTGAATTACCGGATACCGAAGGAAGGCACGCTGATCTGGTTCGACGCCATGGTCATTCCCAAGGACGCGCCGCATCCCCAGGCAGGGCTGGCGTTGATGGATTATCTGATGACGCCGCAAGTGATTGCGCCGATCACCGACACCATTCACTACGCCAACGCGATTACGGCGGCGGACGGGTTGATCGACCCGGCGATTCGCAATGATCCGGGGACGTATCCGTCGGCTGAGGTGAGGGCTTCGTTGTATAGCAAGAATGACAATGGCAAGGACTTTAACCGGGCGTTGATTCGGGCGTTCAGTCGGTTGAAGTCGGGGTTGTGACCTGTCTGTGAAGTGATGTGTTGGATGTGAAATCGCCTTCGCGAGCAAGCCCGCTCCCACAGGGTTTATCTGTGCCCACAAATCTTGTGTCCACCAGAAATACCCTGTGGGAGCGGGCTTGCTCGCGAAGAACGATAACGCGGTCTACCGTCCAGGCACCCGCCACAAATACCATGAAGCCACCGTCCGAAACGGACTCCACCCCAACCCAATCTCAATCATCTGCTTACGCGTAGGCTGCACCTCCAGCCCCTTCATCCGTCGATACCCCTCACGCACCCCAAAGTCATCCGCCGGCAAAATATCCGGCCGCTCCAGGCTGTAGATCAACAACATTTCCACGGTCCAGCGCCCAACCCCGCGCAGGGTGATCAGCCTCTCGATCAGCGCTTCGTCATCCATAGCCAACGCCGTGGCGTAATCCGGCACCACACCGTCCAGTGTCGCTTGGGCAATGCCCTGGATGGTCGCAATCTTGCCGGCGGAAAATCCGCAGCTGCGCATCTGCTCAAAGCTTGTCGCCAGAATCTGCTCGGGTCGTGGGAACGAGGTCGAAGGAAACAGCGCGATCAGCCGTCCGACAATCGCGTCCCCAGCCTTGGCATGCAGTTGCTGATAGGCAATCGCCCGCACCAGCGACTCATACGGATCGCGCGCCGGATGAGGTTGATGCAGGCAGGGGCCGATGGCAGTGATGTGGCGCCGCCAGTCGTCATCAAGGGAGGCCAGGAATTCGCTGGCGGGCTGGTAGATATCGGGCATGGATCTCAAGTTTTCTTCAGCAGCGAGTTCACTTCGCCGTAGGTGAGCGCCTTGAGGTCATGGGTATCGAGCTTGCCGGTTTCCAGAAAGCTTTTAGCCACGGTCGCCATCGCGCCATACAGGAATTCAGCAATGCCCGACCCGGCGCTCAACCGCCGCACGCCGAGGGTTTTCAGTTCGTCGGGGGATGGCAGGGAGGCCCAGCCCAGCACGTTCACCGGCAGCGGCGTGCCACGGCAGATCGCCGCGATTTCGTACTCCGCCGTGACGCCCGCGGCGAACAACCCGTCAGCCCCGGCGGCTTGATACAACGCCGCGCGCCTGAGCGTTTCGGCGACGCGATCTTCGGCCGGCACCAGGCCCTTGAGGTACACGTCGGTGCGGGCATTGATGAACAGCTTCACGCCCCGGCGTTCGGCTACTTGTCGGGCGATTTCGATCTTGCGTGCCAGCAACTCCGGCGGGGAGGCGCCGTCCTCGATGTTGATGCCGACGGCGCCGGCGGCGATCACCGCGTCGATCACTTCGGCGACCCGCGACAGGTCATCGGAATAGCCGGCCTCGATGTCCACGGTCAGTGGCACATTGATCACCCGGGCGATGGATTCGACCGTCGCCACCAGGCGTTCGAGGGGCAGAGCGTTGCCATCGGGATAACCATGCACCCAAGCCACCGCCGCGCTGCTGGTGGCCACGGCTTTGCTGCCCAGTTGTTCTACCAGCCGCGCCCCGGCGGCGTCGGCGACGTTGGTGAGGATCAGCAGGCCGTCCTGGTGCAGCTTGTGGAACTGTTGGTCGAACGCTTCCATCGATTTTCCTTCCCTTTGAAAAACACAGAATGATCAGAATGCCAGTTGTTGCGTGATCTGCACCGCAGCCTTTTCCAGCCTCAGCAGAAACGCCTTGCGCGGTTGTCCGCCACCATAACCGGTCAGCGAACCGTCCGCACCGATCACCCGGTGACAGGGCAGCACAATCGCCAAACGGTTATGCCCATTGGCCAGGCCCACGGCGCGGCTGGCACCGGGTTTGCCCAGCAGCGCGGCGATGGCGCCGTAAGTGCTGGTCTGGCCGTAGGGGATCTGCGCCAGTTCGGCCCAGACCTGCCGGGCGAATTCGCTGCCCGGCAGGTGCAGCGGCACTTTGAATTCGGTCAACTGGCCGGCGAAATACTGCGCCAGTTCGGCTTCGATCTGCTTCAAGTGGCCGTTGTGTCCCGGCGCCACGACGTAGCCATAACGGTTTTGCAGTTCTTCGACTTCCTTCGTAAGCACTGGGCGATCCAGAAATTCCAGCAGCACCAATCCGCGCCGTTCGGCCATGGCAATCATCGGCCCCAGCGGCGTGGTCAACCGGGTGAACAACAGCGGCTCGCTGTTGGCGGCGCGGCCCGGGGTGATGTGAAAGGACTTTTGAAAGGCATCGCGAAAACCGCTCAGGGATTCGTAGCCGGAATCGAACGCGACATTGTCGATGGACTCGCCCTGTTTGATCCCGCCCAAGGCCATGCCGAGGCGCCGGGTGCGCAGCCAGGCGTGGAACGTCATGCCGAAATGCTGCTTGAACCAGCGCCGTAATTTGAGCGGCTCGATGCCTTCGGCTTGCAGTTGAGTGTCGGTCCAGCGCTGATCCGGATCGGCATCCACCAAGGTGAGCAAGCGCTGCACCCAATCCGGCGCGATGGCCGCCGCATCCAGCGGTTTGCAGCGCAGGCAGGCGCGGTAACCGGCGGACATGCACTCATCGGCATGGGCGAAGAACTCGACGTTCTCGGGCTTGGGTTTGCGCGCCGTACAACTGGGACGGCAGAAGATTCCGGTGGTTTTGACCGCAGTGAAAAACACCCCCTCGTAGGCGGTGTCTCGTTCGAGCATGGCGCGAACCATCTCGGCGTGGGGCGGCAGCACAGCGTTTTGTAGGTTCATGAGGTGAGCATAAGTCCGCTTGCGGGTTGCCTCCACCGGTAAATCGACAGTGAATTTCGGGCGCCACCAACCAACGTGGGAGCGGGCTTGCTCGCGAAAGCGGTATGCCAGACAACAAAAATGCTGAATGTTAAACCGCCTTCGCGAGCAAGCCCGCTCCCACAGGGGATATCAGAGTTTCAGGCCCGCCGCGCTAGCAACAGCACAGAAGCCGCCGCCGACAACAACCCCGCGCAGCAGCGATTGAAGATCCGCTTGCCCCTCGGCTCGGCGAACCAGCGGCGCATGTGCAGGCCCATGTAGGCGTAGGCGCTGATGGCGATCCATTCCAGCATCAGGAACAACGCGCCCAGTACGGCAAATTGCGGTGTTATCGCTCGGGTCGGATCGACGAATTGCGGGAGAAATGCGGTGAAGATCAGGATCGCCTTCGGATTACCCGCCGCCACCAGGAACTCCTGGCGCGCCAATGCCAGCATCCCCACGGGCGCGCCTTCCACCGCGGTTTGCGCGCCGGGATCGGCCCGCCACAGTTGCCAGGCGAGATAGAACAAATACGCCGCCCCCAGAATCTTGATCCCGTAGAACAACAGCTCGGACGTTTGCAGCACGACTGCCAACCCCGCCGAGGCGAGGGCAATCATCCCGGCAAATGCCAGCAATCGTCCGACTCCGGCGACGCAGGCGCGTCGATAGCCGTAGCGGGTGGAATTGCTGACAGACAGCAAATTGTTCGGGCCGGGCGCCATGTTCAAGGCAAAGCAGGCGGGGACAAACAGGGTGAGGGTGGCAAGGTCCATGACGGGGGCTCCAGCAGCGAGAGCGTTATTTTTATCACAGGTGTGGGGTGGCTTGACCCGTACAGTGGCGCGCGGTGGTCGCGGTACACAATGAAGGTTCAGCTCCTGTGGGAGCGAGCCTGCTCGCGAAGAGGCCAGTACATTCAACATCTCAGTTGACGGTTACACCGCCTTCGCCGGCAATCTCGCTCTATTTGTGTGGCGTGAGCGGAAGGGGTGTTTTGTTCAATACAGCCACCGGTGTGCTCTTTACCTTGAGGCCCGGTTCAACTGAATTGAAGAAGGTCTGTGATGAGTCTGATGATTTCCATGGCGGCATTTGCCCTGGCCGCGTCGATAACGCCGGGTCCGGTGAACATCGTGGCGTTGAGTTCCGGCGCGCAGTTTGGCTTGCGCGCCAGTCAACGGCACGTGGCGGGGGCGACCCTGGGGTTTGTGTTGCTGTTGGTGCTGATGGGCCTGGGGTTACATGAGTTGCTGCGGTTATGGCCGGTGCTGACCCGGGTAGTGCAATTGACCGGAGTGGCGTTTCTGTTGTTTATGGCCTGGAAACTGGCGCTCGACGATGGCCGGTTAAGTGCCGGACAACAGGGTAAGGCGCCGTCGATGTTCTACGGCGCGTTGATGCAATGGCTCAACCCCAAGGCCTGGCTGGCTTGTGTCGCGGGCATGGGCGCGTTTGTCGCGGATGGCGATGCGCGGCTGGTCTGGCAATTCGCGGCGATTTATTTGGTGGTCTGTTACTTATCGGTAGGCTGCTGGGTCTATGCCGGCACGTTCTTGCGCGGGTATGTGAGCAATCCGGCGGGAATGCGCCTGTTCAATCGGATCATGGCGGTGTTGTTGGCGATGAGCGCGGCGTACTTGCTGTATGCCTGAGTGCCGTACCCCATCATTCGGGGTACGGACTGGTTACCCTGGCCTCAATTGATGAGCATCAAGCCATGCCACTCAGCAAATTGAACACGTCCTTTGGCATTGGCGTGAATCGACCGCTGCGCAGTTGACTGATCGCGTACATCGCGCTGGCGGTACGGCCATTGCCGTCGCCGAAGCCCTGGAAACCCACCACGGTCGCAAGCAGGTGTTTGTCGAAGTGTTGATGGGCGGTGTCCAGGTTTTTCAGATGCTGTTCCATCAAGGCAAAACCGGTGATGCTGCTGCCGTAAGGCGTTGGCGCTCCGGCCTCGCGTACGGAGCCGGAGAGCTCAGGCACAAGACGGCGATGCACTTCTTTGATGACTGCCGGATCGGTCAGAGATGCTTTATTGCCCGCGTATTCGCGAAGCAGCGTAACGATGTTATCGAAGTCATTACCGTTGGACGTCGAGCCATTCAGCATCCAGGCGCCGGCTCGTCGCGCTGGGTCGGTAAAGCCCTGGGTGTTGAAGTCAGAATCCGGCATGACGCCATTGTAGGGCGCCTTGCCCAAGTCCTGTTTCAACACGTTTTGTTGGTAGTTCTTCATGTAGCTGACTTTTTTCGTTTCGAACTCGGCAACGATCTCCAATGCTTCGGCATAACCTTTCGCAGAGTAGAACTCATTGGTGTAGTGAATCGGCCTGCTGCCCATGTAGGTGCTCAGCACCTCATCCAATGCCGTTTGGCCTATCAATGTCCCCAGTTCTTGTACTTGCCGGGTTTGCAGAGCCGCTTCTTTGACGGAGTTATTTAGCAGGTGCTGCAGTTCGGTGGGGTCGGCCCCCTTCGGAAAGGCAATCGTCTTGTCACTCAGGCGCGTCACAACCTGTTCGATGGTCGTCATGCTGTCATCCTTGAACAGCGCGCGGGCGTGGGCCACGGTGTCCAGGCTCATGCGGATCTGCGATGCCGAACCGCTGTGATTGATCGCCTTGATCAGATCATAGGTGTCGGCTCCTGTCAGATGCCGTAGCTGATTGCGGGCGATATGTGCGGTTAAGGCAGCGTAGTGTCCGACTTTCAATGCCCCCCGGCCGATCAGCTTCGCACCACCCTTGAGCAATGACGGGACGCCGTCCAGGGGATTGAGCAGCCCGACAACGGTTCGCGCACCGACCCGCGATGCCGACAGCAGTTTCGTGGTCAGGGAAGCACCTTTGGCGACGGTGCCGGCGACCTTGAGCGGAATCGCGGCGAAGGCGAGGCCGACAACCGCAGCGTCCATGACGCACCCGGCGATAGCGTTGCGCTGCCGCTCGGGGACACCCGAGGACATCTCCTCGACGCATTCCTTGAATGGAATGATCAGGTTAAGGATGACACTAAACACGGCGTCGCTCTTTTCAATGGCCCGTTCTCGCTCGGTCTGGTCAAGCCCGATCTGCATCAGTTCATTTTCGGTGAAGAGCGGGTTTTTCCGGGCAATCAGGTCGCTGATGGCTTCTATCCGTTCGGCGTTGAAGTAGCGGACCGGGTTGGCCGATTGGGTTGGATGCGTTGATGCTTTGAATTCGCCGATCCTGGTCAGGTAGAAACTGGAGTTCACACCGTCCCGTGGTTCGACATTCTGGAGGTAGGCGGCCAGATCAACGGGCGCGTTTGCAACCAGTGTCTGTTGATTAAAGTCTTCGTCTGCCCAATGGGAAATAAGCCGAGGGGCCACGAGTGTTCGAAGATCCTGGCGTGATCGGCATTCCAGCCGCAGGGGGAATAGTTCATAACAACGAGTCAGTGAACCCATTACCGCGCAAATAATGATGCCGTGGCGAGCCGGGTTTTTTTCAGGCTGCAGAGTCTTTGGAGGGCTCGTGAATATAAATCCACCACTGGGTCGATAATCGACGTTGGTCTTGACCTCGTTAACCTGATAGATGCCCAGATGACCCTGCTCAATAAACTTCCTGTTGGACTCCTCCATTTGAGAAAAGATTAATCTTATTGTGGTCGATAAGGCGGTCGTTATTCCGGAGAAATGCGCATGAATGGCTTCTTCATATAAATGAGCAACCGGGTATAAGTGTGTCAATTGTGGGAAGGCCTGGTAAATATCCTTGCCCTTGATACGCCCCCAGTCCTGGGTGTGCAGTTCATTTCCCATGTACAGGTCCAGTATCGATACCTTCCTGCCGGCACCGCCTCCGCTGCCGCGGTGTTTGACCAGCAGCTCATCAGGATTGCTGTCGGGTACGTTTGACTTCAGCTCCTTCAGCGCGAGCGCTTTGCGGCTGGGGATCGGTTGGTTGATGTAGTCCATCCCGTCCGACAGGGCGCCCACATAGCGGTTGTATTCTTCGATGCCTTGACTCACCGCAGCCTCGCTCAAGCTGCCGTCTGCTTCTCGTGTGATCAGGTCGTTCATCAACGCCCAGGTGATGATCGGGTCAATCGTTTGACTGGCATGCAACGCTTGCAGTTGCGGTGTTAACCCCGAAACCTGGCTGAACCCCAATAGGTGCTGATAAGTCATCACACGGGATGCGCCGGGAACAAGCGCTTCAACCAGATGAACCGCCTGGGTGAACACCACCCAGCCCGGGCTGCCGAGTCGCAGTTCGGCTGGGACATCGCGAACCAGGTATTCAGGTGCCATGCCTGCCAACACCCATTCCACCACCAGCGGCGCAATAACGGGGTTCAGGGTAAATCGGGTTATCAAATGCTTTTGCAAATCGTCGCGCACGTCGGCGGGCTGGCGTTGCAGGTAGTGGGTCGAGTAGAGGTCAAAGCCTGCGAATGACGTATTCGTGCTGTCAGCATCGGGATCAAGATCAAGCAGCAGCACGGCGATCAGCAATTGTTCGATAAACGCTTGAGTGGGTTTGTCGCCGCTTTTTTCAGTGAACCAGCCCAAGGCATCAAGATACGGCAGCGCCTGGTCGGTAAATTGCCGGGCGATGTCGATCAGCCGTTGCATCCGGTAGTCATGGCTGGTAGGCAATTTTTCCGAACCGGCGCTCTCCAGCATCAGCCAGGCGCCAAATTGCTCGAACAAGGGGGCGGAGTCGTCTTTCAGTGTCTGGGTCACCCGCCGGATGATGGCGCGGTGTTCTTCTGTGAGCCTGAACGGCGAATCATCGGGCGTATCCAGTAACTGCCAGTAGTTCTCGAACTTTGGGCTGGCCGGCAACGTTGCGAAGTTGAGCACGTCAATCAGGGCCGTGGTTTCTTCCTCGCTGGCGGGAAGCGCCAAACCGTGGAATTGAAGCCATTGGCCAATGGATATACGGCCATTAGAGGTAATGAAACCAGCGGTACTGCTGGCCATTCTCGCCAGCAGTTTCAGGTCTTCATTGAACGCTGCAATGCCGACTACTTGGGCCGTAATGTCGGTGCGCGAAAAGTAGTGATTGGTGACGTAAGTCGGTGGATTACCCGGACGTCCTCCGGAACTCGAGTTTTCATGGACGTGGTAAAGGTACCCGTTTTTATCGATATGAAAGTGGGCATTCTCCGGGATGGAATGTTTAGTCCGGATCTTCATGAACTCAGGATGGCGGGTCATTCTCGCGAGATAAACCGACGCAGGGCGGTGGGCCAAGTCGAAGTTGGAACCTGTCACGCTGGTAACGGCCAGACGATCCCATGGCCATTCGAGGATTTTCTGGACGAACGCGTCGCCGATAAGAGTGGCAAGTGCTTGAGTGATGACTTGTCGCTGAAGTTCGTTGCTGGCGCTATACATACTGAAGTTCCATCTTCTAGTGTGATTGCAAACGCTTTTAGATTAATGGGAGGCGCGCTACGTTGTCGTTGCGGGTGTATGAGCGAATGTGAAAACACTGCGCTGAAGATGTTTTATGGCGAGGGACGTTAATAGTTACTTGTGTTGCTAGTTGTGTTTTGCGCAATTGATGGTCTTTGGCAGGGAAAACGGTTCAGCCCCGATACTGCCCCGGCGTCGCCGCCAGATGCTGTTTAAACGCCCGCTGAAAGTGTGCCTGATCGGCAAACCCGGCTTGCAGCGCCACATCGGCAATCAATTGACCGCTGCGTAACCGCTCCCGGGCGAACTGGATGCGCCGGTTGACCAGAAACGCATGGGGCGTCATGCCGAAATGCTGCTTGAACGCGCGGATCAGGTAGGACGGCGACAGCTGCGCCGCCTCGCAAATATCTTCCAGCTTGAGCAACTGCGTGCAGTTGTCGCGGATGAAATCGGCGGCCCGCTCCAGTTTGAAATTGGGCTCGCGCAACGGCTGATCGATGGGGTTGAGGCGTTGCTGCACGTCGGTGAAAAACTCCACGGCCGCGCTGTGTTTGCGCAGCACGTCTTGCTGGGCGTCGATCAGCACCGCGTACAAATCCTTCAGGCCGGCAAACAGGCTGGCATCGCGCAGATGAGTGATGGAAAACCGGCGATAGGCCTGGTCCTGGCTGAACCCCAGTTGATGCTGCAAGTCTGTCAGCCACGGCGTCTCGACGTACAGCATCAGGTACGACCAGGGTTGGTCGTCGATAGGGTTGCAGGCGTGGACATCGCCGGGATTCATCAGCACCACGGTGCCGGTGCTGACCTCGAATTGCGCCTGCTCGTGAACGTACGTGCTGCACCCGGCGGTGATCGCGCCGATGGAAAAGTGCGCGTGGGAGTGCCGGGCATAGCAGACCTCGCGCCCGTCGGCGATGGCCCGGGCCTCGATGAAGGGCAGGGCGTCGTCGCGCCAGAAACGCGGGGCTTTATCGGCATCTTTGGCAACGGTGTGCTTCATCGTCGGCGTCCTGGCAGGTCAGCGCACGAGTGTATTAGCTCTCGCCATGAAAGGCGCGTTGCAGTTCGACGATGTCGAGTTTTTTCATCTGCATCATCGCTTGCATGGCCCGTTGGGATTTGACCGTGTCGGGGTCTTTGAGCATCTCCATCAGGGCCACCGGGACGATCTGCCAGGACACCCCGAACTTGTCCTTCACCCAGCCACATTGCTCAGCCTCGGGGACGGCGGATAACGCGCCCCAGAAATGGTCAACCTCGTCTTGCGTATAACAATTGACCTGGAACGACACCGCTTCGTTGAACGTAAACACCGGGCCGCCATTGAGCCCGGTGAAGCTTTGGCCGTCGAGTTCGAAACTCACGGTCAACACCGAGCCTTCCGGGCGGCCATGGAACTCGAAACCGGCCTTGCCGTAATGGGTGATGGCGGTGATTTTCGAGTGATCGAAGATCGAGCAATAGAATTTGGCAGCGGCTTCGGCCTGATCGTCGAACCACAGGCAGGGTGTGAGTTTTTGCACGCGTTGCATGGCGGTTCTCCTCTGCGGGTTAATCACGCTGGACTATCAGCGTAGTCAGTCTGTAGTCGGTTGGGAGGGCCGTAGATCGACAAGTCGCAGCCCGGACCGTTTGTCGTTAGACTGGCCGCCCCGATTTTGCCGCAAGGACGCTCAGCATCATGGTTGCCCCTCGTTTTTTGGCTGTTGCCTGCCTGTTCGCCAGTGCTGGCGTGAATGCCGAACCGTTAACACTGCGCCTCACTGATCCAGCGCACAAATATGCGATTGAGGTGCTGTTCCCGCAACCGCCGGTGCAGACATTCGATAGCGCTCCGGCGACTATCACGCTCAAGGACAAAACCAGCGGCGCCGTGCTGCAAAGCATCGACTCGCCCGAGGCGTCAGCCTTGTTCAAGCCTGGCAGCAACGAACTGGCGGCTGATCAAAACCTGCTGGTGTTCGGTGATTTCAATTTCGACGGCCAGCAGGACATGGCCGTGCGCAATGGCAACAACGGCGGATACGCCGAGCCTTCCTACGATATTTACCTGTTCGATGCCGATAGTCCGACGCTGGTCTTGAACAAGGCCTTTTCCGCGCTGACCCGTGAGCCGCAGTTGGGGCTGTTCGGGATTGATCACGCCGGTAAAAAACTGCTCACCCAGACCAAGAGCGGTTGCTGCTGGCGCCAGAGTGCGACCTGGGAAATTCAGGGCAATAAGCCGGTGATGATTGCCGAGAAAATCGACGTCGCGCAGAGCCCCTCCGAAGGCAATCCTTTCATGCCAAAGGGGTATGTGGACGTCACTCGTCGTGAATTGAAGTCGGGGCAATGGCTTGAACAACATGGGCTGGAAGGCCCGTTCGGCGAGCCTCCGGTCATGCTTCGGGGCACGCTCGATGGAAAAATCCCGGTCGAACTGTGGTGGCAGCTCCAGGGTGAAGCCTATGTGGGTGAAGTCCGTTACACCAAAAGCGGCAGTGGTCAGCCGATCCGCTTGATCGGCACGGTCTATGAAGATGGCGGCGTGGAATTGCATGAAATGTCTGACGACGGTGAGATGACCGGCGACTGGTTTGTGGAGGGACTGCCCAATGAACGGGGCGGGCAGGAAGGCACCTGGGTCAGTGGCAAGCGTCGATTGAGCATCGATACGCGACCGACCGCCTTCAAGGTCGCCCCGCAAAAACTCGAGCGGGTCGCGACGGATCAACGGGAGGGGCATTATTTAGTGCGCAACGCCGAGGAGCAGCGGGTCGGTGAATTGATCCTGAAAATACTGCCCGGTCCGGACAAGACTTCGCCTGAAATAGCAGACATCACGTTCACGCGTGATCAACTCAAGGAACCGACGACCGAAGCTCATCACCAATCCCCATTGCTGGCCGGCAATCTGGTGATTGCGCTTGATGACAAGGGCGATCCACTGTTCCGAGTGCAGTTGCTCAACGGCGGGGCAGACGTGACCGGTTATGGTGCTGAGTACGCCAAGTTTCGTGGTGCTTACGTGAAGCAGCCCTAGAACTCCCACTTGGTGGTGAGCTGCACACTGCGCGGCTCACCATAAAATCCGGTGCCGAAATTCCCAAGCCCGGTGTAGTAGGTCTTGTCGAACAGGTTCTTCACATTGAGTGCAGTGCTCAGATGCTCGTTGAAGCGATAGCGCGCCATCACGTCCACCAGGTAATAACTCTGCTGGGTGATGCGCGCGTACTGGCCGCCGTCGTTGGGATTGGGCTGGAACACATTGCCAAAAAACGCACTCTGCCAATTCACCCCACCACCGACCGTAAGGTTTTCCCAAGCCCCTGGCAGCCGATAGGTGCTGAAAATCCGCACCACTTGCTCAGGCGCCGTGGTTTGCAGCACTGAGCCGTAGACGTAATCGCCCTTGGCGTCGCGAGTGTGGTTGTAGGTGTAGCCGGCGGAGAGTTTCCAGCCTGCGGTCACTTCGCCGGCCAGTTCCAGTTCGAAACCTTTGGTGGTCGCGCCTTGCACCGGGCGATAGATCGACTCGGTGTCGACGCCACTGACGTATTCGGCGAGGTTGTCCTGCTCGATGCGGAACACGGCGAAACGGGCGTTCAGTCGCCCGGCGAAGTACTCAGCCTTGATGCCGGCCTCGTAGGCATCGCCTTCCACCGGATCGAGCAGTCGCCGATCCGCGTCCTTGCTCATCTGCGGCTGATAGATGTTGGTGTAGCTGGTGTACACCGAATAGATGTCGTCGAGGTCATAGACCAGTCCGGCGTAGGGCGTGACAACACCGGTTTGCCGGTAGCTGTCGCGCACGTCCGGGGTGTGGGTGTCGAGGTAGTCGAGGTGGTCGCTGCCCTTGAAATCACTGACCCGCCCGCCGAGGATCAGCGACAGATTGTCGGTCGGCTTCAGGCGTGTGGCCAGGTAGGCACCGGTCTGGCGCTGGACGATGTCGTCACTGCCGACCTGCGGGATGTCCGGTTTCGGGAATTCGCCGCGCCAGTCGAAGATGCTGCTGTCCAGGGCCGGGTAGATCGAGCCGAACACCGGGATGTCCTGGCGGGTGTTCATCGACATGAAACCGGCGATCAACTCGTGCTCGCGACCGAACAGGCTGAACGGGCCGCTGAAGTTGACGTCGAGGTTGTCCTGCACCTCATCACCCTTGAACTTGCCCATGTACATGAACATGCCGTCCCCGCTGACCGGGTCCGGGTTGCCGCCGCTGGCCGAGCCGAGAAAGGTGTCGTGCTGGCGGTGCTTGCGGTCGTAGCTGACTTTCAATGTCCAATCGTTGGCCAGTCGCTGTTCCAGCGCGGCAAACAGCGTCTGGTTGTCGAAGTCGCGGCGGCTCCAGTCGGTGGCCGGGTTGAACGAGCGTGAGAAATGCGTGCGCGAGCCGTCGCTGTTGAACATCGGGAAACCGGTCCAACTGGCGCCACGGGAGCGGGTGTTTTGCTGGTCGATGCCGAAGGTCAGCAGCGTGTCCGGGGTCAGGTCGGCTTCGAGGATGGCGTAGGCGATGTCCTTGGTGTTTTGATAATGATCGGCGCGGGCGCTGCGGTCCTGATAGACCCCGACGAAGCGTCCGCGCACGTTGCCGCTGTCGGTCAGCGGGCCGGAAATATCGCCCTCACTGCGATAGCTGTCCCAAGAGTCGGCAGTGCCGCTGACCGAGGCCTTGAAGGCTTGGGTCGGGCGCTTGCGGATCAGGTTGACGGTGGCCGACGGATCGCCCGAACCGGTCATCAGGCCGGTGGCGCCCTTGATGATGTCGACGCGGTCGAAGGTCGCCATGTCGGTGCTGGTGGTGCCGTAATCGTAGACACCGTCGTAGTCGGTATTGACGCCGTCGTACTGGAAATTGGTGATCGGCAGGCCACGGCTGGAAAACTCCCAGCGCTCGCTGTCGTAGTTCTGCACGCTGATGCCGGGGGCGCGGCGCAGGACATCGGCGATGCTGGTGCCGCCCTGATCGTCCATTTGCTGGCGGGTGATGACCGTCACCGATTGCGGCGTTTCGCGCAGGGAGAGCGGCAGGCCAGTGGCTGAAGACGTTGAACCAGTGGTGTAGGCGTGAGTGGCTTCGGTGATTGCGCCAAGGTTGAGGCCCGCGATATTCGTGGCGTCCAGTACCAGTGGCGCGTCGGGTGATGCTTGCAGGACATAACCGCCGCCAGCCTGGGGCAGGGCTTGCAGGCCGCTGCCTTGCAACAGGCGCTGCAAGGCTTGCTGGTCGGTGAAATCGCCCGTCAGGCCCGGACTGAGTTTGCCGCTCGCGAGGTCGTTGTGGCCGGCGAGGAAAATTCCCGCCTGTTCGGCGAAACGGTTGAGCACGCTGACCAGCGAACCGGCGGCGATTGCGTAATGACGCTTCTGGCTGACGGGTTGCTCACTGGCGGCTGGAGCGATGCCTGGCGCAAGACTCATCAGCCCCGCCGCCAGCGCAAAGGCTATCGGGCGAATCACGCTTTCGGGCCGACGCTGACCCACCAAGGCAAGGTCCTCTGCACCCGTATCGGCAATGCCGCTTCCAGCAGGCGCAACGCCTGATCGGTGTCCTTGAGCGGGAACGAACCCATCACCGGCAGCCCGGCGATCGCCGGATCGCAGGCCAGATGTCCCGTTCTGTAGCGACTCAACTCTTCGATCAACTGGCCCAACGGCAGGTTGTCCGCCAGCAATACACCGCGACGCCAGGCTTCGCGCCCTGCAGCGGCAGACGTGGTCGTCAACATCTGATCTTCACTGAACGCCAGTTGCTTGCCGGCTTCGACGACCTGCACCTGACCCTGCAAGGTGTGGACTTCGACCGCGCCTTCGTAGACGTTCAGCAGCGTGCGCTGTTCTTCCTGTCGCACACTGAAACGCGTGCCCAGCGCGCGCATCTGGCCGTGGGCGGTGTGTACCAGGAACGGTCGGTGGATGTCCTTCGCGGTATCGATCAGCACTTCTCCGCAACGCAGCAGCAACAATCGTTGCGCGCCATCGAAACGTACGTTCAGCGCGCTCAGTGCGTTGAGCCAGATCCGGCTGCCGTCGCTGAGCAGGGTTTCCCGGGTTTCGCCGGTGCCGGTGGAGAGGTCGGCGGTCCAGCGACCCAAGGTGTCCGGCAACGAGGTTTGCCGCCAGGCGCCCCAGCCCAACAGGCTGCCCGACGCCAGGATAAACAGGCTCTTGAGGGTGTGGCGGCGGCTGACCGGCGAGCGAGCGGTGTGGCGCAACACATGGCTGGCAGCTTGCGGCTGATCATCCTGCAGGGCGGCGAAGCGTTGGCCGACGCGCTCGACATAGCGCCAGGCTTGCTGATGGTCGCCGCTTTGCGCCAGCCAGGCTTGCCAACGCTCGCGTTCCTGTTCGCCGGCCTGCTGATCGTGCAATTGCACATACCATTGGGCCGCCTGTTCGAGGCTGGCGTGGCTGATGCTGTTCGGGGACGTGCGGGGCATGGGTTACTCGATCAGCAGGCCGTCGAGTTCGGCCTCAAGCACCGCGCAATGCATCAACGCTTGGGCCAGGTACTTCTTGACCATACGTTCGCACACCCCGATTTGCTCGGCGATGGCGCGGTAGGGCAGGCCATGCAACTGGGCGAGGATGAACGCATCGCGTACCCGCTGGGGCAGCCGTTGCAGCATGGCGTCCACTTCATACAGGGTCTCGACAATGATCGCCCGTTGCTCCGGTGACGGTTGAACCGCCTGAGGCCGCGTGGCGAGGGTGTCGAGCCAGGCTTGCTCCAACTGACGGCGGCGCCAGTGATCGATGCACAAACCCCGGGCGATGGTCGCCAGGTAGGAGCGCTCACGGGTTTCGCAGTCGAATGCTGGCGGACGCTTGAGCACCCGGATAAACGTGTCATGCGCCAGGTCGGCGGCATCGAAGGCGTTATTCAAGCGACGGCGCAGCAGCTCATGCAACCAGCGGTGGTGCGAGAGGTAGAGGTTCTGAACGCTGGAGATATCGGCGACCGTCATCGTGAGCACTTATCCATGGGCGACCGGCGCCTTCGGTGCAAATAAGAATGGGTCGCGATTAAACCAAATGGCCTGAGTGTTCGCAAATGATATTGGTTTGCTTTTAGGCGGGTAGGCGGGGTGATTGTTTGTGATGTAGTCACTATGACTTTGATTTGAGTCATTAAGACCATTTAAGGGCTGAGTCATATTGACTGCGCTGTGGCCAACCTGTTGATTTGCAAGCCTATAAATCATGGCATGGGTTTTGGATTAACCCACGTACAACTGAACGGCTTCAGGAGTACGGAAAAATGTTCGATTTCTTCAGCAATCCCCACAACGTTCTGCACCTGTCGAGCAAAGTGCTGGGCCTGGGCCTGACTCTGCTTTTAGTCGGCATCTACGGCGCATACCTCTACAGCGGTCACTTGCCCATCGTGGCGCTGGTGTCGATGCACGCCATGACCATCATCGGCCCGACCTTGCTCAAAATCGGCTATGTGATGCGTTTGCTGGCCCAGCATCGGTTGGCAACCCACTACGTCGGCGCGGTAGCCTGATGCGCAAGTCCAACACAACCGGTGGGAGCGAGCCTGCTCGCGATAGCGGACTGGCAGGCAGTAAAAGTGTTGAGGCCACAACCGTCATCGCGAGCAAGCTCGCTCCCACAAGGGCAGCTGTTTTCAGTCTTGGGTTCCGACCGTTCTTCCTCGCCGGCGCCGGGTTTGCCGTGCTGGCGGTGGCGATCTGGGCACTGTGGTTGTACGGCCGGTTACCCGGTGCGCAACCGGTTGGCGGGATGCTGGCCTGGCATCGGCATGAAATGCCCTTCGGTTTTGCCACGGCGATCATCGCCGGGTTCCTGCTGACAGCGGTGCCGAACTGGACCGGGCGTCCGGGCCTGAATGGCTGGCCCTTGATTGGCCTGGTGCTGGTATGGCTGTTGGCGCGACTGGCCTGGTTGCTGCCAATCAACCCGACGCTGTTGATTGCCCTGCAACTACCGTTTCTGCCGTTGCTGGCCGGGTGCCTGGGGCGGGACTTGGTGGCGGCGGGCAAACGCGACAACTATCCGATCTTGCTGATGATCACGCTGCTGGCGGGCTGTCAGGTGCTGACGCTGTGGGGGCTGGTGAGCGATGACGCCGGATTGCAACGCCATGGCGTGCTGGCCGCGTTGTGGCTGGTGGCGGCGCTGATGAGTGTGATTGGCGGGCGGGTGATTCCATTCTTCATTCAGCGTGGCTTGAATCGGCCCGCTGCGGCACCGGCTCAGCCGTTGCCTACCCGAGTGTTGCTAGTGGGCAGTTTGTTGGCTGCTTTGTCTTTTGTCGCCGGTTTGAACGACGTACCCAAGTTGTGGCTGGCCGCGTTGTTCCTGATGCTCGGTGCTGTGCATCTGCTGCGGTTGTGGCGCTGGTACGACCGGGGCATTTGGCGGGTACCGTTGTTGTGGTCGCTGTACCTGGCTTACGCCTGGCTAGCGGTCGCGACGCTGGCCATGGCGCTGTGGCATGCGGGGCTGATGTCGCAACAGAGCCTGGCCACTCATTCGCTGGCGGTCGGCGGGATTGGCGGACTGATTCTGGCGATGATTGCCCGGGTCAGCCTGGGACATACCGGCCGCTTGCTCCAGCCTTCGAAAGCCGTGGTGCTGGGTTTCGCCTTGCTGCTGCTCGCCGGTGTGTGCCGGGTGTTGCTGGTGCCGTTTTCCGCCGCGGGATTGGGATTGTCGGCGCTGCTCTGGTGTACGGCGTTCGGGCTGTTTCTGACGCGTTATACCGGCATCCTGCTCAAGCCGAGGGTCTAGCGCCGAGGCCGCCACGTTCGGCGATCCAACGGGTCGTCATGTCGATAAACGCCCGCAATTTCGGCTGCGTCTGCGTGCGGCTGGGGAAGTACAGGTACAGGCCCGAACTCAGCGGCACAAACGGTTGCAGCACCCGTTGCAGGCGTCCATCGGCCAACTCGTCGGCAATCTCCAGGTCGCAGGCATACGCCAGGCCCAAGCCATCCCGGGCTGCTGCCACCAGCAACTTGCGGTCGTTGACGATCACGCCACCGGCGACACCGACGGTGAAGTCGCGTCCTTCGCGACGAAATTCCCAGCGATGGGCGTTGCCCGAGGTCGAAAAACGAAAGCCGATGCATTCGTGCCCGGTCAGCGCTTCAGGCGTGGCAGGTTGCCCGGCCCTGGCGAAATACGCGGGAGAGCCTACGACCGACCATTGCAGATCAGGCGTCAGGCGCACGGCGACCATGTCTTTCTCGATCGACTCACCCAACCTGATCCCGGCATCGAAACCGCCCGCCATCAAATCCACGGTGGCGTCGTCGAGGGAAATATCCAGGGTGACTTGCGGGTGGGCCTGGCGAAACAGCGGGATCAACGGCTCGATCAATAACGCGCCGGACAGCCGTGGCGCGGTGATGCGCAGCGTCCCCATCGGTTGATCGCGAAAACCGCTGAGCACCGCCAGCGCTTCATCGATTTCACTGGCGGCCGGGCGCAAACGGTTGAACAGGCTGGCGCCGGCCTCGGTTAGCGCAACGCGGCGGGTGGTGCGCTGGAACAACAGCACGCCGGTGCGCCGCTCCAGCAATTTGATCGCATGGCTGACCGCCGTGGGCGTGACGGCCAGACGGGTAGCGGCGAGGGTGAAGCTTTTGTGCTCGGCCACCGCGAGGAATTCGGTCAAGCCGTCGAACGGGTCGTGATTCATGGTCCGCCTATTATGAAACTGCGTTTCATAGTGCTTGTAACACGAGGGCATTTCTCCCACCAATCTTGCGGCGTACCTTGGGCACATCTCCAACCCACACAAGGTATCGATCATGAGCACTTCCAACGCTTTCAAACGTGTCTGGCTGGTTACCGGCGCATCCCGTGGCATCGGCGCGAAAATCGTTGCCGCCGCGCTGGCCAACGGTGACGCGGTGGTAGCTACCGCCCGGAATGCGAGCACCTTGATTGAGCGTTTCGGCGATCAACCGGGCTTGCTGGCCGCCACCCTCGACGTCACCAACGAAGCCCAGGGCGCCGCAGTGGCAAAAGCCGCCATCGAACACTTCGGGCGAATCGACGTGCTGGTCAACAACGCCGGTTTCGGTTTGCTCGGCGCGGTGGAAGAGGCGAGCAGTGATGAGATCAAGCGGCTTTACGAAACCAACGTCTTTGGCCTGCTGAATGTCACTCGTGGGGTGCTGCCGTACATGCGCGCCGCCCGTAGCGGTCATGTGATCAACATCTCTTCGGTGGGTGGCTTCCAGTCGGCGCCGGGCTACGGCGTGTATTGCTCGACCAAATTTGCCGTCGAAGCCCTGAGCGAAGCGCTGCATGGCGAACTGGCGCCACTGGGGGTGAAAGTGACCGTGGTCGAACCGGGCTACTTCCGTACCGATTTCCTCGACACCAACTCCCTGGTCGAATCCCCGGAATCGATCGCCGACTACGCCCCGACCGCCGGTGAGGTGCGCAAACTGGCCAAAGCCGTCAACCAGCAACAACCCGGCGACCCGGAGAAACTGGCCCAGGCGCTGATCACCCTGGTTGAAGCCGAGCAACCACCGTTGCGCCTGCCGCTGGGGACTGATTCAGTGCGTTACATCGAGGCCAAGAATGCGTTCGTCGCTGATGAGCTGAACACCTGGCGCACGTTGTCACAATCCACCGATTTCTAACCCCCTGAACCAATCCCTGTGGGAGCGGGCTTGCTCGCGAAGGCGGCTTAACATTCAACATCCATGTTGCCTGACACGCCACTTTCGCGAGCAAGCCCGCTCCCACAAGGGATTTTCGACAGTCAGGGATACGTGACCGGCGGTCGCAGAAGCTGGCCACCAGGTCAATCTGCGCTTAGCTGTATGGATAACCCGAGGCGCGCGTAGGTCCTGCATTACCACAGCGGCGCCCCTTCAGAACACCGTGAGTCTGAGGAAGATCCGCCATGTTGACCCTGAATATCAATGGCAAGGACCAGGCGCTGGATGTCCCCGCGGACATGCCGCTGCTGTGGGTCCTGCGCGATGTCGCGCACCTCACCGGCACCAAGTTCGGTTGCGGCATGGCCCAGTGCGGTGCCTGCACCGTGCATGTCGATGGCGCGCCGCTACGGTCCTGCATCACCCCGGCCACCGCCGTGGCCAACGGGCAAAAAATCCTCACCATCGAAGGCCTGTCCACTGACGGTTCGCACCCGGTGCAACAGGCCTGGGCCGAACTCGACGTGGTGCAGTGCGGTTACTGCCAGTCGGGGCAGATCATGTCGGCCGCCGCACTGTTGGCGAAGATCCCCAAGCCCACCGACAGCGACATCGACCAGGCGCTCTCCGGCAACATCTGCCGCTGCGGCACTTATCCAAGGATCCGCGCTGCGGTCAAACGTGCCGCCGAGATCGGTTGAGGCCATGTCATGAACAGCATCATCAAACCCGTATCACGTCGCGGTTTTCTCAAGGGCAGTGCCGTGCTCGGCGGTGGTCTGGTGGTGGCGTTTGTCATCCCCGGCGGCCATCGTTTCGCGATGGGCGCCGAGAACCAGGGCAATGCCTTCGCCCCCAATGCCTTCCTGCGCATCGCCAATGACAACACCGTGACCATCCTGCTCGGCCACTCCGAGATGGGCCAGGGCATCTGGACCGGACTGACCATGTTGATCGCCGAAGAACTGGACGCCGACTGGTCGAAAATCCGCGTAGAACACTCTCCTGCCTCGGCCAAGGATTATGGTTTGGCAGGCTTTGGCGGCATGCAGATCACTGGCGGCTCGACCTCGACCTGGATGGAGTTCGACCGCTATCGCCAGGCTGGCGCCGCCGCGCGGTTGATGTTGATCGACGCCGCCGCCAAGCGCTTCAACGTCGCACCGTCCGACATTCGCACTGAACCGGGCGTGGTGATTGCCGGTGACAATCGCGCCACTTACGGCGAACTGGCCGATGACGCTGGCAAGTTACCCGTGCCAGACCCGGCCTCGATCAAGTTCAAGGAAGCCAAAGACTGGAAGATCATCGGCAAACCGACCAAACGCCTCGACACCCCGGAGAAAATCACCGGGCGGGCCAAGTTCGGTATGGACGTGCAGTTCGACGGCCTGATGACCGCCATGGTCGCGCGCCCGCCGGTATTCGGCGGCAGCGTCAAAACCTTCGAAGGCGCCTCGGCACTGGCGGTGCCAGGGGTGCACAAAGTGGTGCAGGTGCCCACGGGCGTGGCAGTGATTGCCGATCATTACTGGGCGGCGAAACTGGGCCGCGATGCGCTGAAAATCGACTGGGACCTGGGGCCGAACACCGGGCTCGACAGCGTGAAGCTGCTGGAAAGCTTCCGCCAACTTGCCGCCACCCCCGGCGTGCCGGCCAGCCAGGCCGGTGATGCCGCCGCCACATTGAAGAAAGCGGCGAAAACCATCGACGTTGAATACAGCGTGCCGTACCTGGCCCACGCGCCGATGGAGCCGCTCAACTGCACGGTGAAAATCACCACGGACAAATGCGAGATCTGGACTGGCACTCAGTTCCAGACTCTCGATCAAATGGTCGCGGGCAAAATCACCGGGCTCAAACCCGAACAGGTGGAAATCCACACCGAATTCCTCGGCGGCGGCTTCGGCCGTCGGGCCAATCCGACCTCGGATTTTGTCGCCGAAGCTGTGCAAGTCGCCAAGGCGGCGGGCATGCCGGTGAAAACCGTGTGGTCCCGTGAGGACGACATTCGCGGCGGCTACTACCGTTCAATGTTCCTCCATCAAGCGAACATTGGCCTGGATGCCGACGGCATGCCGCTGGCCTGGAAGCATGTGATGGTCGGGCAGTCGATCATGGACGGCACCGCGTTTGCGGCGACCATGGTCAAGGACGGCGTCGACAAGACGTCGGTCGAAGGCGTGGCCGACAGTCCTTACATCGAGGGCCTGGCTAATCACCAAGTGGAACTGCACTCACCGAAAACCGGCATCAGCGTGCTCTGGCTGCGCTCGGTGGGGCATAGCCACAACGCGTTTGTCATGGAGTCGTTGATCGACGAGATGGCCGATGCGGCCGGCAAGGACCCGGTGGAGTACCGACGAACCTTGCTCAAGGAGCATCCACGACATTTGGGCGTACTGAACCTGGCAGTGGAGAAGGCCAACTGGACCGCACCACTGCCTGACGGTCACGCCTTGGGTGTGGCGGTGCATGAGTCGTTCGGCAGCTACGTCGCCCATGTCGCCGAAGTGTCCGAGGACAACCTGAAGATTCGTGTGCACCGGGTGGTGTGCGCGGTGGATTGCGGCATCGCGGTCAACCCGCAGAGCATCGCCGCGCAGATGGAGTCCTGCGTCACCTTCGGCCTCGGTTTTGCCTTGCGCAGCAAACTGACGTTCAAGGATGGCCAGGTGGTGCAGTCCAACTACCACGATTATCAGGTGCTGCGACTCAATGAGATGCCGGTGGTGGAGGTGCATATCGTGCCCAGTACCGACAAACCCGGCGGCATCGGCGAGGCCGGTGTGCCGCCCGTGGCGCCAGCGGTGGCCAACGCGGTGTTTGCCCTGACCGGGCAGCGTCTGCGGGAACTGCCGTTGCAACTGTCGGGGGTGTGACATGAGACGACATTTGATCCTGGGTGCCGTGGTGTTGGTGGGGCTGACCGGCTATGCGTCGGACCTGTTCGCAGCGGACAATCCGGCGGCGTTGAAAGCCTTCGACACCGTGCAGAAGGTCTTCCAGAGCCCCCGCTGCCAGAACTGCCACATCCCTGGCGATTCACCGTTGCAGTTCGATGCCGGCACCCCACACATGATGAACGTCGTGCGCGGCATGGACGGCAAGGGCGCCGCCGGTTTGCCTTGCGCCACCTGCCACGCCGAAAACAACCCCCCGGCCAGTTACGGCCCCCACGCACCGCCAGGCGCCCCGCACTGGAGCCTGCCGCCCGCAGCACACAAAATGGCCTGGATCGGCCTGCCGGCAGACAAGCTCTGCGCATTGATCAAGGACCGTTCCAGTAACGGCGACCGGGATTTCGCTGCGCTGATCAAACACGTCAGCGACGACAAACTGGTGCTCTGGGGCTGGAATCCGGGCGGCAATCGGGCGCCGGTTCCGGTGCCGCACGACATCTTTGTCACGCAATTCAAGCTCTGGGCGGACGCCGGAGGTCCATGTCCCGTGGCGGGCATCTGACCAACGGCGGCTTAAAAAGGAGTCAAACCGGATATGTGCGGCTCTAACGTACATACCCATCGCAGGAGTGACACATGCTGGTTCCAGGCAAACCGATCAAACCGGGCGCTTGCGCAGACACCTTGCACGGTCCGGACACTGCACTGCAGGAGCGCGAAATGCTGCGCGACCTGGCGCGTCAGGCCGAGCAGGAACTGACCGCGGTGCAGGTGGCGAGCATGGATGAATTGACGCTGCTGCCCAATCGTCATGGCTTCGACGCCTTGGCTCAACGGGGGCTGGACGCTTGCTTACAATTGGGCAAACCGGCGACATTGCTGTTTTTCGACCTCGATAACTTCAAACACATCAACTATCTGTATGGCCGCGCCGAAGGCGATGACGCCTTGAAAACCTTCGCCGATGTGCTGCGGATCGCCTTTCGCGAAAGCGATGTGATCGGTCGCATGGGCAGCGATGAGTTCGCGGTCTTGCTGACCGGCGCCAACGCGGTGGAGATCCCGGCGATCCGGGCGCGGCTCGAAGAGATGCTCGACGAGCGCAACGCCACGGTGCATTGCGGTTATGACATTCGCTTCAGTGTCGGCCAGATCGAGTTTCATCCGGCGCTGCACCAGACCGTGGACGGTCTATTGGCCGCGATCGGTGAGCAGATCAGCGGCCGCCCGTTCGGCCACTCGTAACAGCGCAGCGTCATTTCGGAACCGGCCGATCATCTGTAGCCCGATCGGCAGCAATCCTTCAGCGCGTGGCAGCGGGAGATTCACTTGCGGCCAGCCGAACGCGCCCCAGAACTTGATGTAGTCCGATGGGCCGGTGTTTTCGGCGCTGTCCGCATACAGCGGTGCGACGCTCCCGCAACACGGACCGAGCATTGCGTCGAACGGTTGGCAAATCTCATTCAGGATCGGCGCAAGGGCCGCCAATCGAGCCTTGGCAGCGGATTCCTGGTCCCACGTTGTGGCCGCCGCGCGGTCGAACATCGCCAGTATCGAAGGGCTTAACAGCGCCCGATGTTGTTGAAACTCCTTCGCCAGTGAACGGGCGCCTTCGCAATCGTTGATCAACAGGTGGTCGTCGAACACCCCGGCGAAATCATCCGGCAGTTGCACCTCCGTAACCTGATGACCAGCGCTGCGCAAGTGTGCAATCGCTTGTTCCAGAGCGTTGGCCACTTCGGGAGCGACTTGATCCCAGCGCTCGGTGCGATAGAAGCCCAAACGCAGGGGGCGCTGTTCGATGTCAGGCACTTTGAATCCTGGAATCAACACCCGCGCCACAAGATTCAGATCCCGCACCGAGCGACCATACCAGCCGACGGTATCGAAGCTCGGCGCCAGCGGTTTTATCCCTTCCAGCGACACCAGCCCAAACGACGGCTTGAACGCGAACAGGCCGCAGTAGGACGCCGGTTTAAGCAGCGATCCGGCGGTCTGGGTGCCCAGCGCCACGGCAAACAAATCCGCTGCCATCCCAGCCGCCGAACCGGCGCTGGAACTGCCCGGCGTGCGCTCCAGATCATGAGGGTTGCGGGTCGGGCCGGTGCGCATGTAGGCAAATTCAGTGGTGTGGGTCTTGCCCATGATCAGCGCGCCGGCTTGGCGCAGCAGGGTCACCACATGGGCGTCCCGGGATGGTTGATGGTCGGCATAGATCGGCGAAAAGAACTGCGTGGGATGGTCAGCGCTGTCGATGATGTCCTTGACGCCCACCGGCACACCGGCCAGCAGACCTCGGCCATCATTTAGCGCGGCGTGCAGGCGCACCTGTGGCGGTTTCAGCGAGACGAAGGCGTGGATGTCCGGTTCCAGGGTTTCGATGCGCTGAAGAAAGGCATCGGCAATGGCTGCGACGGTTATCTCGCCATCGCGAACCGACTGACTGAGGGCGGTGGCGTCCAGGGCAGGGCGGCTCATTTGGCGAACAACTGGCTGATGTCCTTGAACGCCTTGAACTCCAGGGCATTGCCGCAGGGGTCGAAGAGAAACATCGTCGCTTGTTCACCCACCAATCCCTGAAAACGAATACCAGGCTCGATCACGAACTGCGTGCCAAGGGCTTGCAGGCGTTCGGCCAGGGTTTCCCATTCCGCCATCCCCAGCACCACGCCAAAGTGCGGCACCGGCACGTTGTGGCCATCCACGGCGTTGGTGTGAGCGGCTTCTTGCGAGGCGTTCTTCGGCGCCAGGTGAATCACCAGTTGATGGCCGAAAAAGTTGAAATCCACCCAGTGGTCACTGGAGCGGCCTTCTTCAAGACCGAACACTTCGCCATAGAAACTGCGTGCGGCCGCGAGGTCATATACCGGAATCGCCAGGTGAAAAGGGGAAAGCTGCATCGTGTCATCCTCAACGGTCGAAAGTTGAATCTGAGTTTAGTCCTGTGCTTTTTGATTAAAAGACGATAATTTTTGCGTCGAGCTCAAATTATTTCGATCAATGGCGAACCTATGCTGCGGGAACTGAAAACCTTTATCGCGGTGACCCGCTACGGCACGTTCGCGGCGGCCGGCATGCACATCGGCCTGACGCAGTCGGCGGTCAGTGCGCAGATTCGCAATCTGGAGCAGGCGCTGGGCATTCGTTTGTTCGACCGCACCGGACGCCAGGCACTGCTCAATGCGGCAGGCCAGCGGGCGTTGCCGATGGCTCGCGAGATGCTGGAAACCTTCGCGCGCATGGCGGTCAGTGATGACGTCAGTGAATATCGCGGCGAGCTGAAGATTGGTGCGGTGGCCACGGTGCAGACCGGGTTGTTGCCCCAGGCGTTGTTGCGATTGAGGCAGCAGGCACCGTTGCTGGAGCCGAAATTGGTGCCAGGGGTGTCGCTGAATTTGCTGAGTCAGGTCGATACTGGTGAAGTGGACCTGGCGATCCTGATCAAGCCGCCATTCGAACTGCCCAAGGAGCTGTCGGCGCAAGTCATCCGCAAAGAACCGTTTGTGCTGATCGTGCCTGCGGATTTGGAGGGCGATGATCCGCTGCAACTACTCGCCGACCACCCTCACGTGCGCTACGACCGCAACTCATTCGGCGGACGCCTGGTCACGAGGTTTCTGCGTGAACAGCAGATTGACGTGCGGGTGGCGCTGGAGCTGGATGAGCTGGAGGCGATTGTGAAAATGGTCGAATGCGGGTTGGGGGTTTCGTTGTTGCCCGAGGCGGGATTGTGGGTTGAGCATGGGGCGAAGGTGAGGGTGATTGCGTTGGGGGAATTGACGTTCTATCGCGAGATTGTGTTGTTGCAGCGCTATAGCCAGCGCACGCAGCCGATCCAGCAGTTGTTTTCGCGTTGTTTGTTTTGAAGATCAAAAGATCGCAGCCTTCGGCAGCTCCCACACAGGCTCGGCGTTGTCTCTGTAGGAGCTGCCGAAGGCTGCGATCTTTTGATCTTGCCGTTTCAAAACCAAATGGCATCCCACAAAGAGTAATCACCCACTCGGCTGACCAACCCCGCACGCAAAGGATTCAGGACGATGTACCGTGCCGCATCCTTGATATCTTCATCACGACGTAACGCGCGGTCGTAATACCCCCGTTGCCATATTCGGCCTTGGCTGCAGCGCGCAAGATTGATTGAGCGACTGCTTCTGGATTTGATGCGGCACATCAGCTCGGCCAACGTGCCGTGATGCAATTCCACCAGCCAATGCAAATGATCCGGCATCACGACCCAAGCCATGGATGTGACCCAAGAGGTTTGATCAGCATGGCGCAACTGATCGACCAGAAGCCGCCCCAACCGCCAATCGGCGAACACTGGTTGACGTTGTTCAGTAACAGCGGTCAGCAGGTAGATACGACCTGATTCAGTAATGCGTGCCTTGGGCAGGCGACATCCATTTGCAGCGACAGGCATTCCTTTGCCCTCCTTGAGATGTGTTTGCAAATGAACGTTAGTCGATGCAATTTCTGTCGTCGGCCAAAGCGTTTTCGGGATATTTCAAGTGCGCCATTTCCGCCAATCTGATGTCGTATGCGGTCCCTGTAGGAGCTGCCGAAGGCTGCGATCTTTTGATCTTGTTTTTAAAAGGCCAAATCAAAAGATCGCAGCCTTCGGCAGCTCCTACGTTGAGTCACGGTTCAGTTCTGGGGCACCAGCTCATCAATCATCTGCAAACAATGATTCAACCCCGGCGAGACATCGCCCACCCGTCGGCTGAGGATGATCGGCGAGGTGGCGTTGTCTTCCAGCAGCGGGGTGAAGCCGATGTCGTCGCGGTGCAGCAGTTGCACCGAGGCGGGTACCAGGGTGACGCCGATGCCGGCGCCCACCAGGCCGATCGCGGTTTGCAGTTCGTTGGTCCATTGCGCCACATGGATGCTTACGCCGTAGGACTCGAACAGTGCGATCACATGGTCGGCATAGCTCGGGCGCGGGTTGCCGGGGTAGAGCACGAAGGGTTCTTTCGCCAGTTCACGCAGGCTGATGGGACCGGCCAGCAGCGGGTGGCCGGCGGGCAGGGCGGCGACCAGGCGATCTTCGGTGAGCACGGTCTGGATGATCGCCGGGTCGTCGATGCGGATGCGCCCGAAACCCACATCAATGCGCCCGGCCTTGAGCGCCTGCACCTGTTGCAGAGTGGTCATCTCTGACAGACCCAATTCAAGTTCCAAGCGCTCATGGTTGCGCAAGCGGCGAATCAGTTCCGGCAGCACGCCGTAGAGTGTCGACGGTGCAAAACCGATGCCCAGCCAGGTCTTTTCCCCGAGGCCGATCCGCCGCGTGTTGTCGCAGACCTTGCCCAGTTGCTCCAGCAGCGCACTCGAATGCTCATGAAAAAACCGCCCGGCGTCGGTCAGCTTCAGCGGTCGTCCACGCTCCAGCAGCAGCACCCCGAGTTCATCTTCCAGTTGCTGGATCTGTCGACTCAAGGGCGGCTGGGCAATGTGCAACAGTTCGGCGGCGCGGGTGAAGTTGAGGGTTTGAGCCAACACCTGAAAATAACGCAGGTGACGCAGTTCCATGGGGCCTCCAGACGCTGATGGGTTGAATACCTTTAAGGTATCAAGCCAGACCAATTCTATATTGGCCGCCACGGAAAAGCCGTATGAGAATCCGATCCAGAACTTTAAGAACCTGACGGGTATCGACATGCTTGCAACAGCCATTGAATCGATCGAGACGATCATCGTCGATCTGCCGACCATCCGCCCGCACAAACTGGCGATGCACACCATGCAGAACCAGACCCTGGTGATCATCCGTGTGCGCTGCGCCGATGGCATTGAAGGGATTGGCGAATCCACCACCATCGGTGGCCTGGCGTATGGCAATGAAAGCCCGGACAGCATCAAGACCAATATCGACAAACACTTCGCGCCGTTGCTGATCGGCGAGGACAGCAGCAACGTCAATGCGGCGATGTTGCGCCTGGAACGCAGCATTCGCGGCAATACCTTTGCCAAGTCCGGTATTGAAACCGCGTTGCTCGACGCCCAGGGTAAACGTCTTGGCCTGGCGGTCAGCGAGTTGTTGGGCGGGCGGGTTCGCGAGGCGTTACCGGTGGCCTGGACCCTGGCCAGTGGCGACACCGCGCAGGACATCGCCGAAGCGGAAAAAATGCTAGACCTGCGCCGGCATCGGATCTTCAAACTGAAAATCGGTGCTGGCGAGGTCAATCGCGATCTGGCCCACGTCATCGCGATCAAGAAAGCCCTGGGCGATCGCGCTAGTGTTCGGGTCGATGTCAATCAGGCCTGGGACGAAGCGGTGGCACTGCGCGCCTGCCGAATCCTCGGCACTAACGGCATCGACCTGATTGAACAACCGATCTCGCGCAATAACCGCGCTGGCATGGCACGCCTGAATGCGATGAGCCCGGCGCCGATCATGGCCGACGAGTCCATTGAATGCGTGGAGGATGCCTTCAACCTGGCGCGTGAAGGCGCGGCGTCGGTGTTCGCCCTGAAGATCGCCAAGAACGGTGGCCCGCGCGCTGTGTTGCGAACCGCCGCGATTGCCGAAGCGGCCGGTATCGGCCTGTACGGCGGCACCATGCTCGAAGGCGGGATCGGCACGCTGGCCTCGGCCCACGCGTTTATTACCCTGAACAAACTGGCCTGGGACACTGAGTTGTTCGGCCCATTGCTGTTGACCGAAGACATTCTCAGCGAGCCGCTGGTCTATCGCGATTTCGAACTGCATGTGCCAAAAACACCGGGTCTGGGCTTGAGCCTGGATGCAGAACGCCTGGCATTTTTCCGCCGCGACAAGTCTTCCACTGCCGTTTATAAAGCCTGAGGAGAGCATCATGCTGTTCCACGTAAAAATGACCGTGAACCTGCCGCTCGACATGAACCCCGAACTCGCCACTCGGCTCAAGGCCGACGAGAAAGCCCTGGCCCAGCGCCTGCAAGAGCAGGGCAAGTGGCGCCATCTGTGGCGCATCGCCGGGCACTACGCCAATTACAGCGTGTTCGATGTCGACAGCGTTCAGGAACTGCACGACCTGCTGATGCAATTGCCGCTGTTTCCGTACATGGCCATCGAGATCGACGCGCTGTGCCGGCATCCTTCTTCGATTCGCGAGGATGACCGCTGAACCCGGCCGCTTCAGTTCGCTACGCTTATAACTACAAGATGAGGAACCACCATGAACGTCAAGATTTCCCACACTGCCAGTGCCCAGAAGTTTCTCGAAGAGGCCAGCGGTCTGCTCAACGATGCCGGTGATCCACGGGTCAAGGCACTGGTTTATCGGATACTGCGGGACTCGGTGAACATCATCGAAGACCTGGCCGTGACCCCTGAAGAGTTCTGGAAAGCTGTGAATTACCTGAACGTGCTGGGTTCGCGTCAAGAGGCGGGTTTATTGGTGGCCGGGCTCGGTCTGGAGCATTACCTGGACCTTTTGATGGACGCCGAAGACGAGCAGGCCGGCAAGTCCGGCGGCACGCCACGCACCATCGAAGGGCCGCTGTATGTAGCCGGTGCGCCGTTGTCTGAAGGCGAGGCGCGACTCGATGACGGTGTCGATCCGGGCGTAACTTTGTTCATGCAAGGCCAGGTGTTTAATACCGCTGGTGAACCGTTGGCCGGGGCCGTGGTGGATGTCTGGCACGCCAATACCGGTGGCACCTATTCGTACTTCGATGCCACGCAATCCGAATTCAACCTGCGTCGCCGGATAGTCACCGATGCCGAGGGCCGTTACCGGTTCCGCAGCATCGTGCCGTCGGGCTACGGCTGCCCGCCGGACGGTCCGACCCAGCAATTGCTCGATCAACTGGGTCGCCACGGGCAGCGGCCGGCGCATATCCATTTCTTTATCTCGGCGCCGGACCATCGCCACCTGACCACCCAGATCAACCTCGACGGCGACAAATACCTGCACGACGATTTCGCCTATGCCACCCGTGATGAGCTGATCGCCCACATCACTTTCAGCGACGATCCGCAGCGTGCGGCGGCCCACGGTGTCAGCGGTCGATTTGCCGAAATCGACTTCGACTTCACCTTGCAGTCGTCCGCCCAGCCTGAGGAGCAGCAGCGCATGGAACGTGTGCGCGCACTCGAAGACTGACAGCGCACTATTGAGCCTCCTGTGGGAGCGAGCCTGCTCGCGAAGACGGAATCAGCTTCAACATCATCGTTGACTGACACTGCGCTTTCGCGAGCAGGCTCGCTCCCACACACATCAACAACGAGAGTGACCCGATGATGCACGCGCAACTGTTGAGTCAGCGCAGCAGAGTGTTCGACCACGCGGACCCTTACGCAGTGTCGGGCTACGTCAATCAGCACGTCGGCAATCATTGCATTCTGATGCCCCGCGCCGGCCGGCCGCTGGCCAGCCTTGATCACCGAAAATTCGCCAGCCTGGACCTGTGCCGCATCAGCTACGGCGCCAGTGTGCGGGTCACGTCAGGTGCGCTCGACAGCATTTATCACCTGCAAGTCCTGCTGCGCGGCCACTGCCTGTGGCGCGGGCATGGTCAGGAGCATTACTTCGAACCTGGCGAGTTGCTGCTGATCAACCCCGATGATCCGGTGGACCTGACGTACTCTGACGATTGCGAAAAATTCATCCTCAAAGTCCCGACTCGGTTGTTGGAGTCGGTATGCGATGAACAACGCTGGGGCTATCCGGGGCAGGGCGTGCGGTTTCTGCAGAACCGTTATCAGCTCGATCAACTGGAGGGTTTCGTCAATCTGCTGGCGATGATTTGCCAAGAGGCCGAGGCCACCGAGCAGATTCTTAAGGTGCAGGAGCACTACGCGCAGATCATCGTCAGCAAGATGCTCAGCTTGATGAAAACCAATGTGAGCCGGGTCAGCCTCGGCTCGCCGTCGGCCACGTTCGAGATGATTGCCGATTATATTGCGCGCAACCTCAAGCAAGACCTCGACAGCGAGGCACTGGCCCGCCTGGCGCGGATGAGTTTGCGTTCGCTGTATGGCTTGTTCGAACGCAACGCCGGGGCTACGCCGAAAAACTACATCCGCCAGAAACGCCTCGAACGCATCAACGCCTGCCTGAGCGACCCGAGCTGCAACGTGCGCAATGTCACGGAAGTGGCGATGGATTATGGCTTCCTGCATCTGGGACGGTTCTCCGATAGCTACCGCAAGCAGTTTGGCGAGTTGCCGTCCGACACCCTCAAGCGCCGGCACTGACTGTATTTACCCTGTGGGAGCGAGCTTGCTCGCGATGAGGCCAGCACATCCAACATCTCTGTTGACTAATACTCCGCTATCGCGAGCAAGCTCGCTCCCACAGGGTTGGCGTCGCTGTTGCAGAAAACGGATAAAGGTCTGCACCCATCGGATAGTCCGCCCAATCCCCCCGTCCTAGCATGGCCCTGCCTGAATAAAAACAATGGAGGCGGCGGCCATGTCCCTGCGACCCGAATACCTTCACTCCCTGCTGGAAGACGACAAAGAAAACGGCATCTACCGCTGCAAGCGCGAGATGTTCACCGACCCGCGGCTGTTCGACCTGGAGATGCAGCACATCTTCGAAGGCAACTGGCTGTACCTGGCGCATGAAAGCCAGATCCCCAATATCAACGATTTCTACACCACCACCATGGGCCGCCAGTCGATCTTTATCGCGCGCAACAAGGCCGGTGAACTCAACGCGTTCATCAATGCCTGCAGCCATCGCGGCGCCATGCTGTGCCGGCACAAAACCGGCAACAAAAGCTCCTACACCTGCCCGTTCCACGGCTGGACGTTCAACAATTCCGGCAAGCTGCTCAAGGTCAAGGACCCGGCCGAAGCGGGTTACCCGGCGAGTTTCAACTGCGAAGGCTCCCACGACCTGACCAAGGTCGCGCGTTTCGAGTCTTATCGCGGCTTCCTGTTCGGCAGCCTCAAGGCTGATGTGGTGCCGCTGGTGGAACACCTGGGCGAGTCGGCGAAGATCATCGACATGATCGTCGACCAGTCCGCCGATGGCCTGGAAGTGCTGCGCGGTTCTTCCAGCTACATCTACGAAGGCAACTGGAAACTCACCGCCGAAAACGGCGCCGACGGCTACCACGTCAGCTCGGTGCACTGGAACTACGCGGCCACCCAGAACCAGCGCAAACAGCGCGAGGCCGGCGAAGACATCCGCACCATGAGCGCCGGCACCTGGGCCAAGCAGGGCGGTGGTTTCTACTCGTTCGACAAGGGCCACATGCTGCTCTGGACCCGCTGGTCCAACCCCGAGGATCGCCCGTTGTTCGAACGTCGCGACGAACTGGCCCGGGACTTCGGCCAGGCCCGCGCCGACTGGATGATCGAGAACTCGCGCAACCTGTGCCTGTACCCGAACGTGTACCTGATGGACCAGTTCAGCTCACAGATTCGCATCGCCCGACCGATCTCGGTCAACCGCACGGAAATCACCATTTATTGCATCGCCCCCAAGGGCGAAAGCGACTGCGCGCGGTCGAGCCGGATTCGCCAGTACGAGGATTTTTTCAACGTCAGCGGCATGGCGACCCCGGACGATCTGGAGGAATTTCGCTCGTGCCAGACCGGGTATCAGGGCAGCGTCACCACCTGGAACGACATGTCCCGTGGCGCCGAACACTGGGTCGAAGGCGCCGACGACGCGGCCAGGGAAATCGACTTGCACCCACTGCTCAGCGGCGTGCGAACCGAAGACGAAGGTTTGTTCGTGCTGCAACACAAGTATTGGCAACAAACCATGCTCAAGGCTTTGGCCGCCGAACAGTCCGAGCTGATCGCCGTGGAGGCTGTGCAATGACCATCACCTATGAAGCCGTGCGCGATTTTCTCTACCGCGAAGCCCGCTACCTCGACGACAAACAATGGGACGACTGGCTGGAACTGTACGCCGCCGATGCGTCGTTCTGGATGCCATCCTGGGATGACAACGACGAGCTGACAGAAGACCCGCAGCGGGAAATCTCGCTGATCTGGTATGGCAACCGCACTGGCCTGGAAGACCGCATCTTCCGCATCAAGACCGAGCGCTCCAGCGCGAGCATTCCGGACACTCGCACCTCCCACAACATCAGCAATATCGAGTTGCTCGAACAAACCGATGGCTTGTGCAAAGTGCGCTTCAACTGGCACACCCTGAGCTTTCGCTACAAGACCGTCGACAGCTATTTCGGCAGCAGTTTCTACACCCTCGATGTGCGCGGCGAAAACCCGCTGATCAAGGCCAAGAAAGTGATCCTGAAGAACGATTACGTTCGCCAGGTCATCGACGTTTACCACTTGTGAGGCGGCCGTCATGACTCATTCCATCGCATTCAATTTCGAAGACGGCGTTACCCGGTTCATCGACGCCGATCCCGGCGAAACCGTGGCCGATGCCGCGTATCGCCAGGGCATCAATATTCCGCTGGACTGCCGCGATGGCGCGTGCGGCACCTGCAAATGTTTCGCCGAGGCCGGTCGTTATGAATTGGGCGACGAGTACATCGAAGACGCCCTCAGCGCCGATGAAGCCGGGCAGGGTTTTGTCCTGACCTGCCAGATGCGCGCCCAGAGCGATTGCGTGGTCCGGGTGCCGGTTGCGTCGGATGTCTGCCGCACTCGCCAGGCCAGTTTTGAAGCCATCATCAGCAACCTGCGCCAGTTGTCCGACAGCACCATCGCGCTGTCGATCAAGGGCGAGGCCCTGAGCAAACTGGCGTTCCTGCCGGGGCAATACGTGAACCTCGGGGTGCCCGGCAGCGAGCAGACCCGTGCGTATTCCTTCAGTTCGTTGCAGCGTGACGGCGAGGTCAGTTTCCTGATTCGTAACGTGCCCGGCGGCTTGATGAGCAGCTTCCTCACCGGCATGGCCAAGGCCGGCGACAGCATGACCCTGGCCGGGCCGTTGGGCAGTTTCTACCTGCGCGATATCCGCCGCCCGTTGTTGTTGCTGGCGGGCGGCACCGGTCTGGCACCGTTCACCGCGATGCTGGAGAAAATCGCCGGGCAGGGCAGTGAGCATCCGTTGCACTTGATTTACGGCGTGACCAATGACTTCGACCTGGTGGAACTCGACCGACTGGAAGCCTTCGTCGCGCGCATCCCGAATTTCACTTACAGCGCTTGCGTAGCCAATCCCGACAGCCAGCACCCGCTCAAGGGCTACGTGACCCAGCACATCGAGCCCCGGCATTTGAACGATGGCGACGTCGATGTCTACCTGTGCGGCCCGCCGCCGATGGTCGAGGCCGTCAGCCAGTTCATTCGTGAGCAGGGCATTGCGCCGGCCAATTTCTACTACGAAAAGTTTGCCGCCAGCGCGGCCTGAAATTTTCTGCGGCGATACCCACCCGTAGGAGCTGACGAGTGAAACGAGGCTGCGATCTTTTGATCCTGTTTTTCAAAACCAAGATCAAAAGATCGCAGCCTTCGGCAGCTCCTACACGGCACAGTCGTCACAATGAGGTGTGTATGAACAGGTTTCAGGAAAAAGTCGTGCTGATCACCGGCGCCGCCCAAGGCATCGGTCGGCGGGTTGCCGAGCGAATGGCGGCAGAGGGCGCGCGATTGATATTGGTCGATCGCTCGGAGCTGATATTCGAGGTGCAACAGCAATTGGGTCAGGCCAGTCAGGTGCTCGCGCTGACCGCCGACCTTGAGCAATACAGTGAATGCAGTCGCGTGATGAAAACCGCTGTCGAGCGCTTCGGACGCCTGGATGTGCTGGTGAACAACGTCGGCGGAACAATCTGGGCCAAGCCTTTCGAGCATTACGAAGAACAGCAGATCGAGGCCGAAGTCCGTCGTTCGCTGTTCCCGACGTTGTGGTGTTGCCATGCCGCGTTGCCGTTCCTGCTCGAGCAAGGCAGCGGCGCCATCGTCAATGTGTCCTCCATTGCCACCCGCAGCATCAATCGCGTGCCTTACGGCGCGGCGAAGGGCGGGGTGAATGCACTGACCGCGTGCCTGGCCTTTGAAACCGCCGGTCGCGGGGTTCGGGTCAATGCTACGGCACCCGGCGGAACCGAAGCGCCACCGCGGGTAATTCCGCGCAACAGCGCCGGGCAAAGCGCCCAGGAGCAGGTCTGGTATCAACAGATCGTCGACCAGACCCTCGACAGCAGTTTGATGAAGCGTTACGGCACGCTGGATGAGCAGGCAAGCGCTATCCTGTTTCTGGCCAGCGACGAGGCCTCGTACATCACCGGGATGATCATGCCGGTGGGTGGTGGCGATCAGGGCTAAGCACGTTACAAGCGACGCTGAAACGCTTTGACGATCCGCAGCGTGGCGTCGCTGACTTTCAGGTTTTGGATGGCGTCCAGCGGATGCCACATGCAATCGATAATTTCGTTGAGCGGCCGGAGTTGATACAGGTCCACCACCGATGCTTCATACACATGGTGCCGAGTGTCGCCGGCTTCCAGTTCCATCAGGTACAGCATGCCGTCGACCCCAAGCCCGGTTTCTTCCGCCAGTTCCCGCACGGCGGCGTCCATTTTGGTTTCGCCTGGCTCGACCGTTCCACCGGGCAAGGTCCAGCGACACCTGGGCTTGCGCACCAGGAGGACGTGTCGGTCTTGCTCGCAAATAACGGTGGCGCGTACTTTCATGTGTTACCTGATTGCCCGTTTGTCATAAAACAGTCATAAAAATGCAATATTCAGGCCGGGGCCCCGTGTTTCGGCGGTTTCAAGGGTTGGAGTGACCGTGCAAGCCAAAAGTGCAACTTGATGTCGCGACGTCTGGTCGGCGCCTGGGGCTGGGCCGGGTGTAAGGTAAGCGAGTCAATTTTCACTGCCCAAAAGGAGGTGACTATGAGCATTGAGATGCTGACCAAGATGCACATGAACGGTTATGACGTACTCAGCGTGAACCACGGCCCATGGCGGGTGTGCACCAAAGGTGACCGGTTGGGTGCCTTTGGCAGTCGGGAAGAGGCACTGGCATTCGCCGCGTCCTTGCCGGCATATAAAGCGCGGCCAGGTCGGCCGGCGCGCAACCAGTAGTCAATGGTGTACGTATAGCCCCGGCCTGTGCCGGGGCTTTTCATGGGTGGGTCAGTAGCCGCCACCGCCACCCATCCCGCCTGAAGTATGAGAGGGCTCCCTGGCTTTTCGCTGGGCATTGCTCCATTCCGCGCAACTCATGAAGCTGGTGTGATCGACCTTGCCCGAGCCGTTAAAACTGACGTTGTAGGGTTGCTGATGACCGGCCTGCGTCAGTTTGTAGTCATAACAGCTGCCGGGCTCCACCGTACGATCGGTGACGGCCAGCGGCTTGCCGCCGATTTGCTCGACCTGATCCTTGCTCATGCCGTTCTCGACTTTGGCGACCAGCGGCTGGTTGCGATAGACATGCGAATCGGAGCTGCAACCAGCCGTTGCCGTCAGCACGGCGAGCAGGGCGAAAACAGGCTTGTTCATGGCAGTGGTCCCGTTATTGAGGTTTCGTTCGGCTGATGTGCCGCGCCTTGACCTCCTCGGCGTAGCCCTTCAGCCGTTCTTCGTCCCCCTGGAGCACCTCCCGCAGCCTTAGGGCTACTTGGGCATCCACTTCATTGCCGGCCTGGCGAAACTGCTCCGCCAGGCGCAAAAGTTCTACCGCCGACCACCGCAGATTCGACTCCACACTCTGGAGGTCGCGCCGAAGTTCCTGTTCGAGTTCGTTAAGCCACATGATGATCTCCTGCAAAATCCCCGCTACGAAAGATTAGTCCCGTTTACCGTGCGCAGTGTCCCGTTCGTAAGGGCATGCGTCGGTTCTGTCGCTTTCGCCAATCGTTCGCTGGATGTCTGCGTGGGTACGCGCTACATTCGCCGTTTTTCAGGATGAGGACGCGTCATGCGCATGTTGATAGCGGGGGTAGCTGTGGCTATGTTGGCGGGTTGTTCATTGCCTGCGTCCCTGGTGCCAGGTGAGCCCAATGTCAGCAAATACAGCAGCAAACCGCCCAAAGACTACGTCGCGTGCGTGCTGCCGTTGTGGCAGCAGCAGATTCCCAAGACCACTCAAATTGGCATTTCCAACGGCTATCGCCTGACGGCGCCGAGCATCATTACGGCGGACGAGATTCTGGATATCGTGAAGTCGAAGGATGGCAGCCGGGTGTCGCTGTATCAGGGGCCTCCGTGGGCGAAATCGGCGGCGATGCGGCAGGCGGTGCGGGACTGCCTGTAAGACTGGATATCGAATATGAAAAAAGCCGATGCCGGATGATTCCGGCTTCGGCTTTTTTTTGTGGCGAGCGAGCTTGCTCGCGCTGGGGTGCGCAGCAGCCCCTGTTGCGAGCGCTGCGCACTCGAGCGCGAGCAAGCTCCTTCGCCACAATAGTTAGTCGGTGATGTCGGTCAGTGTGATGTTCTGCTCGCTGCCGATGCCTTTCTTCTCCCGGCGATCCCCCAGCCATTCATCCACCTGCCCGGCGAACTCCGGCGGAGCCTTGCGCCCGACCTTTCGGGCCAGGTCAAGAATGGTGGTCTGGGCGAGGGCGTCTTCCATGCGTTTCTGCGCGGTCATCATCGCCCCGTGCACCGCGCAACCGCCGTCCAGCGCCCAGGCCGGCGCCGAGCCTTCAAACAAGGCGCAACGGCCACGAATCTCACGGCAATCAAAGATCAGCTTCTGGCCGTCGATGGCGTTGACGATGTCCAGCAGGGTGATTTCATCGGCAAACCTGGCCAGTTTGAAACCGCCGCGCACGCCTTCAGTGGCCACCACCAGCTTGGCCTTGGCCAGTTTGGTGAAGATCTTGGCCAGATAATCCAGCGGTACGCCCTGCAGTTCTGCGAGGTCGCGCACGCTCGCCTCGCGGGAGTCGCCGCCATTGCCTACCAGAAAAAGCAGGCAATGAATGCCGTACTCAACGCCTGCGCTGTAAAGAGACATAGTGATCTCCGACTAATATAGTCGCAAATCTTAGCAGCGCAACGGAAGGTCGGCAACGCGCTTCATCGTCTGCTGTTGCTTGCTGGTGCATGTTTTCAAGAGACGCATGGCCAGTAAAGTCCGGTTTAGAAGGGTTGCACAAACAGATCTGATAAACCGATTGGAATGATCAGTAATGTTGACTTGTTTGATTTAAAGACGACCAATAGAGTCGTAGTTATTCGGTCGGCAGCGGTCGTTGACCCTAAACAAATTCATCACCTGGTTTTCCACTCGGAGTTAAAAATGAAACAGCAGATTCTGGTCATTGGTGCGGGTTTCGGTGGCATGTGGACAGCGTTGAGCGCGACGCGTCTGTTCGATATTCATAATCACGACGCCGTTGAAGTGATCGTCCTGGCCCCACAGGCCGAGCTGCGGGTGCGTCCGCGCTTCTACGAACCGAATGCCCATCAACTGGCTGCGCCGATTGGCGAGCTGTTCGATGCGGTAGGCGTGAAGTTCATCCAGGGCGCCGCCGAAACCATCGACGTTGAGCAAAAACAAGTGGGCTACATTGATGCGTCGGGCGCCAAACAGGTGTGCAGCTACGACAAACTCGTTCTGGCTAGCGGTAGCCGTTTGGCGTCGTCCAACACCCCAGGCGTGGTCGAATATGCATTCGACGTGGATCAGATCGAACAAGCCGTGCGCCTGGAAAACCACCTGAAAGCCTTGGCCAATCTGCCAGAAAGCAACGCTCGCAACACCGTCGTGGTGGCTGGCGGCGGCTTCACCGGAATTGAAACTGCGACTGAAATGCCCGCTCGTCTGCGAGCAATCCTGGGTGATCGCGCCGACATCAACGTGATCATCGTTGATCGCGGCGAAAAAGTCGGTGCGTCCATGGGCGCTGAAATCAGCCAATCCATCGCCGAGGCCAGTACTGAACTGGGGGTGAAGTGGCAGTTGAAATCGACGGTTGTTTCGGTCGATGCAAACGGTGTGACCCTGGCCGACGGCCAACGCATCGAAGCCAATACCGTGATCTGGACCACCGGCGTGCGCGCCAGCTCGCTGACCGAACAGATCCCGGGCGAGCGGGATAATCTTGGCCGTTTGCACGTGGACGCGCACCTGAAAGTCATTGGCCAGGACGATATCTTCGCTACCGGCGACGTGGCTTACGCGGCCTCCGACGACATCGGCAACCACGCGCTGATGACCTGCCAACACGCCATCGTCCTGGGTCGCCACGCCGGCAACAACGTGGCGGCACAGATTCTCGGCGTGGACCCGACGCCGTACAGCCAGCCCAAGTACGTGACGTGCCTGGACCTGGGCGCCTGGGGCGCGGTGTACACCGAGGGTTGGGATCGTCAGGTGAAACTGGTAAAGCAGGAAGGCAAGGAACTCAAAACCCAGATCAACACCGTGTGGATTTACCCGCCGGCAGCCAATCGTGAAACGGCATGGGCCGCTGCAGATCCGCTGATTCCCATCGCCTAAGTCATAGAAGTCCGCACAAATAGTGTTGATATATAAGGGCTTACGATTTTAATTAACCGAACGGTGTGCAGAAAAATATTGTTTCAAAGTGTTTTAGTAGGTTAATATTGCCCCGCGTTCACCACCACGGTTTATGCATTTTTAAGTCCCAGGCGTCCATCAGCTGCCTGGGATTTTTTTTTGCCCGCGATTTGTGTCCCTCAAAAGAAGCGGCGATCAAAACGCATATTGCAAACGGGTGTAGTAGTAACCGCCGGTGAAACCGAACGGTGAATAGCTGCCCCAGTTATCGCCGAACGACGAGTTGGGCACGCCGATATGGTCCGGGTATTTGTCGAACAGGTTCTGCGCGCCCACCGCCACGGTCAGTTGTTTGCTCAGGGCATAGGCGACGTCTAGGTCGGTGATCCATTTCGCTGAGTACTCGCGGTCCAGGCTTGGATCGCTGGAGCTGTTGACCTCGGTATAGGTGCCATACCGGGTCAGCCGCAGATTGACGTCGAAGTCGCTGATGCCCCAGTCGGCGGCGAAAATCATCTTGCTGCTCGGCGAGGTCTTGGTGATCAGCGCCCGGGACTGACGCCCCATCAATTGGAAGTTGCCTCCCAGTGCAGTCAACTGTTCCGGCGTGTCGTTCACGCTGAGGATCTGCGTGTGGTTGTAGTTCAGCGCAGCGGTCCATTTAACCGTGCCGTAGCGGTTCAGATTCTGTCGATAGTTACCGACCACATCGACCCCGGACGTGCGGGTGTTGGCGCCGTTGGTGAAGTACTGCGCACCCGCCGTGGCCGGTACGCCGATGCCGTCGAGCAGGGCGGCGATGCCCGGGCCCTGGAAGCGCTCGCTGAGGACCAGTCGATCACGCAGGTTGATCACGTAACCATCGACAGTCAGGCTCAGGTCTTCGCTCGGGGTCAGGGCGAAACCAAGGCTGAAATTTGTCGAGCGCTCCGGTTTCAACGCTTCGGCACCCAACGCCTGAGCGCCGGCCGAGTCCACCGGCAAAATCACATAGTTATAGGACTGGTAGACGCCATTAATGGTGTCGAACCCGGTCGAGCGTGCGGTGAAAATCTGGTTGGCCAGTGACGGCGCGCGAAAGCCGTTGCTGACGCTGCCGCGCACCGAGAACACCGGGTTGAACTCGTAGCGGGTGCTGAGCTTGCCACTGCGGGTGCCGCCGACGCCTTCGTTGTAGTGCTCGTAGCGGCCGGCGACACCTACGTACCATTGCTCAACCGGGTAGAAACCCAAATCGATGTAACTGGCGACGCTGTTGCGGCTGACTTTCTGCGCATCTTGCGGAGTAATGCCATTGGTGACTTGTGCCCCAGGATCGGGACGTTGCCCGGCTCGCGGACTGTCGACCGGGAACACGTAGCCGCCATCGATGTACGAAGCTTCGGACCCGGCGCGGGTTTCGTAACTTTCGCGCCGATGCTCGAAACCGAAGGCCACGTCCATGGGTTTGGCCAAGCCGATGTCGTAGCTGTTTTTCAGGTCGAGGTTGCTGGTCAGTTGATCGGCGATGTAAATGCCCGAGGTGAACTTGTTCGGGGTGTTTTCGCCAAGGGATGGGTTCTGGTTGTCGTAGGTCCGTTGCTTGGCGTAGTTACGTCCGTAAGTACTGCTCAGGTCCCAGGCCCAACCGCCAAAGTTGTCGCCCTTGGCGCCGAACGCGGACTGGAAGTCGGTTTCGTTGATCAACCAATACGGGCTGTAACCATCGGGATAGCCGTTGGGGCCGGTGGTGATGGTGTTGCGTCCGCTGGGCAGGCGGAAATTCTGGCCGTCGTTGTTCTCGCGGGTGGCTACGGTGGAGAACGAATACAGGGTCAGCGCATCGTTCAACGGTAGGTCGAGGTTGTAGCCGGCGTCGGCCAACTGGCTGCGCGGCAAACCGTAGCCTTTGTAGGTGTGGTGACTGGCGTCGGCCTCGCGCGGATCGGGCGAGCCATCGGCCTGCGGGTAGTAATGGGCGCTGTAGCCGTTACTGCCAGCCTTGTTGTCGCGCTCCTGATAGCGGGTGTCGAGGGACACATTGAGCACACCGGCTTCACCGACCTGAAACCCGTAGTTCAGGGCTTCCTGCCCGGTACCGCGCTTGCCGTCGTAGCCCTGGCCGAGGGTGGTGTCGGAGCTGCCGCCGGTGGTCTGCTTGAGGATGATGTTGATCACCCCGGAGATCGCGTCCGAACCGTATTGCGCCGCCGCACCGTCGCGCAGCACCTCGATATGGTCAATGGACGCCACCGGGATCAGGTCGAGGTCGCTTGGCGCCGCGCCGCTGTTGATCCCGTTGATATTCAGCGTGGCGCTGGTGTGCCGGCGCTTGCCGTTGACCAGCACCAGCACGTGGGAGGCGGTCAGCCCGCGCAGGGTCGCCGAGCGCACCACGCCGCTGGCATCCCAACCGGCGCGGTCCGGCAGGTTGAACGAAGGAATGAATTTACTCAGCGCTTCGAGCAGGCTCGGTTTGCCAACGGAGCGCAGTTGCTCGCCGGTGACCACGTCGATGGGCGTAGGGCTGGTGGTCACGGTGCGTTGCTCTGCACCTCGGTTGCCGGTGACTACCACGGTGTCGAGGGTCGGCGAGCCGGTTTCGGCGGCTTCGAGGCTGAACGAGGTCAGGCTGCAAGCAAACGACAGCGGCAATAACAGAGGACGGTAAGCAGGTACTGGGCAGTTGCGCATAAAGGTGAAGCTCCTGAATATCGGATGTTGTCCGTGTCATTTCTTGCGCGCGGCAACGGCTTCGATTTCCACCAGACCGCCGGGCAGCGGCAGCGCCACGACCTGAATCGCCGTGCGCGCCGGTTTGTTCGGTTGCGCGGCACTGCCGAAGAACGGTGTATAGCCTTCCTGCAACCCAGCGAAATCGAGCTTGTTGCCTTTGGCCGGATCACCCACCAGGAACACTCGCAGTTGCACCACATCACCGAGGTCCAGGCCCTGGCTTTGCAGCACGCCTTTTAGCTTGTTGAGAATCGAAGTGGTCTGGGTCGCGGTATCGCCATAAGCAGCGAAGGAATCTTTGGGGGCTTTCGGGTCATGCAGATCGGCGAGCAAACCGCTGACGAACAACAGTTCGGTTTGCGCTGGCACCGACACCGCCAGGGAAATCGGGAAGTTCGAGTTGGGCAGGGCGATCCGTTTGATGTCGTCGGCCTGACTGGTGAGGGCGGTGGCGGTCATGAGCAATCCTGTGAGCAAGGTAATGGCTTTCATCGTTCAGTCCTTTAATGGAAAAGCGTCAGGGAGTGATGAACCTTTGTGGGAGCGGGCTTGCTCGCGAAAGCGGTGTGTCAGGCAACATCGATGGCGGCTGATACACCGCCTTCGCGAGCAAGCCCGCTCCCACAGGGGGGACTTGCACCTCAGGCAGCAACGCCCGATTGAGTGCGTTCGGCATGTCGGCCAATCAGCCCGACGATGCGCCGCGCCGAGTCGGCGGCGCTGTTCTGCCAAATGCCAACACCGCCATGGGCGAGGGCGTCGCTGGCCAGGTAAGTACGGCCCTGGGGTTCGTTGAGGATTTGGTAGGCGCTCTCGCCAACTTCGTCGTTGACGATCCATGGGCCCTTGCTGAACGGCACCTTTTCCCAGTTGATCGCTACCGGCTTTTGCAGCTTGGCGCCGTGCCCGGGGTGCAGCAGTTCGACGGCTTGCCGGGAGGAAGCAAACTGTTCGGCGAGGGATTTTTTGCTGAAGGCCTGGGCTGATTCGCTGGTGTTATAGGCGGCAACCAAAATGCCCTGGGCGCTGTTCAATCGGTCGCTGGGGTACCACAGGCCTTTGACTTCATGATCCAGGTAAGACAAGCCGCCGTAGATGTTGAAGTCGGTTTCCCAGAACCGCGGCGACTGCCAGGCGACTTTGTTCGCCCGATCGCTTTGGGCGCTGAGAATCGCTTGTTTGAACGGCTGGCTGAAGTTGCTCGGCAGCTTGGCCAGCAACGGCAGCGGCACAGTGACCACGGCGTAATCGGCGTTCAGAGTCTGGGTCTTGCCGGTCTTGCGATCCCGGTAGGTGATGCGGCTACCGTTTTCGGAAGTCTGGATATCGCTGACTTCGGCGTTGAAGCGCACCGCGTCCTTGAGTTTGTCGTAGAACGCATAAGGAATGCGGTCCATGCCGCCGACCGGTTGGAACATGGTCGAGGAAAACTCCGGAATTTCATCGAACACCAACGCACCCCAGAGCTTGGGATTGAGCAGGGTTTGCAGTTCCAGCGGGGTGCGGGTGATGCCGGTTTGATCACCAGCGCCGGGTACGCGGGTGTAGCCCGAGCGCACCGAACCTTTGTATTGGAAATCGGCGTTGAGGTCGCCGTAGACCTTGAGGAAATTCAGCAGAGCCTGGCGGTCGTCGACGCTCAAATCCTGATCCAGGGCTTTGCGGCTGACGGTGCGCGCCAGCAGTTCGGACAATTGGCCACGGGTGTCGTTGACAGCCTGGCGCAACTGGAACGCCGGTTTGCTCGGGTCCGGCAAGGCCAGCGCGTTGCGGCTGCTGTTGACCAGCACTTGCAGTTCCACGCCCAGCTCGCGGCAGTAGCCGAGGATGGTCTGGTGATGGCTGGGAATCCGCGCCGGGCCGGCGTTGAAGAAGTGCCCGTCATCGAAGTCGACGGTCTGGCTGACGCCGTCATCGAATTCCACTTTGGTGCCGCGACGCAACGTCCAGTTACGCCCGCCAACCCGCTCGCGGGCTTCGAGGATCGTTACGTTGAAACCGGCCTTGCGCAGCTCATAGGCACTGACCAGTCCGGAGATACCAGCGCCGACCACCACCACCTGTTTGCCTTTGCCACTGCTGCCCAGTTGCAACGGTGTGAAACTCGCCGCCACGGCCTGAGGCGTCAGCCCCAGCGCACCGAGGGCGCCGACGGCGGCACCATAACCGCCGACGGCGGCAATACGGGTAATCATTTCCCTACGTGAGAAGGCCATGGTTCAGCTCCTTGATGTACTTGCTTTGGAAGGTCTCTCAAATCGACGCGGACTCCCTACGGGGATCGCGACCATCAAGAGATGTGTCGATGTTTTCGGGGGTCAGAGGTCGTAACGCACCGACAACAACAGGGTTCGCGGGTCGTTGATCGAGTAGAAGCGAGCGCCACTGGACGGCACGTAGCCGACCGATTGCGGGTAGGCGCGGTCGAGCAGGTTTTTCACTGCCAGCGTGGTGGTCCAGTGGCCATCGCTGGAGATGTAGCGGGTGTTGGCGTTCCAGAAGGTCTGCTTGGGGATTTCCTGCACGTCGTCGTTCAACGCGTTGGCGTAGGACTTGGTCTGGAATTGCGCATCGGTGCCCGCCAGCCAGGTGCCGGGCAGGCCGGCCGGGATCGTGTAGTTGAGGCCGAGGCTGGCGTTCCAGCGTGGCGAGAACACCAACTGCTTGCCGTTGGCATCGACACCGGCACCGCTGGCATTTTCGAAGTCGTCGTACTGGCTTTGCAGATAGCCAACGTTGGCGGTCAGTTGCAGGTCGTTGGTCAGTGCCGTCAGGGTTTCCAGCTCGACACCATAGGTGTGTGCCTGACCGACGTTGGTCCGCAGGCTGACACCCAGGGCCGGGTCGTAGGCGTTGGTCTGCAAGTCCTTGTAGTCGTTGTAGAACAACGCGACGTTGGCCCGCAGGCGTTGGTCGAAGAAGTCACCCTTGAAGCCGGTTTCCCAGGTGGTCACGTCTTCTGGCGAGAACGCCTGTTCGGCGGCGGCCTGAGTCGGCGCGCGGTTGTCGTAGCCGCCGGCCTTGAAACCTTTGGCGACGTAGGCGTACTGATTCAGGTGCGGGGTCCAGGCGTATTCGAAGCCGATTTTCGGGCTGGTGGACTGCCACGATTTGCTCGAGTCGGCGCTGAAGTTGGTACCGGTAATCTGCCGGTTGGTGTTGATCGCGTAGTTGGTGTAATCGAAATTTTTGTGCTCACGGGTAAACCGTAGCCCGGCGATCAGCGACAGTTGCGGGGTGATCTTGTAACTGCCCTGGCCATACAGCGCGTAGCTTTCGGTGTTGGTTGTGCTGTATTGGCCCTGGCCGATCACCCGGTTGCGCGCGACGGAATAGGTGAGGTTGTCGCGGTCGGCTTCGAATTTTTCGCGGTACAGGTACAGGCCGGTGCTGAAGCTGAATTTGTCGTAGTCGCCGTTGAGCTGGAATTCCTGGGTGGCATAGTCCTGCTTATAGGTGATCAGGTTTTGCTGGATCAGCGCTGCCTGGCCCGAGTTGTCGTAGTCCACCGGTTGATTGAACGCCGAATAAGCGGTCACCGATTTGAAGTTCAGGTTGTCGTTGATCGTATAGATCGCGCGCAGCACCGAGCTGCACTGATCGAGGCGGTTCTTCGGATCGAGGCTGCTGTAGCTCTTGAATTTGTCGAAGTGGCCGTTGGCATCAAACGGTGTGTAGCTGGTGGTGTCGCCTCGGTCGAAGGTGCCGGCCAGGGTCAGTTGCACATCCCATGGCGAATCGATCGGATTGAAGCGCAGCTTGCCGCGATAGGACTGGATATCGACGTTGTTCACATCCTTGTCACGGGTCGGATCGGAGACGGTGCCGTCGCGGGTCAGGCGAATCGCCGAAAAGCTGCCGAACAAGGCGTTGTCCACCAGCGGGCCGCTGATCAGGAAACGGCCGTTCTGCGCGTTGTAATTGCCGGCCCCGAGTTCGAAGAAGCCACGGGTTTCCTGGGTCGGATCGCGGGTGATCACACGGATCGCGCCGGCGCTGCTGTTGCGTCCGTAGAGCGTGCCTTGGGGGCCGCGCAGTACTTCGACGCGCTCGACGTCGTTGAAGTCGAGCATCGAGGAAATCGCCCGTGGGATGTACAGGTCATCGGCGTACACCGCGACGGCGGATTCCTGGATCGGATCGGTCTCGCCAATGCCGCGAATCCCGTAGGTCTGGGCGCTGTAGGAGATCGACTGACGGCTGAGGGTCAGGTTCGGCACTTGCCCGGAGAGGTCGCGGATGCTTTTGATCTGCTTGTCGTCCAAGGTCTTTTCGTCAAACGCCGAGATCGCCAGCGGAGTTTTTTGCAGGTCTTCGCTGTGGTGTTCGGCGGTGACAGTGACAACGGGGAGGGCACCATCCTTGGTGTTTTCGTCGGCGTGGGCCGACAAGCCGAACAGGGCCAGCGAGACGGCCAGCGTCAGACGGTTTGCAGTGAAGGTGTTGTGCATGGTGAGCCCCAGGTGTGTAAGTGCGGCGTTGGCGTTGTTAGTTTTTTTTGGGCAAAGCGTTGCCGGGGCCATGATTCGAAAGCCATGGCGGCGGGGGCTTGAGCCGTTTTCAGGTTTTGGGTGTAGCGGTTGACCGTGGAGTGGTGTCGGCCGGAAAAACGTGCAGTTCCGTGAGCCTCCACCTGGTCAGGGGTCGGTGATGGTTGTAACAGTATTTGTATAATGCGGCGCTGTAAAAGTCCGATTAGTTATAAGTTAATTATAAAAAATAGGCATTAAGTTTTGAGTATAGATGCGTAAAGCTGATGTTGTTGAGGGGCAGTCAAAACGAATTCGCGGGCAAGCCTCGCTCCTACAATTGGGATGTATTCCCCTGTAGGAGCGAGGCTTGCCCGCGAAGACGGTGGATCGGCCGGAATCAATACCCGCGCTGTACGTTCGCCAGGTTCTCCGGCGCCAACCCATTAAGGTAACGCTCAAGATTAGGCAGGAAACTGTCGGCAATCTCGTTCCGGCTGTTGCTGGAAATCGCCGAGGTATGCGGCGACAGGCGAACCCGTGGATGGGCATAGAGCGGATGCCCGTCCGGCAACGGTTCCGGCTCGGTGACGTCCAGCGAAGCCAGTCCGATCGCGCCGCTGTCCAGCGCCTCAAGCAACGCCCCATGGTCGAGCAAACCACCACGGGCAATGTTGATCAGGTGCAGACCTGGCTTGGCACTGGCGAGCACCGCGCTGTTGACGATATGCCGTGTTGCACCGGTCAAAGGCGCGGCCAGCACCAAGTGATCGGCGCGGGCAAACAAGTCATGGATATCCCGCGCGGCCTCGACGCCTTCCACCTCAAACGGCGCCTGACTCTGCCGCAACGCCAGCACATTGATGCCCAAGGCGTGAGCCTTGGTCGCCAGGCTGCGGCCAATCGCGCCGAAACCAAGAATCCCCAACGTGGTGCCCTTGAGTGGCGTCAGCGCGGTGAAATTCCATTGCGCGTCATGCACCCAAATGTCCGGCAGGTGCTTGGCGGCGGCGAAGATCGCTGCCAGGGCAAACTCGGCAATATTATCGGCGGCGCTGCCCCGGGAAGTGCTGACCGGTGGGCCGTTGAACAGCCATTTGGGATAGAAGTCGATGCCGGAAGACACCACGTGAATCCACTTCAAACCATAAGGCCAGCCTGGTGGCGGCGTGTCCGGCGCCAGGTAGCCACGCACATTGATCGGCCGCGCCAGCAGAACGCTGACTTCGGCCGGCAGGTCGCTGGGCACGCCGGCCGGCACGTCGAGAACCTGGGCCCCCGGGTGCGTGAGCGCGAGGCGCTGGCGGATTACATCGTTGAAATCTTCATCCAGTTGGCTGGCAATCACGAGCTGGCTCATTGGCTTTCCTTTTGCTGGCGCTGGGCGAAAACGGCTTTGCCGACACCTTGCAGCACGGCGTCGTTTTGCGGGGTATGGACGCGACTGCACAACACATCGCGGTAATGCCGTTGCAGCGGATTGTGGCGTGACAAACCGGGGTTGCCGGACGCCTCAATGGCCAGCTCGACGGCGCGGATGGCGTTGCCGGTCACCAGGTATTTCAGTTGTGCGGCGTTACCTGCTGGCGTGCGTCCTTCGGCGGCGGCATCCAGCAGGCTGCGGTTGGCGAACAACAGCGTGTCGATGTGGCCGACGGTTTCCTGAAAGCGCGGCAGGGTCGACAGCGCCGCACCGAGGTTGGACGGCTTGCGTTGTTCCAGCCAACCGACAAACCAGTCGCGAGCGGCTTGGGCAACGCCGTCGTAGACCGACGCCAGCAACACCGACATCCACAGGAAACCATCGCCATCGAGTTCGGGTTGCGGCGCGCTCCAGGGGCTGACGCTGACCGCGTGATCCAGCGGCACCAGCACATTGTCGAACACCACTTCATGGCTGCACGTGGCGCGCATGCCCAGGTGATCCCAGTCTTCGATGATGCTGATGCCTGGCGTGTCCTTGTGCACCAGCCAGGCACCGACCAGCGGATCTTCATCGGTGCTGCGCGCCCAGACACTGAACCACGTCAGGCCATGGCTGCCGGTGGAGTAGATCTTCCGACCGCTGATGCGCCAACCGGCGGACGTGCGCCGGGCAACGGTTGCCGGTAAACCACCGCGAGCCGGAGTGCCAAGGTCGGGTTCGACCCGCAGCGCATTGATCAACGCGCCTTGCCGGACGGCGTCCTCGGCCACTTGCAGGCGCAGCGCTTCGGGCCAGTTTTTACTGTCCTGCAGGCGTGCGTGCTGGATGTACTGCATCACCAGGATCAACGCTGTCGAGGGTTCACCCTTGGCGATTGCGCTGATTGCCTTGCGTGCCTGGACCAGACTCGCACCGCCACCGCCGAGGTTTTTGGGAACGGTCAGTGAGACCAGGCCGTGCTGGTGCAGCAACTTGAAATTGTCGTGGGGGAAGGCGCCGCTTTCGTCATAAACGTGTGCGGTAGCGCCGAGTCGGGCGCCGATATCTTCCAGCAGTGCTTCGAAATTGGCCGCTTCGATGGAGCGCAGTGGCGGAGCGTGTTGAGAAGAAAGACTCATGATGGATTCACTCGATCAAAAGGTGAGAGCCGGAAGTTGATCTGTGGCGAGGGGGCTTGCCCCCGTTCGGCTGCGAAGCAGTCGTAAAACCTGCTGGCACGGTACGTCTGAAAGAATGCTGGGGTCGCTTCGCAACCCAACGGGGGCAAGCCCCCTCGCCACAGGCAAGCCCCCAGCCACAGGGTTTTGTGTTCGGCCTTAGGGCTCATATCGGCAACAACTTGAACTGCCGATCCCACAACGGCCCGACATCCAGCCGTTCGCTCAACACCCCCGCATCAAAGAACAAATCCGCGACTTCCTGTTGCGAGGCAATCGCATGGTCATCCACTTCAAGGACTTTCCACGGCTGGCTGCGGCTGTTGTACATGTCGAGAAACACCGCTTTGTCGACGCCCAGCAACTGCGCTGACTTGGTGGCCCACGGCTCGGGGTTGTCGTTGATCCATTCCAGCGTGCGCGCGGTGCGCTGCAAGTAATCCTGAATCGCTTGCTTGCGCAGCGGGTCTTCCAGGGCGGCGGGGCGGGCGGCCATCAGATAGTTGCCGGACAGGTAGCCCAGCGCGGTCTTCAGCACCCGGGCGCCACTGCGGAATTTCGCCAATTGAATAAACACCCCATAAATCACCCACGCGTCGAGCTGACCGCTCTGGAACGCGCTGAAACCATCCTGCGGCGTCAGCGCGACCGCCGTGATGTCGTTCATGGTCAGGCCCTGTTCCTTCAAGGCCTTGATCAGAAAGTAATGCGAGGTAGTCGAGCGCACGTAACCGACCCGTTTGCCGCGCAACTGCCCGACGGAGTCGAGTTTTGAGTCCTTGGGAATCAGGATCACCTGATTGTTCACATCGCCCTGTATCACCGCGATCAGCCGCGGTTGGCGATGGCTCTGGATCGAGAAGATCGGCGGGATCTCGCTCATGGAGCCAATGTCCAGGCTGCCCGAGGCCAGCGCTTCGACGATCAGGTTGCCGCCGGCAAATTCGGCGTAGTCGACTTTATAAGGGCGGTTGGCGGTGCCGGCGTCCTCGGTGAAATAGGATTCCTGGCCACGGTAAGTGGCGACCCCCAGCGTCAGGTCCGACAGTTGGGTGTTCTGCGCGAACGCTCGGGTGCTCAGCCCGAGCGAGGACAATCCCAGCGCTCCGACGGCAATCGAACTGGCCGTCAGGAAACCGCGACGATTGAACTGCCCCTGTGTGATGTTTTTCGTCATGGTCAGGCTCTTGTCAGATAGCGAGTTGCACGGGTGTTTGCCCGAGCAGTTGTTCAACGGCGCGCAACACCGGGTCGGCTTCGGTGCGCACCAGCCAGTCCGGGCTGACCTCGGCGAACGCCACGGTGCCGTCCCGGGCGATCACCACCACGGTCGGCTGCGGTAATTCCCAGGTGCCGGTGCCAGTGGTTTCGCCGATGCTCTTGCCCTTGGCCAGCGCGGCGTTGCGCGAGGCTTCATCGAAGCTGTAGAGAATGCCCAAGCGCCGGCCGAGCTGATTGTCCGGGTCGCTGGCCACTTGCAGTTCGAGGTTGTGCCGGGTCTTGATCTCGATCAGGCGCTCCGGCACTTGCGGGCTGACCGCCACCAGCGGCACTCCCAGCGCATGCAGTTGCGGGTAGAGCCGGCGCTGGTAATAGGGCAGGGCGATATTGCACGCCGGGCAGCCAGCGAAGCGGAAGAAAATCAGCACCGCCGGGCCGTTGGTGAGCAGTTCATCGCGGGTAAGCGGGCCCCCTTCGACCTTCAACAGCGTGAAGGGCTCCAGCGAATCGCCGACATTGACGAAGTCCTCGACCCTGGCTTCATCCACCAGGCGCTGACGCTGGTCGATATTGACTTGCAGGGCCGCCGGTTCCCAGGTCGCCACGCGTTCGGCATGCAGGTTCGCGAGCAATTGATTGAGGGATTCGCTCATGCCACTGCCTCGCTTTTCTCGTGAACCTGAGGCGTGGTGTGACGGTTGGCGGGCACGTCGAGCCCAAGGTTGTCGCGCAGGGTCGCGCCGCTGTATTCGTCGCGCAACAGACCGCGTTGTTGCAGCACCGGCACCACCAGTTCGGTGAAATATTGCAGGCCATCGGGCAGCAGGGAGTTGATGATGAAGCCGTCCGCAGCACCTTCTTCGAACCAGGTCTGCAGGGCATCGGCAACCTGCTCGGGTGTGCCGACGAAATCCCGCCGTGGCCGGGAGAAGCGCAGGGCGACTTCACGCAAGCTCAGGCCTTCATCTTTGGCCAGTTGTTTGATCCGGTCCGACCCGCCTTTTTGGCTGTTTGAGCCCAGATCGCCCAACTCGGGGAATGGCGCGTCCAATGGATATTGGCTGAAGTCGTGATCATTGAACGGCCGGCCGAGGGCGACAATCGCATCTTCAATGCTCACCAGTTCCACTGCCTGCTGATAGCGGCTTTCCACTTCCGTTTCATCGCGACCCACGATTGGGCGGATGCCCGGCAGGATCGACAGTTTCTGCGTGTCACGGCCGAAGCCGCTGGCGCGTTTTTTCAGGTCCTGATAGTAGGCGCGGGCGTCATCGAAGGATTCGGGGCTGACGAAAATCGCATCGGAATTCTCGGCAGCAAAATTGCGCCCGGCCTCCGAGGTGCCAGCCTGGAAAATCACCGGTTGACCTTGCCGGGAGCGGGCGATGTTGAGCGGGCCTTTCACCGAGAAAAATTCACCCTTGTGCTCCAGCGCATGCAGTTTGCCGGGGGTGAAAAACTCGCCGCTTTGCTTGTTGTAGGCGAAGGCGTCGTCTTCCCAGGAGTCCCACAAACCCTTGACCACATTCACGTGTTCCTTCGCGATGCGGTAGCGCACGGCATGCGGCGGATGTTCGGCCTTGCCGAAATTGTCGGCGGTGCCGCTGAGCCAGGAGGTCACCACGTTCCAGCCGGCGCGACCGCCGCTGATGTGGTCCAGCGAAGCAAACTGCCGGGCAACCTGGAACGGTTCGGTGTAGCTGACGGTGACGGTCGCCACCAGGCCGATATGTTTTGTGGTGGCCGCCAACGCCGAGAGGATGGTCAGCGGCTCGAAGCGATTGAGGTAGTGGGGGCTGGATTTTTCGTGAATGTGCAGGCTGTCGGCGATGAACACGAAGTCGAACTTCGCTCCTTCGGCCAACTGCGCCTGTTGCTTGTAAAAATCGAAATTTACGCTGGCATTTGGCTGTGCCTGCGGGTGACGCCATTCGCCCCAGCCGTGGCCGACACCGTGGACCATCGCACCGAGTTTCAGTTGACGTTGTGTACTCATGTTTTTGCTCCTGAATTAGCGCGATGCCTGGCTGAGTGGGGCACGCTGGGCGTTGAAACTCTTGTCGAAGCCTTGGGAGACGTCGATGTGTTTGGTCAGAATTCCTTCTTCCTGATAAATGTCCGCGGTGGTTTGCAGGCCGCTGATCACCGTGTCGTCGATGGCTACCGGTTGCATGTGCGTGCCTTTGGCCACGGCGATATGCACGGCCAGCGGCAGGCCGGTGACCTTGGCCTGGGCGGCGGCGTATTCCTCGGGATGGTTGTTGGTCCAGCGGTAGGCGCGATCGACCCGGGCGACGAAATCGTCCAGTTGCTGGCGCTTGCCAGCGATCGCCTGGCTGGTGGCGGCCAGGTACAAATGATTGGTCAGCAGGGTGTCGCCGCTGGCCAGGACCTTGGCCTGACTTTGCGTGGTGGAAATCGTGGTGTACGGGTCCCAGGTCGACCAGGCATCGGCGCTGCCGTTGTCCAGCAGAATCCGCGACTCGCTGGGCAGCAGGTAGATGAACTGCACGTCGTGGGTGCTGAGGCCGACGCTGCGCAAGGCCTTGATCGCCAGAAAGTGACCGATGGAACCGCGCGTGGTGACGATCCGTTTGCCCTTAAGGTCGCTGGCGTTGTTCAGCGGCGAGTCCTTGAGCGCGAGGATCGCCGTGGTGTAACGGCCTTCGGCGTGGATGATGCTGACGACTTTCAGAGGAGCGCCGGCGCCGAGGGCGAACACGTAAGGCGCATCGCCGAGGGCACCGATGTCCACCGCGCCGGCGTTCAACGCCTCGCCTAACGGTGCGGCGGCGGGGAACTCGGAGAACTGGATCTCATAAGGCACATTCTTCAATTCGCCGGAGACTTCCAGCAGCACCTTGATCGTAGATTTTTGATTGGCCACCAGCAGCGGTTGCAGGTCGGCGGCGTGACTGATGGCGGTGAAGCCTAGTGTGCAAAAGAGGCTCAACAACAGTGGTTTGAGTGACATGACAGGCTCCAGGCGAGTTGTTGTGCTTCGTGTTGCCTCCGCCTGGAGAAGGGGTCGGTCTGTGCTTGACGTTATCTCTATAAAAAGAGCTTGGGAAAGTCTTTCTGGTTATATGCTAATTATTAAGTAAGCTGATTATCGAAAAGTACATTATGAAAATAATGCATTTAAAGTAATGCCGAAGATCATCAATTTCGCCGCAGAACCTGTAGGAGCGAGGCTTGCCCGCGAAGCAGACAACGCAGTTTTTCAGGCCTTGCGCGTTATCGTTCTTCGCAGGCAGCCACACTCCTGCGAGGCCGCAAGGTCTGAAACTGTATGCCCGCCGTGTGCAGTCATACACCCCGGCAAATCCAGGCGGCAGGCGCAGGTATTTTCTGGAACGATGAAAAACCTGTGGCGAGCACGCTTGCTCGCCACAGGTTCAGAGGGAGGCTGACATCCGTCAGGTTACTCAGATCACAAAAAAGCCATGGGTAGCGTCGCGGGCCAGTTGCGCGACCAACCCATATTCCCAATCCAGATAGGCTTGCATCGCTTCGCGCGGGCTGTCTGTGCCTTCATAGGGACGGCGATAGCGGTCGATGCGCGGCGAAGCCAGGTGCGTTTCGCCTTCTTCCAACGGCAGTTGCGCGGCGATCCAACTGACGGTGCCGCCCTTGAGCAGGAACACCGGTTTGCCGGTCAGTGCTTCGACGTCGGCGACGGCTAGCCGCGCCAATTGGCTGCTGCCACAGGTCAGAACGTAGCGTTCTGCTTTTGGCACATTGGCCAGGGCTTCGCGCAATTGCCCGCGCAGTGCCCACCACGCGCCGGGGATGTGGCGCTTGACGTAGTTGGCGCTGCTGGTGAAATCCAGCACCACGCTGTCGCCATGGGTCAGCCATTCAGCCAGGGTTTCGGGGCTGATTTCCTCAGCCTGCTGCGGTGCTGGAACCGGCGCCTGCCAGGCACCTTTTTCGCTGAAGTGCGCAGGCTGCGCATCGTCCAGCACATGCACCTCCCAACCCAGTTGCGAGAGCCAGGACGCCGACATGTTGGCGCGCACACCGTCGTCATCTACCAGCACCAGGCGCGCACCACGCACGCTGGCGAAGTGATCGGTTTCCTGCACCAGTTGGCCGCCGGGTGTCGAGCGGGCGGCGGGCAGGTGGCCGGCTTCAAATTCTTCCGGGGTGCGCACATCGAACAGATACGTGCTGCGGGTCGATTCCTGCTGCCAGCGCTGAAGATCAGCCAGATTGGCGCGGCCAACCAGCGCTTTATCGGCGACGCGACGGGCATCCTGGGCGGCAATGTGGCGGTGTTCTTCGCTGGTCGGTGCAAACCGGCGCGACTGGCCGTGTTGCAGTTGTTGACCGGCGAGGGTCCAGCCGATGGTGCCGTTGCGTAAGGCAGACACCGGGTTCGGAATGCCGGAGTTGATCAACGACTGAGTGCCGATGATGCTGCGGGTGCGACCGGCGCAGTTGACGATGATCCGCGTCGCGGGGTCTGGGGCCAATTCGCGGGCACGCAACACCAGTTCCGCGCCGGGAACACTGATGCCGGTGGGAATGCTCATGGTCTGGTATTCGTCGAAACGCCGGGCATCGAGCACCACCACGTCGGCTTCGCTGTCGAGCAGCGCCTGAACCTCTTCCGCCGCCAGGGATGGCGTGTGGCGCTGGCTTTCCACCAGTTCACCAAACGCTTTGCTCGGCACGTTGACGTCGATAAACAACTCGCCACCGGCGCGGCGCCAACCGTCCAGGCCACCTTCCAGCAGACCGACATTCACATAGCCCAAACCTTGCAGGCGCTGCGCCGCGATCTGCGCCAGGCCTTCGCCGTTGTCGTAGACCGTCACGGCGGTGTCGAGCCGTGGAATCCGCGAATACACCTCAAGCTCAAGTTTGGACAAGGGGATATTGGCCGCGAACAACGGGTGCGCTTCAGCGAAGGGCGCTTCTTCACGCACATCGACGAGGGCCAGTTCTTCCTTCTTCAGCAGAGCCTTGCGAATGTCGGCGAAGGTGCGGGTCAGTACGTTGCTCATAGGGCTTGGCTCTCTTTGGACAGATCCCAGATGTTGGGGAGAAAGGCGTTGGAATAACCGGAGATAAACAGTTTCTCACTGCCATCGGGCTGATACACCGCGCGGCGCACGGCGCCGATGTTGGCGCCGTAGACATGAATGCTGATGGAGACCTGATCATCAAAGGCGTTGCTGACTTGATGGATGTCGCCAATCTTCGGCGACACGGCTTCGACCTGACCGGGTTGCAACTGAATCCGGTTGCCCTCGGGTACCAGCGTGCCGTCGGTGTGGCGGGCGAAGCCCTGGGAATATTCGGCGCCGCGCAACATGCCGATCAGGCCCCAGACCCGATGATCGTGGATCGGCGTGCGCTGCCCCGGCCCCCAGACAAAACTCACCACACTGAAGCGCTGCCGCGAATCGGCGTGCAACAGGTATTGCTGGTAGCGTTCCGGGTCGGGGCGGGCAAAGTCTTCCGGCAGCCAGTCGTCATGGCTGACCAACTGACCGAGCAGCTTGCCGCCGCGATGCAATAGGTCACCCTCGCGCGGGTTGCTGTCGATCAATTCCGCCAGGGCGCCTATGAATGCTCTGAGTCTCTCCGGGTGTCGGGCCTGGGTCATGGCGATTCCATCGTTGGTTTCGAAGATTGTTAAAAATATCTAAGCATAATGATCATGTTTAATATGCTATTTTTTAATGATTAGGTTATAGCTGAAAGGAATTTAGAACCCATCTGAATAGCGTTAGACGTTATCGATAGAGCCGTGCCTGTGCTTCGGGCTATCCAGATGCCAGCAATGGAACTATGCTTTTCAAACATCTTATTGACTGTTCTCTATGTGCGGCCCAAATGAAAATTGATGATATCGATGCCTTCGTCGAAGTGATCCGTTGCCAATCCATCAGCCATGCCGCCGAGTCGTTGCAGCTGACTCAACCCGCGATTACCCGACGTGTGCAGAACTTCGAGCAAGCGTTGGGCGTGGAATTGTTCGACCGCAATACCAAACCGCTCAAGCCTACTTTGATCGGAACCCGGGTGTATGAACAGTGCCGTTTGATCCTTCGGGAAATGGACGCGCTGCGCGAGCTCGTGGCGACTGACGCACCGCCCACCGGGCTGCTGCGCCTGGGCGTGCCGCAAACCATCGGCGATGTGGTGCTGCTCGACGCCCTCAAGCATCTGCGCGTCGAGTACCCGGAATTGCGCGCCCAAGTGGCGACGGGCTGGGGCAGTCAATTGGTCGGCAAGATCGAACGCGGTGAGCTGGATGCGGCAGCGGCGCTGTTCCCAGCGGGCAAGATTTTCCCGGACAACATCGTTGGCGAGTCCATCGGCAAGATGGAACTGGTGGTGGTCTGCGCCAAGGCGCAAGTGCCCAAGCGGCCGTGCAAACTGGCCGATATCTACCAGAGTGGCTGGATTCTCAACCCCGATGGCTGTGGTTTCCGCGCCGGGTTGCAGCGGACCTTGTCGGATCAAGGCCTGGCCCTGCGGGTCAACCTGGAAACCTTCGGCACCGAGTTGCAGCTAGGCCTGGTCGCTGACGGTCTGGGCCTCGGGCTAGTGCCGCGTCCGTTGCTGGAGCGCAGCGCGCATGTCGATCAACTGGCGGTCATGCCGCTCAAGGATTTCAAGCCGGTAATGGACCTGTGGCTGATCTACCCGCACTTCCTCGGCAACCTGCAAGGGCCGGTGGATGCCTTTGGCAAACTGGTCGCCGGCTCGCTGCAGAAGATCAAGAGTGCGGCGTGACGGCAGGCTGAAGACATAAAAAAAAATGATAATTAGCTTAGATTAAAATGTGCTTTTTATTATTTTTGGCCTTCCCATAGGCTGGCTGCAATTCTTAAGGCCATCCAGGAAGTTTTGCCATGAGCAGCGTCAGCCCGTTGTCCAGTGTCTCGAAAAATGTTCGCCAACGCGTCACCCCCGAAGAATGGGAAGTGCGGGTCAAACTGGCTGCGGCCTATCGGTTGGCGGCGTTGTTCAAGTGGACCGATCACATCTACACGCACTTTTCCGCGCGGGTGCCGGGGCCTGAAGAGCATTTCCTGATCAATGCCTTCGGGCTGCTGTTCGATGAAATCAGCGCTTCCAACCTGGTCAAGGTCGACCTCGACGGTACCATCGTCGACGACCCGACCGGCCTCGGCATCAACTACGCCGGGTACGTGATCCACAGCGCCATCCACGGCGCGCGTCCCGACCTGCAAGCGGTGTTGCACACCCACACCCGCGACGGCATCGCGGTATCGGCCCAGCGCGATGGGCTGTTACCGATTTCCCAGCACTCCATTGGTTTCTCTGGGCGAGTGGCCTATCACGGTTACGAAGGCATCGCCCTGGACCTCGACGAGCGTGAACGGCTGGTGGCGGACCTGGGGGACAAAAGTGTGTTGATCCTGCGTAACCACGGTTTGCTGACGGCGGGTGTCAGCGTTGAACATGCGTTCCAGCAACTGCACGGTCTGGAGCGTGCCTGCAATATTCAGATCGCGGCCCAGGCGGGTGGCAACGCCGAACTGGTGTTCCCGCCGGCCGAGGTGGTGGCCAAGGTCGAGAAGCAGGCTGAGGTGTTCAAGAGTGGTGACGGGCCGGGTGTGGCGCGGCACTGGGATGCGCTAATTCGACAGTTGGAACGGACTGATACGGCTTACAAAGAATGAATCCAACACCACAACCCCTGTGGGAGCGGGCTTGCTCGCGAAGGCGGTGGATCAGTCAATATTGATGTTGGCTGACACTCCGCCTTCGCGAGCAAGCCCGCTCCCACAGGGGATTGTTTATGGCTAGCGATCCGCCAACTCTTCCAGCAAATCCGCCGAAGGCACGAAAAACAAACCACCGGTGACTGCCGTGCTGAAATCCAGCAAGCGGTCATAGTTGCCCGCAGGCCTGCCAACAAACATGTTCTCCAGCATCAGCTCAATCGGCTCGGGCGAGCGGGCATAGCCGATGAAGTAAGTCCCGAACTCGCCCGCGCCTGGGCGGCCGAACGGCATGTTGTCACGCAGGATTTTCACTTCCTGACCGTCCTTGGTGATGGTGGTCAAGGCGCTGTGGGAATTGCTTGGCTTGGCCGCATCATCGAGCTCGATATCCGACAGTTTGGTGCGTCCGATAACGCGCTCCTGCGCCTCAACAGACAGCCCGTTCCACGCATCCATCTTGTGCAAATACTTTTGCACCAGCACATAGCTGCCGCCGGCAAACTCCGAGTCTTCATCACCAATGATGGTGAATTTGGCCATGTGCCGGTCATCCGGATTTTCCGTACCGTCGACAAAGCCGATGATGCTGCGCATGTCGAAATAGCGGAAACCCTGGACCTCATCGACCACCGAAACCGCATCGCCCAACGCCGAGAGCAATTGCGTCGCCAATTCAAAACACAGGTCCATCTGGTCCGCACGAATGTGCAGCAGGATGTCCCCCGGCGTTGCCACCGCGCGGCGTCCCTCGTCACCGAATTCGCGAAAGGCGTGCAGCGAGGCCGGGCGCGGGCCGCCGAATAACGTGTCCCACGCGCTGGAACCAAAGCCGCAGACGCAGGACAGATAACCGGTTGGCACGCGTTTGCCGACGGAGCGGGTGAGGGCGGCGATGTCTCCGCACCAGCCCCGGACTTTTTCAGCGGCATCGCTGCCGGGCGCCAAGGTGGCCACGATGAAAATCGCGCTTTTTGTGATCGGGGCGCAGACGGCTTGAGGATCAGGCGTTGGATTAGTCATGGATATGAGCACTTTCATCGATGCGAAGTGCAAAGACAGTAGCAGGATAAAGGCTGTGAATCAGCCATCGAGACACCCGGGCGAACGAATGTAGGAGCAAAGCTTGCTCGCGAAAGCAGTGTGTCAGGCAACCTTGATTTCGCCTGACAGGCCGCCTTCGCGAGCAAGCCCGCTCCCACAGGGATTTGTGGTGGTAAAAAAAATTGCATGCACCACAGATGTCCTGTGGAAGCGAGCCTGCACGCGAAAGCGGTGTATCAGCCAACATCAATTTGGAATGTGAAGCCGCCTTCGCGAGCAAGCCCGCTCCCGCAATGAATCACCGCCGGACACAAATTCAGCACACACAGAAGATCCCCTGTGGGAGCGGGCTTGCTCGC
>NZ_JBSPCZ010000011.1:0-243861 GCF_056161485.1 Pseudomonas sp. 5Vm1k
TCGCTATCGCGAGCAAGCTCGCTCCCACAGTGGTTCTCGGTAAGCTGCAATGTTTGTGAATGACGCAGAACCCTTGTGGGAGCGAGCTTGCTCGCGAAAGGGGCGGCACATTCAAAAGGGATGGTGGCTGACAGATTGCTATCGCGAGCAGGCTCGCTCCCACAGTGGTTCTCGGTGGGCTGCAATGTTTGTGAACGACGCAGAACCCTTGTGGGAGCGAGCTTGCTCGCGAAGAGGGCGGTACATTCAAAAGGGATGGCGGCTGACAGAATGCTTTCGCGAGCAGGCTCGCTCCCACAGTGGTTCTCGGTTGGCTGCAATATTTGTGATCGACGCAAAACCCCTGTGGGAGCGGGCTTGCTCGCGAAGGGGGCGGCACATTCAAAAGGGATGGCGGCTGACAGAATGCTTTCGCGAGCAGGCTCGCTCCCACAGTGGTTCTCGGTGGGCTGCAATATTTGTGATCGACGCAAAACCCCTGTGGGAGCGGGCTTGCTCGCGAAGGGGGCGACACATTCGATAGAGATGGTGGCTGACACGACGCTTTCGCGAGCAAGCTCGCTCCCACAAGTTGTAGATGTGTTCATAAGACGCGCCCCGGTTCGCGGTTGATCTGTTGGCCGGGTTCGAGCAGGGTCGAGCAGGCCCGCACGCGGCGGCCGTCGCCCAGGCGCACCCAGCAATCCTGGCACGCGCCCATCAGGCAGAAACCGGCGCGTGGCTGCGCGCTGAAGTCGCTGCCGCGCAGGTGATCGCTGCAGGTCAGCACCGCGGTCAGTACGGTGTCGCCTAGCAGCGCGGTGGCCGGTTGGCCGTCGAGGACGAAGTCCAGGGCCGGGCGGTCGCCTTCGGCCAGTCGTTTCAGCAGAGCCATGGCGCCCTCATTGTTTGCCTACCAGAACCCGATCCAGGCCATAGACCCGGTCGAGCAGAATCATCGTCAACGCCGTCAGGCCGATCACCAGTGCCGATACCGCCGCCATCATCGGGTCGATGGATTCAGTGGCGTACACGTACATCCGCACCGGCAGCGTCTGCGTGGCCGGCGAGGTGACGAAAATCGACAACGTCACCTCATCAAAACTGTTGATAAACGCCAGCAACCAACCCCCGGCTACCCCCGGCAAAATCATCGGCAAAGTGATTTGCTTGAACAACGTGAAGCGCCCGGCGCCCAAGGATTGCGCGGCGTGTTCAGCGCTGCGATCCAGGCCAATCGCCGAGGCCAGCACCAGCCGCAACACATACGGCGTGATCACCAACACATGGGCGAAGATCAGCCAGCCGAAGCTGCCATTCACGCCCATCAGCGCAAACAGACGCAGCAACGCCACCCCCAGTACCAGGTGCGGAATGATGATCGGCGACAGGAACAAACCATTGAAAAATCCGCGTCCGGGAAACTCATAACGGGTGATGGCCAACGCCGCCGGCACCGCAATCAGCGTCGCCAAGCTCGCGGCGCAGAACGCCAGGATCAGGCTGTTGTAAAACGCATCGACAAAATCAGCCCGCTCGAACACTGCGCGAAACCAGCGCAGGGAAAAGTGCGTGGTGGGCAGGCTCAGGGTGTTTTCCGGGGTGAAGGCCACCAGGCACACGACCACCAGCGGTGCGAGCATGAACAGCACCACCAGGGCATGAAACAGCAGGGCGAAAGGACCGTTCTTGGACATGACGAGTTATCCCAATGACTTCTTGTAGCGGCCTTCGATCATCCGGTTCCACGACAGCATGATCAGCAGGTTGAGCAGCAGCAGGGCCACGGCAATCGCAGCGCCCATCGGCCAGTTCAGCTCCGACAGGTATTGGTCGTAGATCAGCGTCGCGACCATTTTCAAGCGACGTCCGCCGAGCAATCCGGGAATCGCAAAGGAACTGGCAGCGAGGCCGAACACGATCAAGGTGCCGGACAACACGCCGGGCATGATTTGCGGCAACACCACTTTGCGCATCACCGTGAGGTGGCTGGCGCCCAGCGATAGCGCGGCTTGCTCGGCAGCCGGGTCGAGTTTCTGCAATGAGGTCCAGACCGGAATGATCATGAACGGCAGCATTACGTGGACCAGCGCAATCACCACGGCGAATGGCGTGTAGAGCAGCTTCATTGGCGAGCCACCGAAGGCCTGCAGGGTCTGGTTGACCAGGCCATCGGCGCCGAGCAACAGGCTCCAGCCGAAGGCGCGCACCACCACCGAAATCAACAGCGGGGTGAGGATCAGGATCAGGAAAATCGAACGCCACGGCGCGCCCATGCGGCTGAGGATGTAGGCCTCGGGAACACCGATCAGCACGCATAACAGAGTGGTCAGGCCGCTGATCCAGAACGTGCGCAGAAAGATTTCGTAGAAGTACGGATCACCGAGCAGGCTGCTGTAGTGATCGAGGGTGTAGGCGTCACCGTTGATCCCCGAGCTGTAGTCGAACACGTTGAACGACAGCACCAGCGTCAGCAGCAACGGAATGACCAGCAGGCACACATACAACGCCAGCGCCGGTGCAGACAATAAATAGCCTTGGCGTCCTCGGCGGATCGAGGCGAGCAGACTCATGCCGACACCTCGTCCACGGTCAGCACCCGCAGCAGCGCCGCGTCCCAGTCCAGGCCCACCGCCGTGCCTTCGGCCAGCGGTGCCGAGCCGTCGTTGCGGCGTACCACGCTGAGTTCGCCGAGGGTCGTCGAAACCCCGTACAGCCATTGGCTGCCGAGGAAAAATCGGCTGACGATGTTGCCTGGCAAGCGACCCTGGCCGGCGTCCCGCAGATCGATTTTTTCCGGGCGCAGGCTCAGGGTCAGGTCGCCGCCGCTGCGCACCTGGACCACGCCGGCACTGTCACGCTCGCCGGGCAACAGGTTGGCTTTGCCGACGAACCCGGAAATGAACTCGGTACGCGGGTGTTCGTAAAGGGTGTACGGCGCGTCGATCTGGGTGATGCGCCCGGCCTGCATCACCACCACGCGATCGCTGATGGACAGCGCTTCGGACTGGTCGTGGGTGACCATCAGCGTGGTGATCCCGACTTCGCGCTGAATGCGGCGGATCTCGAACTGCATCTCTTCGCGCAGGTTGGCGTCGAGGTTGGACAGCGGCTCGTCGAGCAGCAGCACCGGCGGCTCGATCACCAGCGCGCGGGCCAATGCCACGCGCTGACGCTGGCCACCGGACAATTCCCGAGGATAACGCTCGGCGTGCTGGTCGAGGCGCACCAGTTTCAGCACTCGATCTACCCGCTGCTGCAACTCGGCGTTGGGTACTTTGCGCATCCGCAAGCCGAAGGCGACGTTGTCTTGCACGCTCATGTGCGGGAACAACGCATAGCTCTGGAACACCACGCCCAGGCCACGACTGGCGGGTTTGGCGTGGGTGATGTCGCGACCGTCGAGCACGATGCGTCCGCTGCTGACTTCAACGAAGCCGGCAATCATTTGCAGCGTGGTGGTTTTGCCGCAACCGGAAGGGCCGAGCAGGGAGACGAACTCGCCTTTCTCCACCGAGAGGTTGGTGGCGACGACGGCGTCGATTTCGCCGTAGCGTTTACCGAGGTTTTCAAGTTGCACGAATGCCATAGCTGCGCTCCACCTGAGATTGTTATGCGCGGCCTGAAGGCGCGCTTTTTTGTATGGGCAGATACGAAAGGATGATGCGGGGTGCGTTGGCGCTCGACGTGGGTCGGCTGCCGCTGTTGTTCGAATCGCCCCTGTATGGACGCAGAGTAGGACGAAGAATAGGATGGGCTCAATGGCCTATTTCACTGAAGCGATGACTATTTTCAGTTTCATTCAGTGAGTAAATTTTTTAGTCGAGAAAACCCATGCCTGATTCCATTGAGCGGAATGAAAACAAAAATGAAGTCGGTGTCGGCGCCGTCTCCCGGCTGTTTGCGGTGCTGCGCAGCCTCGGTGATACGGTCGAGGGCGGCGAGCGCGTGACGCAACTGGCCCAGCGCATCGGTTTGTCGCAACCGACGACGCATCGTTTGCTGCGCAGCCTGATGGACGAGGGCATGGTCGAACAGGACGCGCGCAGCAAACGCTATCGTCTGAGCCTGGATTTCTTCGCCCTGGCGGCGCGTGCTGGCAATACCGGCAACCTGCGGGAACTGGCGCGCCCGGCGTTGCTGCGGTTGTCGGCATCGTTGGGGGATTCATTGTTTTTGCTGGCGCGCAGCGGGTTTGATGCGATCTGTCTGGATCGCAGTGAAGGGCCGTTTCCGATCCGTACTTTTACCGGCGACATCGGCGGGCGTGTGGCGTTGGGTGTTGGGCAGGGCAGTTTGGCGATTCTGGCGTTTCTGCCGGAAGAGGAGCGGGACACGGTGATTCACTACAACCTGCCGCGGCTCAAGGATTTCCATTTGTATGACGAGGTGTTCCTGCGTTCGGAAGTCGAGAACGTGCGGGCGCTCGGGTATGCCGGGCGCAATACCGGCGTGTTGCAAGGCATGGCCGGGGTGGCGGTGCCGATTCTGGACCGCGACGGTCGCGCGGTGGCGGCGTTGAGCGTGGCCACCGTGAGTGATCGGCTAGGGCCGGATCGATTGCCGACGGTGGTGGAAATGCTCAAGCGGGAAGCGGCGTTGATCGGGCCGCGGATTAATCCGTTTGATCCTTTGCTGCGGCGGCCTTCGCAAGTCTTCGGTCAGAACTGAGTACATAGATCCCCTGTGGGAGCGGGCTTGTTCGCGAATGCGGTGTGTCAGACACATAGTTGCCGACTGACACACCGCATTCGCGAGCAAGCCCGCTCCCACAGGGGGATTTTTGTTGTGGTTAGAACTGTACGGTTTGCTTGAGCATCCGCGCCGCCGCCGTATCGCTCGGGCTGACAATCGCGTAGTTGTACCCGGCACCCGACCAGTACTCGGCCTGCAATTCCCCATCACTGCGACTGCCCCGTGGCAATAAGTAGTTCTTCGGCCCCGGCGGCCGCACGTAGAAACTTATCTTGTGCCCGCCTTGGTCTTCGTAGACCACCATCGCCGCCGGCCCTTGCTCGGTGCTGAGCAAGCGTCCGCTGACCGGTTTGAACCCGGCACTCGCCAGATCCGGCAAGCGATGGGCCTGGGTGAAGTAACGGTCGAGCCAGCCCTGAATATCGCCGTCATCGCTGACCTTGTAATCCGCCGGCAACATGCCTTGCTGGGCAAACAACCGGTAGGCCTGCATCGCATCGGCCATCGGCGCCTGGGTGCTGAGAAGGGTCATCTCCCGCGCCTGCCAGCCACTGATCCCGCCAATGCCGACTGCAATCAGCAACACCGCCGCGCTGGCCAGATGACGTCGGGACTGGCGCTTGAGGCGCTGGCGAATCAGCGCCGGATCAAGCTCCGGGTTGACCGGTTGCTGTAACGCACCGCCGAGGGCCGCGCGCAGTTGCTGGGCGTCGTGCTGCCAGGCGCGTACCTGCTCGGAAATGTCGGTGTTAGTCGCAAGAAAAGTCTCCACCAGACGTCGGTCGGCGTCGCTGAGTTGGTGATCGACGTAGGCGTGCAGGTCACGCTCGCTTGGGGGCATGCTGATCATTTGAGTCTCCGCAGAGAAGGGCGGCTGATTTCGCCGTCGCTGAGTTCGCGCAAGGCCTGGCGGGCGCGGGACAGGCGGGACATCACGGTGCCAGTCGGGACGCCGAGAATCTCGGCGACCTCTTTATAGGTCAGGCCTTCCACCGACACCCATAGCAGCAGGGCGCGCTGTTCGGTGTTGAGCTGATCGAAGGCTTGCAGGGTGGTTTGGGCAATCACGCTGCGCTCGGCCGAGGGGTGCGCATCGTCACGGCCGGTAAAGAATTCGAGCATCCGCGCATAGCGCCGGGAGCGCCGGTGAGCGTCGAGGAACTGGCGATACAGAATCGAAAACAGCCAGGCGCGCAAATCGCCGTCGGGACGTTTATCGCTCCAACTCGAGAGCGCCCGCTCCAGGCTGGCCTGGACCAGATCGTCGGCGCTGCTGGGGTTGCGCGTCAACGAGACGGCAAACCGGCGCAATCTGGGAATGATTTCTCTCAGTTGTTCGTCGATATCGTTCATGAGTTTCTGACTAGTCACTACGCTGGACTAGGAAGACGCCCGGCACTCGAGGTTATTCCACACCCGTAAAAATAAATATGGCGTGATGGAATAAAGCTGCGCGGGGTGCGTCTGCTTGGTTCTTCTCACTTGTGGCCGATGGCCCTGGAGTCTTTCATGGTAGATCGCTCATCACCGCCCACCCGGCCACCCTTGAGTGCCGCGAGCCTGACGTTGCGCCTGGCCGGCATTGCCGTGATCGTCGCAGCAGTGGCCGGGGCTTTTGCCTACGTCAACGGCACCTTCGACCCACAGCGCCTGACGCCGAAAAAACTGATCAATGTGCTGGAAACCAACAACGGCGTGCACCCGGGGTTTCGGCGTAACCACTCCAAAGGCGTGTGCGTGATCGGGCACTTCGAGAGCAGCGGCGAGGCCCGCAGCTATTCCACCGCACAGGTGTTCAACGAGCCACAGACTCCGGTAGTCGGACGTTTCGCACTGCCAGCCGGCAATCCTTACGCGCCGGACACTGCGGTGCCGATCCGTAGCCTGGCGCTGCGCTTCACCCAGGCCAATGGTCAGCAGTGGCGCACCGGTATGAACAGCATGCCGGTATTCCCGGTGGGCACGCCCGAGGCGTTCTATCAACTGCAACAGGCGCAGTCGCCGGACCCGGCCACCGGTAAACCGAACCCTGCGTTGGTCCCTGCGTTCTTCGGTTCGCATCCGGAAGCCGGGCCATTCCTGGCCTGGATCAAAACCGCCAAGCCGTCGGCCAGTTACGTGACGGAAACCTACAACAGCGTCAACGCGTTTTACCTGGTGAATGCATCCGGGCAGAAGCAGGCAGTGCGTTGGAGCATGGTCCCGGTGGTCAAGGACGCGGCGGGTGCCACTGCGCCTGAAGGCAGCGATTTCCTCGAAAAAGATCTGGTGCAACGGATTTCCGCAGGGCCGTTGCGTTGGCAGTTGAACATCACCCTGGCCAACCCCGGTGATCCGGTGAACGACGCCAGCAAGGCCTGGCCCGATGGCCGTAAAGTCCTGAATGCCGGGACTCTGGTCCTGGAAGCGACCCAGCCGCAACTGAACGGCGAATGCCGCGACATCAACTACGATCCGCTGGTATTGCCCGCCGGGATCGAAGGTTCCGACGACCCGTTGCTCGCCGCACGTTCCGCCGGTTACGCCAGTTCCTACTTGCGCCGCACCAGCGAAGTCAATCAGTTGCCCGCCGCCAAACAGGAGGCTCAACAATGAGCGCCCAACCCAAGCATTTCGTCCCGCTGGCGCGACTGCTGCACTGGCTGATGGCACTGATGGTCATCGCGATGCTGTTTATCGGCGCGGGCATGGTGGCCTCGGTGTCCGAGCGCCATGAGTGGCTGATCCACCTGCACAAACCCTTGGGCATCGCGATTTTGCTGTTGGTGATCGTACGCCTGGCGGTGCGTTTCTCCACGCAACAACCACCGTTGCCGGTGGACCTGCCGGGCTGGCAGGTGCTGGCGGCCAAAGCGTCCCATGTCTTGTTGTATGCGCTGATGCTGATTTTGCCGCTGCTGGGCTGGGCGATGATTTCGGCGGCGGGCGACCCGGTGATGCTCAGCAGTTCGTTGCAGTTGCCGTCGATTGTGCCGGCGAATGCGCAGGTGTTTGCGGTACTGCGCAAGGCTCACGGGTATCTGGCGTATCTGTTGTTCCTGACGGTGCTGCTGCATCTGGCGGCGGCGCTGTTTCATGGCTGGGTGCGGCGTGATGATGTGCTGGATAGCATGTTGCGGGGTAAGGATCGCGGTTGACCTGAGCTCACTGAACCATTGTGGGAGCGGGCTTGCTCGCGAAGAGGCCATGTCAGTCGATAGAAATGTCGACTGACACTCCGCCTTCGCGAGCAAGCCCGCTCCCACAGGATTGCGTTGTTTTGGCGGGCAGTGTTCGCCACCAATAGATCAGCGCCACGGCGTTGATCCCTGCACCGAGCAGGCACACGCCCATCCACCCACCCCACGCATACATCGCCGTCGAGCCAATCGACCCGAGTGCGCTACCAATCGAATAAAACAGCATGTACCCAGCGGTCAATCGGCTTTGCGCTTCCGGCCGCACGCTGTAGATCATGCTCTGGCTAGTGACGTGCACGGCTTGCAGGCCCAAATCCAGAGTGATCACCCCAAGCAACAACGCCCACAACGAAGATTGGGTGAAGGCGATAGGCAGCCACGAAGCCAGCATCAGCAACAGCGACAGGCCGCTGGTCCATTGACCCAAACCTCGATCAGACAAGTGTCCCGCGCGAGCAGCCGCGAGAGCACCAGCCGCGCCGGCCAGTCCGAATAATCCGATTTGCGTGTGGGACAACGACAGCGGCGGGGCGCTCAGGGGCAAGACCATGGGCGTCCACAACACCATGGCGCTGGCGAAGGTCAGCAGGGCGAGGATGGCCCGTTGACGTAGCACCGGTTCTTCTTTGAACAGACTGAATACCGAGCCGATTAGTGCGGCGTAAGTGTGGGCCGCTTGCGGAGCTTCTTGCTTGGGCAGCACGCGAAACAACAGCAACGCCATCAACAGGGTCAAGCCTGCCGACAACAGATAAATCGAACGCCAACCGGCCAAATCCGCCATGCCGCCGGCCACGGTGCGCGCGAGCAAAATGCCGACGACAATGCCGCTGGTGACCACGCCCACCACGCGGCCACGTTGGGCAGGAATCGCCAAGGTGGCCGCGTACGCCACCAACACCTGCGTCACCACCGCCAGCAACCCGGTCAACGCCATGCCGATCAGTAGCCAGGTGCTGTTTTGCGCGAACGCGATCATCAGCAACGCCACTGCCGACAACAGCGTTTGCGTGACGATCAGGCGCCGCCGATTGAGCAAATCCCCCAGCGGCACCAGCAACAACAGGCCCATGCCGTAACCGACCTGAGTCAGGGTGACGACGATGCCGATGGTCGCCGGGTTCATGGCAAACGCGTCGGCCATGGCATCGAGCAACGGTTGGGCGTAATACACGTTGCCGACGGCCAGTCCGCAGGCTACAGCGAACAGCAGCACCACGCTGCTGTTCAAAGAAGGGTTGGGCTTCATGCCAGACTCCTGGTGTGGTTTCAAAATAAAACCAGTTGTACGGTAAGGAGGCTGGTTTTATATTGCAACCACATTTGTTGTCTGCGAGCGCGATCATGGTCAAACGAACAAGCATGGAAGGCGCCGAATGCCCGGTCGCCCGGTCACTGGATGCCATTGGCGATTGGTGGTCGTTGCTGATCGTGCGCGATGCCTTCGATGGCATCCGCCGGTTCGGCGAGTTTCAGCGCAATTTGGGCATGGCCAAGAACATCCTCTCGGCGCGACTGCGCACGTTGGTGGCCCACGGGATTTTTGATCTGGTGCCGGCATCGGATGGCAGTGCGTATCAGGAGTACGTGCTGACGGAGAAGGGCAAAGGCCTGTTCCCGTTGATCATCGGCTTGCGGCAGTGGGGCGAGGCGTTTTTCTTTGAGGCCGGGGAGGCGCATTCACGGGTGGTTGATCGTGAACAGGGGCGGCCGGTGCGACCGTTGGAATTGCGCGCCGAGGATGGACGATTGTTGGGGCCGGAGGATTGTGTGCGTTTGGCCGCCGAATAAACGATCAACAGATCGCGCCTTCGTAGGAGATGCCGAAGGCTGCGATCTTTTGATCTTAAGGAGCAATCAACGCAACGTATCAACCATCTCCGCAACAGTTGTCAGCACATCTTTACCCAACTGCTTGGAGCGTTTGCCCGACCAACCCGTCAACGCATTCGGCGCGTCGTTGTTGTCTTTGAACGGCATCTCCAGGGTCAGCGACAGGCAGTCGAACTTCTGACCTACGCTGTTGCAAGCCAGGGTCATGTTGGCTTTACCAGGCAAGTCACGGGTGTAGCCGTGTTTGGTCTGGAAGTCTTTGGTCAGGTGCTTCAGGTGATCGCGGAAGTGGGTTTCGAGCTTCTCGATCCGCGGCGTATACCCCGGGTTGCCTTCGCAACCGGCGGTAAACACGTAGGGGATTTCTTCATCGCCGTGGATATCGAGGAACAGATCGACGCCGTACTTTTCCATCTGCTGCTGAGCAAACAGCACTTCCGGGCTGACTTCCTGGCTGGCGCTCTGCCAAGCGCGGTTCAGGTCCTGACCCATGGCATTGGTGCGCAGATGGCCGTGGAAAGCGCCGTCCGGGTTCATGTTGGGGATCAGGTACAGGTCGGCACTGGTCAGGAGTTTTTTCAGTAGGGGATCGTCATGTTTTTCCAGACGTTCGATCACGCCTTCCATGAACCACTCGGCCATGTGCTCGCCCGGGTGCTGTTGCGCGATCATCCAGACCTTGCGCTGACCTTCGGCGCCGCTGCCTTTGCGCAGCAACTGGATATCCCGGCCTTCGGCGCTTTTGCCGGTGGCCAGCAATTGCGTGCCGGCCTTGGTCAGCGCCTGTTCGATCAGCCAGTCATGGCGACCGCGGCTGTAGGGTTCGAAGTAGGCAAACCAGGCGTGGGTGGCCGTGGCTTCGAGGCTGAAGCGCAGGCAGTCGCCTTCGAAAATGGTCGGTACGCGGAACCAGTTGACGTGGTCGTAGGACGCCACGGCCTGATAACCGTCCCAGGCTTTGTTGTACGAGGATTTACTGGCGTTGTTCAGGCGAAACCAATGCTCTTGACCGACATGCAGGCCGCTTGCCTTGAAGTGAAACCACTGGAAATGCTGGCTGCGGGTGTCTGGCTTGATCGCCAAAAGAGCTTGCAACGGATTGCTGATGTCCAGCACTTCAATGTTGCCGCTGTCGAAGTTGGCGCTGATATCGAAAGAGGATTTAGCCACGGTCATAGTCGATTCCTGATTATGATTTTATGGCTGCTACTTTACACGCAAGGCAGGGATGAATCGGGGAAAAATGCGGGGTGAAGCGGGGGGCGTCCTCCTTGACGCCGAAGCAGCTTAGAGACTGTGTGATTGATTCTCAAGTGCTATTTTTCATTAGTTTGGCCCAATGCTGCCGGGGCTCTCTTGCCAACGGATATTCTTTTGATATCATGCCGGCCATCGAATTAGCAGCACCTACAGTCTTCATTAGCCTGAAGCCAAAGCCAGAATAACTGGCAAAAAAAAGACCCGGCAAAAAGCCGGGTCAAAAACCGTGATTAGCCTGATGAGGAGATAGTCCAGGAGACCGACCTAAGGTCCTCTGGTCCATCGACTGATCTCGCGACCAGCTGCATGCAATAATAATCATTCTCGTTTGCAAGTCAAATGATTTTATCTGCACGATTGGAAAATTCTTTCCTGTCCTCCTCCAAAACACATCTGTTTCAGTCGTTCTGATCGCCATCCAGGGATCGGTCGACCATCGCTTGCGCCATATCAATCATGTGCACTACCGAAAACGCCAGCGCCCGCTGTGAACCTTGCTGGTTGTCGGCTGACTCCTGTGCGGTGGCGGCGGCGCAGCGCAGCAGATCGGACGCATGCACCAACGCTTCTTCACTGCTGATGTTGCGGTTGACATCGAAAAAGCGCGCCTGGACTTCCACCTCTGAAACAGCTGGTTTCAAGTAATAATCCAGCGCCCGCTGTGCGGCGGCACTGCCTTTTGGCGAGGTGAAGGTGGTGTCGAACTGCGTGTCTGGCGAGTCGTGGCTAGGGATGGTCATGGTAATTACAAACTCCGTGATAGATTCAGATCCGTGAACCCATCCTAGTACTTACTGTATTTGTGACCAGAGTTTTAATACTACAATTTGTGTTTTGATGGCCGGAGGCGCCCACGTATCGTGCCGCACATGGATAAATGGATTGAATTGGTCAAGGCCAAAATGAGTGAACTCAAAATCACTCAAGAAGAACTCGCAGAGCGCCTCGGGATGTCCCAGGGCGGCGTCGGCCACTGGCTGAACAAACGCCGCGATCCTGGCGTCGTCAACATGAACCGTGTGTTGAAGGCGTTGGGCATGGACTTTCTCGAAGTGGCGCTGGTGATCCGCGAACCGCTCGCCCTGGAAGAGGAAGAGATGCCCCTGGCATTCAAGTACAACCCGTACTTCCGCTACCCGGTCAGCTCCTGGAAGGAGCCGGCGCAGCTGCGCGATGGTGAGCTGACGGTGTACCGCAAGGAGGAACGCTTCGAGCTGACCGACTACCACGCCCAGGGTCCGGCTTTCTGGCTGAGTGTGGTGGGCGACGCGATGACCGCGCCAACCGGCATCAGCATTGCCGACGGCATGATGATCCTGGTGGACCCGGCCATTGTGCCGGAACCCGGAAAACTGGTGATTGCCCAGTGGCCGGACAGTTCGGAGGCGACCTTTCGCAGGCTGATCGAAGAGGGCGGGCAGCGTTACCTGGTCCCGCTCAATCCGACGTATCCGAAAGCCCTTTTCACCGAGGAGTGCCGAATTATCGGCGTGGTGGTTCAGGCAACCGCCAAATTCTAATCAGATCGGTCCTCGCGACGCGTAGGACCGATCTTCATTTCACGCTTCTTCCAACTCCACCAACGCACTGCCTTCGCTGACCATCTCGCCTTCCTGGCAGTACAGCGCCTTGATCACCCCGGCATGGGGCGCACGAATGCTGTGCTCCATTTTCATCGCTTCCAGCACCACCAGTTGCGCCCCTGCTTCGACCGTTTGCCCGGCCTCCACCAACACGCGAACAATGCTGCCATTCATCGGCGCGGTCAGGCCGCCCTGATGGCTGTGACTGGATTCGACCGCAGCGATCGGGTCGTAGGTTTCGACCCGGCGCAGTTCACCTTCCCATTGCAAGTACAGAGAGTCGCCACAACGGATCGCCCGATGCTGGCGGCGCACGCCGTCGTGCTCGGTCAGCAGCTGTTCGCCCTTGAGTTGCGCGGTGCTCACATCGCCCAGGGTCAATGCGCGATCCTGGCCTTCGCAGCTCAAATGCAGGGTGATTTCTTTCGGCAGCCCGGCACGGAAACCACTGTTGATCGCCCAAGGCGAACTGGTGTCATCGGCACGCGACACCGGCGGCTGACTCTGTGCAAACCCTTGGGCCGCCGCTTGCCAGAACTCATCGCTGAGGTCGGCGGGCGCTGGCAGCAGTTGTTCCTGATAACGGGGAATGAACCCGGTATCCAGCTCCGCCGCAGCGAATGCAGGATGGCCAACGATCCGGCGCAGGAAGTTGATGTTGGTCTTGAGCCCGCCAATAGCGAACTCATCGAGCATGCTCAACAACCGCAGGCGCGCCTGTTCACGGTCCTCGCCCCAGGCAATCAGCTTGCCGAGCATCGGGTCGTAGAACGGTGAGATCTCATCACCTTCCTCGACGCCACTGTCCACGCGACGTCCCGGACCTGCGACCGATTCGCGATACAACGCCAGGCGCCCGGTGGCCGGCAGGAAATCATTGCCCGGATCTTCGGCATACAAGCGCACCTCAATCGCGTGCCCAATCAGCGGCACTTCAGCCTGGGTCATCGGCAACGCTTCACCCCGCGCCACGCGAATCTGCCAGGCCACCAGGTCCAGGCCGGTGATGGCTTCGGTGACCGGGTGTTCGACTTGCAGGCGCGTGTTCATCTCCATAAAGAAGAACTCGCCGCGCGAATCCAGCAGAAACTCCACCGTACCCGCGCCGACGTAACCGATGGCTTGGGCCGAACGCACAGCCGCTTCACCCATGGCCCGGCGCTGTTGCGCGCTCAAGCCTGGGGCCGGTGCTTCTTCGACGACTTTCTGATGGCGGCGCTGGATCGAGCAATCCCGTTCATTTAGGTATAGGCAGTTACCGTGTTGATCGGCAAACACCTGGATTTCCACGTGACGCGGCTTGAGCAGGTACTTCTCCACCAGCATCCGCGAATCGCCGAACGACGACTGCGCTTCCCGTTGGGCCGAGGCCAGAGCTTCGGCCAGTTGGCTGACGTCCTCGACCACTTTCATGCCTTTACCGCCGCCGCCGGCCGTGGCCTTGAGCAGCACCGGATAACCGATGCGTTCACAGGCGTCGCGGAAGGTGTCGAGGTCCTGAGCTTCGCCGTGATAGCCCGGCACCAACGGCACGCCGGCGGTTTCCATCAAGGCTTTGGCGGCAGATTTGCTGCCCATCGCATCGATGGCCGAGGCGGGCGGGCCGAGGAAGATCAAACCGGCGGCTTCGATCGCGCGGGCGAACCCGGCGTTCTCGGACAAAAAGCCATAACCCGGATGAATCGCCTGAGCGCCGCTGGCTTTGGCCGCAGCGATCAGTTTGTCGATTTGCAGGTAGCTGTCGGCAGCCTTGCTGCCGCCCAGGTCCACGCAGATATCCGCTTCGCGGCTGTGCCGGGCGTCACGGTCGGTGGCACTGTGCACGGCAACGGTGGTCAGGCCCAGGGCCTTGGCGGTGCGCATCACGCGGCAGGCAATCTCGCCACGGTTGGCCACCAGCAGGGTGGTGAGAACAGGTGCGCTCATCAACGCGGCTCCTTGGGGGTGGTTGCGGCTTGCCAGTTCGGCGGACGTTTTTGCAGAAAGGCGCGCAGGCCTTCCTGACCTTCAGGGCTGACGCGAATGCGCGCGATGGCGTTTTCGGTGTAGCGGCGCAGGGCCGGGGTCAGTCCGCCGTGGCCGACTTCACGCAGCAAGTCCTTGCTGACGCGCATGGCCGCCGGGCTGTTGAGCAACAGATTGTCGATCCACTGCTCGACTTTCTGTTCCAGTTCCGCGACCGGATAACTCTCCGACAACAAGCCGATTTCCCGCGCCCGTTGCCCGCCGAAACGTTCGGCGGTCAGGGCATAACGCCGCGCTGCGCGTTCGCCGATGGCTTGCACCACGAACGGGCTGATCACCGCAGGCGCCAAACCGATGCGCACTTCCGACAAACAGAACTGCGCGTCATCGGCGCCGATGGCCATGTCGCAGCAACTGATCAGGCCCAGCGCACCGCCATACGCCGCGCCTTGCACCACGGCCAAGGTCGGAATTTTCAGCTTGGCGAGGTTGTACATCAACTCCGCCAGTTCCCGGGCGTCGTCGAGGTTGGTGTGGTAATCGAGCTCGGCCGATTGCTGCATCCAGGCCAGGTCGGCGCCAGCGCTGAAATGCTTGCCGCGTCCGCGCACCAGCAGGAACCGCAGGCTGGCATCGCCCGAGACTTTGTCCAGGGCGAGGATCAGTTCGCGGATCATCTCGGCGTTGAACGCGTTGTTCTTTTCTTCACGGCTGAGCCACAGGGTCGCGAAACCTCGCGGGTCGGTCAGCAGTTCGAGGGTGTTGAAGTCGCTCATATTGGTTCGTCTCCACAACTCTTGTGGGGGGATTGCTGGGGATGGCGATTGCTGCGCAATCGAACGGGAGCAAGCTCCCTCGCCACACAAGCCCGCTCCCACAGAACATCACATCCGGAACACGCCGAAGCGGCTCGGTTCGATTGGCGCGTTCAGCGACGCGGACAAGGCCAGGGCCAGTACATCGCGGGTCTGCGCCGGGTCGATGACACCGTCGTCCCATAGCCGTGCGCTGGAGTAGTAGGGGTGACCCTGCTCCTCGTACTGATCGAGAATCGGCTGCTTGATCTCGGCTTCCTGTTCCGCGCTGAAAGACTGGCCACTGCGTTCGGCCTGCTCGCGCTTGACCTGCACCAGCACGCCAGCGGCTTGCTCGGCGCCCATCACGCCAATGCGCGCATTCGGCCACATCCACAGGAAGCGCGGATCGTAAGCCCGCCCGCACATGCCGTAGTTGCCGGCGCCGAAGCTGCCACCGATGATCACGGTGAATTTCGGCACCTTGGCACACGCCACGGCGGTCACCAGTTTGGCGCCGTGCTTGGCGATGCCGCCGGCCTCGTATTTCTGGCCGACCATGAAGCCGGTGATGTTCTGCAGGAACAGCAACGGAATGCCGCGCTGGCAGGCCAGTTCGATAAAGTGCGCGCCTTTCTGCGCGGCCTCGGCGAACAGGATGCCGTTGTTGGCGAGGATCGCGATCGGGTAACCGTGCAAGTGGGCAAAGCCGCACACCAGGGTGGTCCCGAACAGCGCTTTGAATTCGTCGAACACTGACCCATCGACCAGCCGCGAGATCACTTCGCGCACATCGAACGGCTGCTTGGCGTCGGCCGAAACCACGCCGTACAACTCGTCGCTGCTGTACAGCGGTGCAATCGGTGTGCGTTGTTGCAGCTCGCCGAGCTTGCGCCAGTTGAGGTTGGCAACGCTGCGTCGAGCGAGGGCGAGGGCGTGTTCATCGCTCTCGGCGTAATGGTCGGCGACCCCGGAAATCTTGCAGTGCACATCGGCCCCGCCCAGGTCTTCGGCGCTGACCACTTCGCCCGTCGCGGCTTTCACCAGCGGCGGGCCGGCGAGGAAAATCGTTGCCTGATTGCGCACCATGATCGCTTCGTCGGCCATCGCGGGCACATAAGCGCCGCCGGCGGTGCACGAGCCCATCACCACGGCAATTTGCGGAATGCCCATGGCGCTCATGTTGGCCTGGTTGAAGAAGATCCGCCCGAAGTGCTCGCGGTCCGGAAACACTTCATCCTGACGCGGCAGGTTGGCGCCGCCGGAGTCCACCAGATAGATGCACGGCAAACGGTTTTGCTGGGCGATGGTCTGGGCGCGCAGGTGTTTTTTCACGGTCAGCGGGTAGTACGAGCCACCTTTAACCGTGGCGTCGTTGGCGACGATCATGCATTCGACGCCTTCGACACGGCCGATCCCGGCAATCACGCCGGCCGCTGGAACGTCCTCGCCATACACCGCATAAGCCGCGAGTTGGCTGATTTCGAGGAATGGCGAGCCCGGATCGAGCAGGCGATTGATCCGCTCACGGGGCAACAATTTACCCCGCGAGGTGTGGCGTTCTTGTGCCTTCGGGCCGCCACCTTGCTGCACTTGGGCGAGCAGGGTGTGCAGGGCGTCGACCTGTGTGAGCATCGCCGCGCTGTTGGCGGCGAACTCCGCCGAACGGGGGTTGAGCTGGGTATGCAGGATAGCCATGGACAGCTCCGTTTAGCGGGTTTCGTTGAACAGTTCGCGACCGATCAGCATGCGACGGATCTCACTGGTGCCGGCGCCGATTTCGTACAGCTTGGCGTCACGCAGCAGACGACCCGCCGGGAATTCGTTGATATAGCCGTTGCCGCCGAGAATCTGGATCGCGTCGAGGGCCATTTGCGTGGCGCGTTCGGCGCTGTAGAGGATCACGCCCGCAGCGTCCTTGCGTGTGGTTTCGCCACGCTCGCAAGCTTGGGCCACCGCGTAGAGGTAGGCGCGGCTGGCGTTGAGTTGGGTGTACATGTCGGCGACTTTGCCCTGGATCAGCTGGAATTCGCCGATGCTCTGGCCAAACTGCTTGCGGTCGTGGATGTACGGAACGATCAGGTCCATGCACGCCTGCATGATCCCGGTCGGGCCACCCGACAGCACGACGCGCTCGTAATCGAGGCCGCTCATCAGCACTTTCACACCACCGTTGAGCACGCCGAGGATGTTCTCTTCCGGCACTTCGACGTCATCGAAGAACAGCTCGCAGGTGTTGGAACCGCGCATGCCGAGCTTGTCGAACTTGTTGCTGCGGCTGAAACCTTTGGAATCGCGTTCGACGATAAACGCGGTGATGCCGTGGGGGCCTTTTTCCAGGTCGGTCTTGGCGTAGATCACGTAGGTATTGGCGTCGGGGCCGTTGGTGATCCAGGTCTTGCTGCCGTTGAGCACGTACTTGTCGCCGCGTTTGTCAGCGCGAAGTTTCATTGAGACCACGTCGGAACCGGCGTTCGGTTCGCTCATGGCCAGGGCGCCGATGTGCTCGCCGCTGATGAGTTTGGGCAGGTATTTGGTTTTCTGTTCGTGGTTGCCGTTGCGGTTGATCTGGTTCACGCAAAGGTTGGAATGTGCGCCATAGGACAACGCCACCGAGGCTGAGCCACGGCTGATTTCTTCCATGATCACCACGTGCGCCAGGTAACCCAGACCAGCGCCGCCGTACTCTTCCGGCACGGTGACGCCCAGCAGGCCCATGTCACCGAATTTGCGCCACAGGTCCGCGGGGAACAGGTTGTCGATGTCGATCTGAGCCGCGCGCGGGGCGATCTCTTTGGCGACGAAGGACTGAACCTGATCGCGCAGCATGTCGATGGTTTCACCGAGGGCAAAGTTCAGGGATGGATAGCTCATGGGTCACCTTTTGGCTTTTTTGTAGGGTAGGGAGCGCCGTGATTGGGTTCTCACCTTTACGTTAACGTAAGCCTGTGACGAATGGCTGTCAATCACCCTTTACGTTAACGTCAACTTGAGCGAGAGTAGAGCCAGTTCAAGATAGAAAGCGGACCTACCCTGTGGGAGCGGGCTGTGGTGAGGGGGCTTGCCCCCGTTGGGTTGCGAAGCAGCCCCAAGATTTCCGATACACCAGAGATCTTGTGAGTGCTACGCACTCAAACGGGGGCAAGCCCCCTCGCCACAGGCGCTCCCACAGGTGAACGTCGGCAACCCACAAATAAAGACAATAGGGGTCGTCATGGATCAACCCAGTGCAAACCCGCAGCGCAGCTACACCCGCGGTTCCCAGGACAAAGCCTTGCTGGCGATGACCATCGGTGAGAAGTTCGATCACACGGTCGCGCAGTACCCGGACGGCGAAGCGCTGGTCGTGCGTCATCAGCAGCTGCGTTACACCTGGCAGCAACTGGCCGACACCGTGGACTTGCACGCCCGGGCACTGCTGGCGCTGGGTTTAAAAACCGGCGACCGCCTCGGCATCTGGGCGCCGAACTGTGCGCAGTGGTGCGTCAGCCAGTTCGCCAGCGCGAAAATCGGCGTGATCCTGGTCAATATCAACCCGGCCTACCGCAGCTCTGAACTCGAATACGTACTGAAGCAATCCGGCTGCCAATGGCTGGTCTGCGCCGGGGCTTTCAAGACCTCCGACTATCACGGGATGCTGCAAGGGCTGGTGCCGGATTTGGCGGAGCAATCCATCGGTCAATTGCACAGCGAACGCCTGCCGGATTTGCGCGGAGTGATCAGCCTCGACGCCCAGCCGCCCTCGGGTTTCCTGCCGTGGTCGCAACTGGCCGATCTTGCGGCCAGCGTCTCAGTCGAGCAGCTAAACGAACGGCAACAGAGCCTGCATTTCGACCAAGCGGTGAACATCCAGTACACCTCGGGCACCACCGGTTTCCCCAAGGGCGCGACCCTCAGTCACTACAACATTCTCAATAACGGTTACATGGTCGGCGAAAGCCTGGGCCTGAGCGCCGATGATCGGCTGGTGATACCGGTGCCGTTGTATCACTGCTTCGGCATGGTCATGGGCAACCTCGGCTGCATCACCCACGGCAGCACGATGATTTACCCCAACGATGCATTCGATCCGCTGCTGACCCTGACCACCGTCGCCGAAGAAAAAGCCACCGCGCTCTACGGCGTACCGACCATGTTCATCGCCATGCTCGATCAACCGCAACGCGCTGATTTTGATTTGTCGACCCTGCGCACCGGGATCATGGCCGGGGCGACGTGTCCGATCGAGGTGATGCGTCGGGTCATCAATGAAATGCACATGAGCGAAGTGCAAATTGCCTACGGCATGACGGAAACCAGCCCGGTGTCTTTGCAGACTGGTCCGTCAGACGAACTGGAATTGCGCGTCACCACCGTCGGCCGCACCCAGCCACAACTGGAAAGCAAAATCATCGACGAGGCCGGCAACCTGGTGTCGCGCGGCACGATTGGCGAGCTCTGCACCCGTGGTTACAGCGTGATGCTTGGCTACTGGAACAACCCGCAAGGCACGGCCGAAGCGATTGATCAGGCCGGATGGATGCACACCGGCGACCTGGCGAGCATGAACGACGAGGGCTACGTGTGCATCGCCGGGCGCAACAAGGACATGATCATCCGCGGCGGTGAGAATGTTTACCCACGGGAGCTGGAAGAGTTCTTCTTTACCCACCCGGCGGTAGCGGATGTGCAAGTGATCGGCATTCCCTGCTCGCGCTACGGCGAAGAGATCGTCGCCTGGATCAAGTTTCACCCCGGCCACAGCGCGACCGAAGAAGAGCTGAAAACCTGGTGCAAGTCGCGCATCGCGCACTTCAAGACGCCGTGTTACTTCAAATTCGTGGAAGAATTTCCGATGACCGTGACCGGCAAGATCCAGAAATTCCGGATGCGTGAAATCAGCATCGAGGAGCTCCGCGAAAACAACGCCTAACCCCAACCCCCCTTGTGGGAGCGGGCTTGCTCGCGAAGGCGTCGGGTCAGTTGACATTACTTTGACTGACACACCGCTTTCGCGAGCAAGCCCGCTCCCACAAGGGAATATGGGTCGAAGGCGAATGGAAATCTCCTTGAATCCGATCAGAACGAGTAACCGCGCATGCCGCCGTCTACGGTCACGATGGTCCCGGTGATGTAGTGCGCGAGGGGCGAGGCGAGGAAGGTCACGGCGTTGGCCACGTCAATCGGCTCACCGAAATCGCCGAGTGCGATGTTGCGTTCGGCGAACTCTCGTCGGGCGTCGCCGGGGTAGAGGCGGCGGATTTGCGCGGTGTCGATCAGGCCCGGCTGTACGCAATTGACCGTGACGCCGTATTGGCCCAGTTGCTCGGAAAGCCCTTTGGACCACGCCACCAGCCCGGCCTTGGCAACGATGGCGGCGTTCACCACTTCCGGCTCCAGGTTGCCGCTGATGTTGATGATCGTGCCGCTTCTGCGCTCGATGAACTGCGCGAGCAATTGCTGGGTCAATTGCCGATGACGGTCGAAATTCAGGGGCATGCCCTCAATCCATTCACTTTCCGGCGCATCGATGGCCATCGGACGACTGCCGCCGGCACAGTTGATCAGAATGTCGACATGCTGCAGGCGCTCCAGCGCGGCGGCGGCAATGCGTCGAGGCGCGTCGGGGGCGACGAAGTCCTGATTCAGGGTCAGCGGTACGACACCACCCTCGGCCCAGACTTCTTCGACCAGGCTTTGCAGCAGATCGCCGCTGCGGGCCACGCCCATGACCTGGACGCCTTCAGCGGCGAGGGTTTTGCAGATGGCGCGGCCCAGCCCCATGCTGGCGCCAGTGACCAGGGCGGTCTTGCCGTTGAGTTTCAGGTCCATAAGGCCTCCATTCGAAAGATCCTGGTGCAGAGGGCACCGATGGGGCGAACGATAGGCGGCCGGATTGGAAAGAAAAATAGCTGTTACGGGTTTTCATTGTTATCAGAAAAATAACAATGGTTCAGCTCAGCCCCTTGTGCTGGAGCAGTTCGCTCAGCCAATCGATGAACACCCGGACCTTGGGCGCCAGATAGCGTTTGTTGGGGTACAGCACCGAAATCGGTTTGGGCAGCGCCTTCAATTCCGGCAATACCGGCACCAACTCGCCGCTGTCCAGAAACGGCTGCAAAGACAACTGCAACCCGTGCACCAGACCCAGTCCCGCCAGGCCGCAGGCAAGAAACGCCTCGGAATCATTGACCTGAATCCCGCTTTTCAAACGGATGAGCACCGTTTCACCGTCGATGCAGAATTGCCAGTCCATGATTTTTCGCGTGGGCCCGGAAAAGTAATTCACCGCCAGATGCCGGTTCAGGTCCGAAAGCTGTGTCGGCATCCCTTCGCGCGCCAGATAAGCCGGCGACGCACACGTCAACATGGGGACCGCGCCGATGCGCTTGGCAATACTGCTGGAGTCGGACAGTTCGCCCAGACGGACCACACAATCAATACCTTCATTGATCATGTCGACGGCCTGATCACCGCAGCCCACCACCAGTTCAATGTCTGGATAACGTTCACGAAAGGCCGGCAGGGCCAGGATGATCACTTCTTTGGCCAGTGTGACCGGCAAGTCCAGGCGCAGTTTTCCTCTCGGGCTTTCGGCGTCATGGGAAAACGTGGCCAGGGTCGAGGCGACGTCGCCGAGGATTTTCGAGCACTGGTCATAGAAGCGCTCGCCTTCGGCGGTCATGCTGATTTTGCGCGTGGTGCGGTTGAGCAGGCGGACTTCGAGGGTTTTTTCCAGTTGCTGGATGGCTTTGGTAATGGCCGGACGATGCAGTTGCAGGGCGTCGGCGGCATTCTTGAAACTGCCGGTGTCGACCACTTGGGTGTAAATCTGCATGGCCTGGAACATGTCCATAAGCGTCGGTATTCCCGGGAAAAAACCAGAGAATAACGGCAAACCGAGGGCAGCAGGAATGTAGATCAGGCAGGGCGGGGGTAAACCCCAGAAAGCACAAAGGGGAGCCGAAGCTCCCCTTTAATTTGTCGTTGCGCGTGCTCTTTTTTTATTATTGAGGGGCGGTCTGTTGTTGTTTTTGGCAACCGTGGCCCTTTACCGCTGTTTTTGTCGATCCCCATCCGGGATCAAGAGCAAACGTATTTTTTTGAGCGCTGATCTACTTTTTCGCCAAGCGATCCAACCAGTTCGGGAGCTACCTGAAGGTAGTTTTATTGTTCTCTGCCCGGTTGCGGGTTACTCCGAAAAGCACCCTGAAAAGCACACCTTCTCCAAAAAAATCTGTTAGCTGCGTCTCTGCCGTGTTGTTTTTGTTATGTCAGAGTCGTTACGTCTTATTTTTATTAGGTTTGCCGCTTTTTTTGTTCTTGTTATGCAATAGAGATAGCAGGAGCCGTGCCAACTTTAAAATATCGTTATAAATCAGTAAGTTATGTTTTATCGATATTTTTCGATCAGCTCAAACCCGACAATTTGTTTCCGTGTTACTCGTTTTGTACCCGCACTCCAGACACAGCGGTAACACCCGGACACAACCGCGCCCTCACTGGGCGCTGCGAGCCTTGGCCACGCGCGAACCGGTCGGGCGTCCCAGCACGGTGCAAATTTGTTGGCCCGCCAGAATCAAGGCGTCCAGGTCGATTCCGGTCTCGATGCCGAGGCCGTTGAGCAGGTACACCACGTCTTCGGTGGCAACGTTACCGCTGGCGCCTTTGGCATACGGGCAACCGCCGAGGCCGGCGATAGAGCTGTCGAACACCGCAATGCCTTCCAGCAGGCTGGCGTAGATGTTGGCCATGGCTTGGCCGTAGGTGTCGTGGAAGTGACCGGCCAGTTTTTCCCGTGGCACATCGGCCGAGACCACTTCGAACATCCGGCGGGCCGCGCCTGCGGTGCCGGTGCCGATGGTGTCACCGAGGGAGACTTCATAGCAGCCCATGGCGTAGAGCTCACGGGCGACCAGGGCGACTTGCTCCGGCGCGACGTGACCTTCGTAAGGGCAGCCCAGCACACATGACACGTAACCGCGCACGCTCACGCCGTGTTGCTTGGCGGCGTCCATGATCGGCACGAACCGCGCCAGGCTTTCGCTGATCGAGCAATTGATATTGCGCTGGGAAAACGCTTCGGACGCGGCGGCGAACACCGCGACTTCCTTGACCCCGGCTGCGATGGCGTCTTCAAAGCCGCGCAGGTTCGGCGCCAGTGCACCGTAGGTCACGCCGGGCTTGCGCTGGATCTGCGCGAAGACCTCGGCGGAGCCGGCCATTTGCGGCACCCACTTGGGCGAAACGAAACTGCCGACTTCTATATAGCCCAGGCCGGCGGCGCTCAAGGCGTCGACCAGTCGCACCTTGTCCGCGACGCTAATGGGCTGGGCTTCGTTTTGCAGACCGTCGCGGGGGCCGACTTCGATCAGGCGTACGTGGGTGGGGAGGGACATGGTGATGGACCTGTTGTAATTGTCGGAATGTTCGCAGCACCCTTGTGGGAGCGGGCTTGCTCGCGAAGGCGGTCTATCAGCCAACATCAATGTTGAATGTGAAACCGCTTTCGCGAGCAAGCCCACTCCCACAGGGGATAGTCGTGGGTTATTGAATGGCTTCCTGACTCTTGATCGTCTGCTCCAACGCCTGGGTGCAGCGCTCTTGCGCCGTATCCAGTTCCAGCTTCATCTGTTCGATGTCGAGCATCTGTTGCTCAAGCTGCTCGCGACGTTCGGCGATCTTGGTCAGCATGGTTTGCAGCTGTTTCTGATTGCCGCCCGTGGGGTCGTAGAGTTCGATCAGCTCGCGGCATTCGGCCAGGGAAAAGCCGATGCGCTTGCCCCGCAGGATCAGCTTCAGGCTGACCTTGTCCCGGGGCGAATAGATGCGTTCCTGACCACGGCGCTCGGGGCTAAGCAGGCCTTGCTCTTCATAAAAGCGAATGGCCCGGGTGGTGATGTCGAGCTCGCGGGCGAGGTCGGAAATGCTGTAGGTCTGGCTGCTCATGGAAGCGCTCGAAGAAGGTCATGGCGCTAAGCTAATGTCAGGTTGACGTTTACGTCAAGGGGCAGGGGTTGTGGTGTTGCTGCTGGCCTCTTCGCGGGCAAGCCTCGCTCCTACAGGTTTAGTGTCGTTCGCGGAATTTCGCATTACGACACAACCTGTAGGAGCGAGGCTTGCCCGCGAAGAACGATAACGCGATCCAGAGTCCTACACCTTATCGAGCTTTTTCTCCTGCGCCGTCACCTGCTGGCACAACTCGATCATCTGCTCGCGCATCCAGCGGTTGGCCGGGTCCTGGTCTGTGCTTTCGTGCCAGTAAAGATGAGTCTCCACTGGCGGCACATCAGTCACCGGCAGATTAAACGCATGCAAATCATGGCGACGGGCGAAGCGCTCCGGCACGGTCATGACCATGTCGGTCTGCTGTAACACCTGGGACGCCATCAAGTAATGCTGGGAGCGCAGGGCGATCTTGCGCTGAATCCCCATTTTCCCCAGCGCCAGGTCGACATGCCCCAAACCACTGCGACGGCTGGAAATGTGGATGTGGGTCAATGACAGGTAATCATCGAGGGTGAATTTTTCTTTGCCCGCCAGCGGATGGCCCTTGCGCATGGCGCACACGTAACGGTCTTCCATCAACTTGACGTGGCGCACTTGCGGGTCGGTGTTGAGCGGCGCATCCACTGCGAAGTCGAGGCGACCGGCCGCCAGTTCCTTGGTGGTTTCGCGGCGCTTGGACAGGAAGCTTTCGATGATCACCGCCGGCGCCAGGCGACGCAGACGCTGGAACAGTGCTGGCAGGATCACCGCTTCGGTGAGGTCGGTCATGCTGATGCGGTAGGTCTTGACCGCCTGCAACGGGTTGAAGATGCGGCTTTCCTGCACCGACACCCGCAGCAGTGAGAGGGCGTTGCGCACCGGGCCGATGATGTTCTGGGCCATCGGTGTCGGCACCATGCCTTGGGCGGTGCGCACGAACAATGGGTCGTTGAAGGTCTCGCGCAGGCGGGCCAGAGCGTTCGAGACCGCTGGCTGGGTAATGCCGACAATCTGCCCGGCGCGGGTCAGGTTGGCTTCGGTGTAGATCGCGTCGAAGACGATGAAAAGGTTGAGGTCGACCTTGCTCAGATTCATTGCGCGGCACTCTTATTGTTTGGGGCTTTTTGTTGTGGCCGGAGGCCTTTGCGATCACCCGATCATATATCGGTGATGAATGTTAATACACGCCGAGAATAGGCTAGGTAAATTATCAACGCTGTTCTAGCATCGATACATGACCTAAACAACCTCTGCCCAAGAAGGTAATTGCTCATGGATTTCGCTTATTCGCCCAAGGTTCAGGAACTGCGTGAGCGCGTGACCGCGTTCATGGACACCTACGTTTACCCCGCTGAAGCCGTGTTCGAGCGTCAGGTCGCCGAAGGCGATCGCTGGCAGCCGACGGCGATCATGGAAGAACTCAAACTCAAGGCCAAGGCTGAAGGGTTGTGGAATTTGTTTCTGCCTGAGTCCGAACTCGGCGCCGGCCTGACCAACCTCGAATACGCGCCCCTGGCAGAAATCATGGGCCGTTCGCTGCTGGGGCCGGAGCCGTTCAACTGCTCGGCGCCGGACACCGGCAACATGGAAGTGCTGGTGCGTTACGCCAACGAAGAACAGAAGCAGCGCTACCTCCAACCGCTGCTGCGCGGCGAGATTCGTTCGGCGTTCGCCATGACCGAGCCGGATGTGGCCTCGTCCGACGCCACCAACATGGCGGCCCGCGCCGTGCGTGATGGCGACCAGTGGGTGATCAATGGCAAGAAATGGTGGACGTCAGGCGCTTGCGACCCACGCTGCAAGATCCTGATCTTCATGGGCCTGAGCAACCCCGATGCGCCGCGTCATGCCCAGCATTCGATGATCCTGGTGCCTGTTGATACGCCGGGCGTGAAGATCGTTCGGCCGCTGCCGGTGTTCGGTTACGACGATGCGCCGCACGGCCACGCCGAAGTACTGTTTGAAAATGTGCGGGTGCCGTACGAAAACGTTCTGTTGGGCGAAGGACGCGGCTTCGAAATCGCCCAAGGTCGCCTTGGCCCTGGCCGGATTCACCACTGCATGCGCTCAATCGGCATGGCCGAGCGCGCGCTGGAACTGATGTGCAAACGGGCGGTGAGCCGTACCGCGTTCGGCAAACCGTTGGCACGCCTGGGCGGCAATATCGACAAGATTGCCGACTCGCGGATGGAAATCGACATGGCACGGCTGCTGACGTTGAAAGCGGCGTACATGATGGACACCGTAGGCAACAAGATCGCCAAGAGCGAAATCGCCCAGATCAAAGTCGTCGCGCCGAATGTTGCTTTGCGGGTGATCGACCGGGCGATCCAGATCCACGGCGGGGCAGGGGTCTCCAACGATTTCCCGCTGGCCTACATGTACGCCATGCAACGCACCCTGCGCCTGGCCGACGGCCCGGACGAAGTGCACCGCGCGGCGATCGGCAAATTCGAGATCGGCAAATATGTGCCGAAAGAGATGATGCGTAGCAGTCATTAAGACCGCAGGGCTTTTGTGGCGAGGGAGCTTGCTCCCGCTGGGGCGCGAAGCGGCCCTAAAATAAAATGGGCAACCCGGTTGGTTCAGATGTACCGGGTTGTCTGATTTTACGACTGCTGTGCAGCCGAGCGGGAGCAAGCTCCCTCGCCACAGTTGTTCGCACGCCGCTTTAGTACACCCAAACCTCAACCCGCCGATTCTTGATCCGCCCCTCATCCGCACTATTCGCCGCCACCGGCATCTCGGCGCCAAAGCCACGAATCTCGCGAAACACTACGCCGTTTTTCACCAATTCTCGCCGCACCGCCATTGCTCGCAGCTTCGACAGCAGATCGGCCCGCGCCGGATCGCTCTTGGCATCGCCAAATCCCACCAGCGTCACCTCGCGATTGGCTTTGTCGTGTTGCTTTATATAGTCGAGCACCCGATGCAGGTCCTGCCGGGCCTTGTTATCCAGGCTCGCGCTGCCTTCTTCGAAGCGAAAATTCACCGTCAAGCGTTGGGCATGCCGGCTCAGGGCCTGATAACCCTCGGGCATCAGCGCATTCGGCGTAACCGCCATGGCCTGCACCGTTTGGGCGATAAAGCCATTGGCCGCGACAATCGCCTGGCCCTTGCTGCTTTGCGCGAACGTCACCAGCGCCTCGGCCCAGGGATTTTTCCCGTTGGGCGGCAGGTAAAAGAACAGCCGCCGGGACAGCGGATAATCCTCGGTGGCAATCAAGCTATTGAGCGGCAACATCGCCTGGGACTGCCCGTCGACAATGGCCACGGCTTTGGCTTGGCGCACATAGGGCAGACCTATAAAGCCGATGCCTTGTGGGTCGAGGCTGACCGCGTCGGATAACTGCTCGCTGGACTCGAACCGTTTCGCCGCGCTATTCAGGGTTTTCCCACGCCGACTGAGAACCAATTCCTTGAACGTGTCGTAGGTGCCCGACTGATCATCCCGCGCATACAGATGAATCGTCCCACCGACGCCACCGATCTCTTCCCACGTACTCACTTCGCCACTGAAAATGCGCGCCAGTTGTTCGGTATTGAGCTGATTCAGCGGATTTTGCGGGTGGAGGATGATCGCCAGTCCATCAATGGCGATGACTTGCTCGGCAGCGGGGCTTTTCAGGTCGCCGAGGGATTTGAGGTCCGCCAGTTCGCTGTCCTTGATCGGGCGGGAAGAGGCGGCGAGGTCGGCGGTGGCGCTTTTCAGTGCGGCGAAACCGGTGCTGGAACCGTGGGCCGCGACTTCGATGACCACCCGCCGACCCTGGGCGGTTAGCCCGACGATACGTTGTTCGTTGGCCTTGTCCGGTGTTTCGCTGTGCACCTTGAGCAGGCCTTGCTCATGCATCAACCCGGCGACCAACGCCGGGCCCAGGTCCGCGCCAATGGTGTTGGAGCCCTGAATGCGCAGCACCGGACCATTTTCAGGCGTAGGCAGGTCGCTGGCGGTGGCCGTTAACGGCAGGCAGACACACACCATTAACAGGAACAATACGCGCAGCATCATGCCGGCACCTTAATAAGCCAAAGGAAGTGCCGGGAGAATAAGTCAGTAAGATTTCCGAAAGATGACAGCTTTCCAAATGTGGGAGCGGGCTTGCTCGCGAAGGCGGAGCGTCAGTCAATAGAGGTGTCGACTGACACTCCGCCTTCGCGAGCAAGCCCGCTCCCACAGTGGATCTGTGTAGAACCTGGGATATCAGCTCAATTCAAGCCAGATCGGCGCATGATCCGACGGCTTTTCCATCCCTCGCAAATCGTAATCCACGCCCGCATCCTTCACCCGTGGCAACAAGCCGTGGGACGCCATGATCACGTCAATCCGCAGGCCACGCTTGGGTTCGTCTTCAAAGCCGCGGCTGCGGTAGTCGAACCAGCTGAAACGGTCGGCCACGTCCGGGTTCAGATGACGGAAACTGTCCACCAGGCCCCAGTTCTTCAGGCGCGCCATCCACTCGCGTTCTTCCGGCAGGAAGCTGCACTTACCGGTTTTCAGCCAACGCTTCATGTTGTCCGGGCCGATACCAATGTCGCAGTCTTCCGGGGAAATGTTCACATCGCCCATCACCACCACCGGCTGCTCATTGCTGAACTGACTTTCCAGCAGGTGCTGCAGATCGTTGTAGAAACGTTGCTTGGCCGGGAACTTGGTCGGGTGGTCGCGGCTTTCGCCCTGAGGGAAATAGCCGTTCATGATCGTCACCGGCACGCCATTGGCGTCGGCGAACGTGCCCCAGATGAAACGGCGCTGGGCGTCTTCTTCATCGGTGGCGAAGCCTTTGTGCAGGGCCAGCGGTTCCTGGCGCGACAGGATGGCGACGCCGTAATGGCCTTTCTGACCATGGAAATACACGTGATAACCCAGGGCCTGAACCTCGGCCAGCGGGAACTGGTCGTCGTGGACCTTGGTTTCCTGCAGGCCGATGACATCCGGTTGATGCTTTTCAATCAGCGCTGCCAGCTGATGCGGGCGAGCGCGCAGCCCGTTGATGTTGAAGGAGACGATCTTCATGGTCGGCAGTCCTGGCAAAAGGGCGATGCTAGCTGACATGTAGGAATGGGGCCAGTGTTGGGGTGAGGGGATTCGTGTTTGGCGTAGGTCTTTTGTCGCCAGGACCGGCCTCTTCGCGAGCAAGCCCGCTCCCACAGGTGATGAGTCTGGTCTATACCTGTGTGGGAGTGGGCTTGCTCGCGAAGACGGCCTGAGCCGCAACACTGATTCGGATCAGAAAGGAACTGTGCCAGCGCTATAGGCTCGTAACCAGAAGAGTGCCGTCATTTGAACGGTGCCCCGGGGAGAACTACCGTTATGCCTGAAACCTCGACCGCCATCGCCGATATCCACATGCTCGACAGCGGCTACTCCCGCGAAGCGCGTTCCTTGCTGTACCAGGCTTATCGCCACGAGCCGACCTTCGGCTACCTGTTCGAGGCCGAGCGCCCTGGATACGAGCAGCGGGTGCGGGCAACAGTGCGCGAACTGGTCAAGCAACACTTCCTTCAGGACTTGCCGGCCATCGGCCTGCTGGTCAATGACCGCTTGATCGGCATCGCCCTGATCGCGCCGCCACAGCGCCGCTTGGGCATCACCGAAAGCTGGGCCTGGCGCCTGCGCATGGTGCTCAGCACCGGTTTCCGCTGCACCCGCCGCTACCTCGAATACCACGATGCCGTCACCGCGTGCGTGCCGTCCGATGCGGTGCATGTGCTGCCATTGCTGGGGATTCACCCGCAATTCCAGGGCAAACACTTCGGCGAACAACTGCTGCAAGCGGTGCACAACTGGTGCGCAGTGGATGAACACTCGGAAGGTGTGATCCTCGACACCGGGAATCCTCGCTATCTTGAGTTTTATAAGCGCCAAGGCTATGAGGAAATCGGCGAAGTGGCCGTAGGACCGATCCGCGAGCACGTGTTTTTCCACGCCAATCCTCAGGTGTTACAAACAGCAACGGCATAGCGGTAGAACTTTCACCGCACGCCAGGCTCTATCACGCTCCCAAGCTCGTGATAGCATCCGCGCCTATGAAGTTTCCAGGAAGATTTACCAGTGGCGTGCTCATGCTGTTATCCAGCTGCACGGCGCTGGCGCAAAGTGAATTGGATGTGCGGATCAAACCGTCCAACGATGAACTGAAAGCCAATATAGAGGGCTATATCGGCAGCCTCGGCGATCGTGACGAAGAAGCTTTGCTGCGCTTCAGTCGTGGCGCCGAGGAACAGGCGCGCAAGGCCGCCCAGGCCTTGGGGTATTACCAGCCGCAGATTGACAGCGAAGTGAAGGGCGGCGAGAAACCGCGCCTGACGCTGAAGATCGATCCCGGCGAGCCGATCCATTTGCGCAACGTCACCGTGCGCATTGACGGGCCAGCCGCCTCCCTCAAATCCTTTCGCGCACCGCCCCCAGAGCTGCTCAAGCCCGGCGCGGTGCTCAATCATGGGCATTACGAAGACGCCAAGCGCCTGATCCAGAACCAAGCTTCTCGCTTCGGCTTCTTCAGCGGCCACTTCACCAGCCAGAAACTGTTGGTGGACCCGCGCGCCGGTGTGGCAGACGTCGAACTGATCTACGACAGCGGCCCGCGCTATGCCCTGGGCAAAGTCACGTTTGAAGGCGACACGCCGTTCGACGAAGACCTGCTGCAACGCATGGTGCCGTTCAAGGCTGGCGCGCCATACGACTCCGAACTGATCGCCGAACTCAACCAGGCCCTGCAATCGAGCGGTTACTTCGAAGGCGTCCGAGTGGACGCCGCACCGACCGCGTCCAAGGACGATGTGATCCCGGTGGCGGTCAAACTCGACACCCGTAAACCGAGAACCATGGGCCTGGGCCTGGGTTACTCCACCGACGTCGGGCCGCGAATCAAGGCCAACTGGACCCGGCACTGGGTCAACCCGCAGGGTGACAGCTATGGCTGGGAAGCTGAAGTGTCGGCGCCACGGCAGAACGTCGGGGTGTTCTACGACATTCCCCTGGACCCGCCGCTCACCGACAAGCTGCGCTGGGCCGCCGGTTATCAATACGAAGAAATCGCCGACACCGATTCTCTGAGTAAGCTGTTGACCCTCGGCCCTGAATGGCACAGCAAGTTGCCCAGCGGCTGGCAACGGGTGGTGTCGCTCAAATGGCAGCGCGAGGAATACACCCTCGGTGATGACTCCGGTTTAAGCACCTTGCTGATGCCCGGCGTGAGTTATTCGTATCTGAAAAGCGATAACCGCATCGACCCGCACAACGGCTATCGCCTGACGTTCGAAACCAAAGTCGCCAAGGAAGGGCTGGGTTCGGATACCAATCTGGTCTACGGCACTGCGCTGATCAAAGGCTTGACCACGGTGTTCAATAATCACCGCTTCCTCGGTCGGGTGCAGGTCGGTGGCAGCGCCACCAACGGCTACAAATCGGTGCCGCCGTCCCTGCGCTTCTTCGCTGGTGGCGATCAGAGCGTGCGCGGTTATGACTACCAGAGCCTGTCCCCGGAAAACTCCGAGGGCGATCGCATCGGTGGCCGCTACATGATTGCCGGCAGCGTCGAGTATCAATATTCCATCGCCGAGAAATGGCGGGTCGCGACCTTCATCGACCAAGGCAACTCCTTCAACACACTCGAACTGCCAAACCTCAAGACCGGTGTCGGTATCGGCGTGCGCTGGGTTTCCCCGGTAGGGCCGATCCGCCTTGACCTGGCTCACGCGATGGACGATGACGGCGGCATTCGACTGCACTTTTCCATGGGGCCTGAGCTGTGAATCGTGGTTTGAAAATAACGCTGCTGGCGATTCTGACGCTGCTGATGCTGATCGTACTGGCCGTGGCCACGGTGCTGGGCACGGCGACGGGAAGCCGTTGGGCGCTGGGGTTTGTGCCGGGTTTGACCGTGGAGAATTTCCAGGGCCGTTTGGGCGGGCAGTGGAGCGTCGATCATCTGTTGTGGCAGCAGGACAGCAGCCGCGTCGAGCTGAACAAGGTGATTTTCGCCTGGTCGCCGCTGTGCCTGACGCGGATGACTTTGTGCATCGATCAACTTCAGGCCGATCAAGTCAGCCTGCAATTCCCGCCGGGCGTGGAAGAGGAAAGCAGCGGTCCAATCAAACTTCCAGATTTGAAACTGCCGCTGGCGATTGAGCTGGGCGACGTCAAGGTCGGCAGTCTGTTGTTCAATGGCAGCGAAGAGCTCAAAGGCCTGCAACTGGCGGCGCACTGGACGGCCAAAGGCTTGCAGATTGACTCGGTGCAATTGCAGCGAGATGACCTGAGCCTGAACCTCTCCGGCCTGCTGCAACCCGGTGGCAACTGGCCGCTGAGCGCCGAAGGCAAGCTGACAATGTCGACGCCCGCGCCTTGGACGCTGGCCTTGAAGGTTGATGGCGACTTGCTGAAAACCCTGAACCTGAAAGCCGATAGCAGCGGTTACCTGGACGGCCAACTGACCGGCGAACTGCAACCACTGGTGGAAAATCTACCGGCCAAAGTGCGGATCACCGCCGACGGCTTCAAGCCCAGCGCCGATCTGCCGGACACCCTGCAACTCAATCAACTGGAACTCACCGGCGAAGGCGACCTGAAAAACGGTTACCAGTTGCTCGGCAAAGCCACGTTGCCGGCCGAGCAAGGCCCGGTCGCGCTGTTGCTGCAAGGCAAGGTCGACGCCAAGGGCGCGCAAATTGCCGGGCTGGACCTGACGGCCAACGACAAGCAAAGCCTCAAGCTCACCGGCAACCTCGACTGGAGCAAAGGCCTCAGCGCACAGGCGAACATCGACTGGCTGGACTTCCCGTGGCACCGCCTCTATCCGCTGATCGACGAGCCACAGGTGACGTTGCGCAGCTTCAACGGCGAAGTCTCTTACACCGACGGCAAATACCTCGGCAACTTCAAAGCCGCGCTGGACGGCCCGGCCGGGGCGTTCAGCCTGAGCAGCCCGTTCGCTGGCGACCTGACAAAAATCTACCTGCAACAATTCCAGCTCGAAGCCGGGCAGGGCAAGGCCGAGGGCCACCTGAACCTGCAATTCGCCGATGGCATTGCCTGGGACACTGCGCTGGACCTGTCGGCGATCAACCCGGCTTACTGGATGGCGGAGTTGCCGGGTACATTGGCCGGACCGTTGCGCAGCAAAGGCGAGATGAAGAATGACAAACTCAGCCTGAGCGCCGACCTCGATTTGAAAGGCAAATTGCGCGGCCAACCGGCGGTGATCCAGGCCAAGGCCGATGGGGCTGGTGAGCAATGGAACCTCAATGCGCTACAGATTCGCCTCGGCGACAACAGCATCAACGGCAAGGGCAGCCTGCAACAAAAGCTTGCCGGGCAGATCGACATCAAAATGCCGCGCCTGGCCCAGCTCTGGCCGCAACTGCGCGGTCAACTCAACGGTCGGGTCGATGTCGCCGGCACGCTCAAGGCGCCCCAAGGCAAGCTCGGGCTGCAAGGTTCGCAACTGGCCTTTGAAGACAATCGCCTGCAAAGCCTGAACCTCGACGCGACGCTCGACAGCGCCCAACGGGCCAAGATCGACCTCAAGGGCAGCGGCATTCAGGCCGGCGACACCTCGCTGGGTAACCTGACCGCCAGCGGTCAGGGCGATATCAAAAACCAGAAACTCAGCCTCGACCTGCAAGGCCCGCAGCTGAAACTGGCGCTTGGCCTCGACGGCGCACTGGACAAGGGCAACTGGCGCGGACGCCTGACCAGCGGCGATATCCAGGCTGGCGGCCAGGACTGGAAGCTGCAAGGTCCGGCGAAGCTGGAACGGCTGGCGGACGGCAAAATCAATTTCGGCGCCCATTGCTGGATGTCCGGGCCGGCCAGTCTGTGCGGCGAAGACCAACGGCTGATGCCGGAACCCAAGCTGCGTTATCACCTCAAGCAATTCCCGATCGACAGCCTGGCCCAGTGGTTGCCCAAGGATTTCGCCTGGAAGGGCAAGCTAAACGCCGACCTGCAACTGGACCTGCCGGCCAGTGGCCCGAACGGTCAGATCAGCATTGATGCCAGCGGCGGCACCCTGCGCATGAAAGAGAAGGATCAGTGGCTGGACTTCCCCTACCAGACCCTGAAACTCACCAGCAAACTCACGCCCAAGCGCATCGACACCGACCTCAACTTCGTCGGCGGCAAGCTCGGCGAGCTGATGGTGCAGGCGCAGATCAACCCGCTGGCGAAGAACAAACCTCTGGTCGGCTCATTCCGCCTCAACGGTCTGGACTTGTCAGTGGCGCGACCGTTTGTGCCGATGGTCGAGAAACTCACCGGCCGATTGAATGGCAGCGGCACGCTTTCGGGTGGGCTGCTGGCGCCGCAGGTCAACGGCAACCTCACGCTCAGCGATGGCGAGGTGTCCGGGGCTGAATTGCCGATGGACCTTGAGGCCTTGCAGCTGCAAGCGGTGATTGCCGGCGAAACCGTGCAATTGAATGGCGGCTGGAAAAGCGGCAAGAGCGGGCAGGGCAGCTTGAACGGCAACATCGCCTGGGGGCAGGCGCTGGTCGTCGATCTGGCGCTCAAAGGCACGCAATTGCCGGTCACTGTCGAGCCTTACGCCAAGCTCGAAGTGGCGCCGGACCTGAAAATCTCGATGAAGGGCGACGAACTGGCCATCGCCGGCAAAGTGCTGGTGCCCAAGGGTGAAATCACCGTGCGCGAATTGCCGCCGTCGACGGTCAAGGTCTCCGATGACACGGTGATCGTCGGTGCGCAGACCGAACAGGGCAAGCCACCGATTGCCATGAAAATGGACATCGATGTGGTTGTCGGTGATGACAAGCTGAGCTTTGCCGGGTTTGGCCTGACCGCGAATCTGCAAGGTCACGTGCACATCGGCGACAACATGGACACCCGTGGTGAACTATGGCTCAACGACGGTCGCTACCGCGCCTACGGCCAGCGCCTGACGGTGCGTCGCGCGCGGCTGCTGTTCGCCGGCCCGATCGATCAACCGTACCTGGACATCGAAGCGATTCGCCAGACTGACGACGTCATCGCTGGCATTCGCTTGAGCGGCAGCGCCGAGCAGCCAACCACGCAAATCTTCTCCGAACCGGCCATGAGCCAGGAGCAGGCGTTGTCCTATCTGGTGCTCGGGCGTCCGCTGAGCACCAACGGCGAAGACAACAACATGCTGGCCCAGGCAGCACTGGGGTTGGGCTTGATGGGCAGTTCCGGGGTGACCAGCGGCTTGGCCAAGGACTTGGGCATTCAAGACTTCCAGCTCGACACCCAGGGCAGCGGCAACACCACCAGCGTGGTGGCCAGTGGCAACATCTCCGAGAAACTCAGTTTGCGTTATGGCGTCGGCGTGTTTGAACCGGCCAACACCATTGCCTTGCGCTACAAACTGAGCAAGAAGGTTTACCTCGAAGCCGCCAGCGGCGTGGCGAGTTCGCTGGACATCTTCTACAAGCGGGATTTCTAGACTCGCCCATCTGATCGTTCCCACGCTCCGTGTGGGAATGCAGCCGGCGACGCTCTGCGTCACGATTCAAGAGCGAAACGCGGAGCGTCCCAAGAGGCATTCCCACGCGGAGCGTGGGAACGATCAATCAAAAGATCGCAGCCTTCGGCAGCTCCTACGGGTGTACACAAAACCCCTGTAGGAGCTGCCGAAGGCTGCGATCTTTTTGCTTTTCAACCCCGCCGCTCATCAACAAAATACAAAGCATCCTAACTATTACGTTGACATTCGCTGCCTAGGCAGTAACATCTCGACATACATTCTCTGCCTAGGCAGCTAATTGGTGGTCAGATGAAGCATTTCACCCCGGAACAATTCAAGCATTGCCATCTCGGCCTTTTGCTCGGGCGCGCCGCGCTGCTCAAGGACCGGATCATCGACACGCACATGGAACCCCACGGCATCACCGCCGCGCAGTTCAAAGTGCTGATCATCATGGCCCAGTTCGGCGTCGATACCCCGGCTGAACTGTGCCGTCACCTGTCCCTGGACAGCGGTTCGATGACGCGCATGCTCGATCGTCTGGAACAGAAAGGTTTCCTTGCCCGCCAACGCTCCGAGGCCGATCGACGACAGGTGCAACTGGTGCTGACCGAGCTGGGCCAGCAACTGGCTGATCGTTTGCCGGATATCGGTGCCGACGCCATGAATGAACTGGCCGGCGCCATCACGCCGGACGAGTTGAGCACCCTGGAACAGATCCTGAAGAAAATCTTGGTGGCAGCCGGTGACTCGATCACCCTGCTGCGGGTAGGTGACAAATGAGCAGCAAAACCTTGCGTACCGGCCTGAGCCTGGTGTTGGCGGCCATGACCCTGGCCGGTTGCGCCAGCTACAGCGGCCTCACCACTGAAGGCAAAAGCCTCGATGCGAAAAGCCTCAAGGCCGGGCAATCCCTCACGGGCGTGACCCTGTCGCCGGCGGCCTGGCCGAAAAGCGACTGGTGGAAGAGCCTCGGCGACCCACAACTCGACGGTCTGATCCGCGAAGCCCTGCACGACAGCCCGGACATGCAAATCGCCGAAGCCCGCGCCCACCAGGCCAGCGCCGCCGCGTATGCCGCCGATGCCGCGCGGATGCCGACCCTCGATGCCAGCGCCGGCGTCAGCCGTTCGCGCCTGGCCAAGGATCAGGACCCGCGCGGGCAGGGCGATGCCTACGCCACCGTGCGTAATGTCAGCGCCAGTTTCAATTACAACTTCGACCTTTGGGGCGGTCAGCGTGACGCCTGGGAAGCTGCGTTGGGCCAGGCTCGCGCTGCCGAAGTCGATCAACAGGCCGCGCAACTGACCCTGTCCGCCGACGTCGCTCGCGCCTACAGCGATCTGGGTCAGGCGCACATTGTTTATGACCTGGCCAATGATGACCTCAAGCGCACCAAACAAATGCTCGACCTGAGCCAGCGCCGCTTGAGTTCCGGGATCGACAGTCAGTACCAGTTTCAGCAAACCGAAAGCCTGGAAGCCAGCTCCGAAGCCAGCCTGATCGATGCGGAAAAACGCCTGAACAGCGCGAAAATCGCCCTAGCCGTGCTGCTGGGCAAAGGCCCGGATCGCGGCAACGAAATCGCCCGGCCGAAGATCCTCCAGGCCAGCGCCGTGGCCTTGCCGTCGGTGTTGCCGGCGGAATTGCTCGGTCGTCGCCCGGACCTGGTCGCCGCACGCTGGCGGGTTGAAGCCGCGAGCAAGGACGTCGCCGCGAGCAAAACCCAGTTTTATCCCAACCTGAACCTTACCGCCGCTGCCGGTGCCGAATCCTTATTGGGTGACGCGATGCTCGGTTCGGCCAGTCGTTTCTTCAACATCGCGCCGACCATCTCGGTGCCGATTTTCGACGGTGGCCGCTTGCGCGCCAACCTCGATGCCCGCGACGCCGACTATGACCTGGCGGTGGCGCAGTACAACAAGAGCCTGGTCAAAGCCCTGGGTGATGTCAGCGACACCATCAACCAGTTACGCGATATCGGCCGGCAGATTGGTGCTCAGCAGCACGCCACCGAGATTGCTCAAGATTCTTACAACACCGTGGTCCAACGCTACGGTTCCGGCATCGGCAATTACCTGGACGTGCTCAGCATCGAACAGCAATTGCTCCAGGCCCAGCGTCAGTTGGCGGACCTGAATGCCGAGCAGATCGACTTGTCGATCCAACTGATGCAGGCGCTCGGCGGCGGCTTCCAGGCCGAAACCATCGCCTCGGCCAATCCAGCTCCAGCCAAGCTGAACAACTAATTCAAGGTAACTGTCATGGCCACCGAAACTACTCAAGCTCCTGAAAACGCCCAAGACACCAGCAACCCGCGCAAACGCAAAGTCATGCTGGTGGTGCTGGCGATTCTGGTGATCCTCGCCGGTGCCGGCGTCTGGGCCTATCACGAATTCTACGGGCGCTGGAACGAAAGCACCGATGACGCCTATGTGAACGGCAACGTGGTGGAAATTACTCCGCTGGTCACCGGCACCGTGGTGAGCATCGGCGCCGATGATGGCGACCTGGTCCACGAAGGCCAGGTGTTGGTCAACTTCGACCCGAACGACGCCGAAGTCGGGCTGCAAAGTGCCCAGGCCAACCTGGCTCGCACCGTGCGTCAAGTGCGCGGTTTGTACAGCAACGTCGACGGCATGCGCGCCCAGGTCAACGCCCAGCAGGCTAACGTGCAAAAAGCCCAGGACAACTTCAACCGCCGGAAAAACCTCGCCGCCGGTGGCGCGATTTCCCAGGAAGAACTGTCCCACGCTCGCGATGACCTGACCTCGGCGCAAAACGCCTTGGCCAATGCGCAGCAACAGCTGAAAACCACCAGCGCCCTGGTGGATGACACCGTGGTTTCGTCGCACCCGGACGTGATGTCCGCCGCTGCGCAACTGCGTCAGGCTTACCTGAACAACTCGCGCAGCACCTTGATCGCACCAGTCACTGGCTACGTCGCCAAACGCTCGGTGCAACTGGGCCAACGGGTTCAGCCGGGCACCGCGCTGATGGCGGTGATTCCACTGGATCAACTGTGGATCGACGCCAACTTCAAGGAAACCCAGCTGCGTGACATGCGCATCGGCCAACCAGTGGACATCGAAGCCGACCTGTACGGCAGCGACGTGAAATTCAGCGGCACCATCGACAGCCTCGGCGCCGGCACCGGCAGCGCGTTTGCCTTGCTGCCAGCGCAAAACGCCACGGGTAACTGGATCAAGATTGTTCAGCGGGTGCCGGTGCGGATTCACGTCAATGCCGAAGAACTGGCCAAGCATCCATTGCGGGTCGGCCTGTCGACCCAGGTTGATGTGAACCTGCATGACCAGAGCGGCCCGGTGCTGGCGCAACAGCCGCCACAAAAGGCTTCGTTCAGCACCAACGTCTATGACCGTCAGTTGGCCGAGGCCGACGCGATGATCACTCAGTTGATCCATGACAACAGCGCTGCGGTCAGCAAGACCGTGCAACGCTGATTCGCCATCACACCGACCCTGTGGGAGCAAGCCTTTGTGGCGAGGGAGCTTGCTCCCGCTCGACTGCGAAGCAGTCGTAAAGCTTTTGGGGCCGCTTCGCGACCCAGCGGGAGCAAGCTCCCTCGCCACAAAGGCTCCCACAAGGTCAGCTGCGTCTGTAACAGGCGGCGCGCCAGCCATGTTTCAAAGGATTAGCGATGAGCAATAACGCGTCTTTCACTCCGCCCAGCCTGGTGCTCAGCACCATCGGTCTGTCGCTGGCGACCTTCATGCAAGTGCTCGACACCACCATCGCCAACGTGGCCTTGCCGACAATTTCCGGCAACCTGGGCGTGAGTTCGGAGCAAGGCACCTGGGTGATCACTTCGTTTGCCGTGAGCAACGCCATCGCGCTGCCGCTGACCGGTTGGCTCAGCCGGCGTTTCGGTGAAGTGAAGCTGTTTCTCTGGGCCACGATTCTGTTTGTGCTGGCCTCGTTTCTTTGCGGTATCTCGACTTCGATGCCGGAACTGATCGGTTTCCGCGTGCTGCAAGGCCTGGTGGCCGGCCCGTTGTACCCGATGACCCAAACCTTGTTGATTGCGGTGTATCCCCCGGCCAGGCGCGGCATGGCCCTGGCGTTGCTGGCGATGGTCACGGTGGTGGCGCCGATTGCCGGGCCGATTCTCGGTGGCTGGATTACCGACAGCTATAGCTGGCCGTGGATCTTCTTTATCAACGTGCCAATCGGGATTTTCGCGGTGATGGTGGTGCGCTCGCAGCTCAAGGCGCGCCCAGTGGAAACCAGCCGCCAGCCGATGGACTACGTCGGTTTGATCACGTTGATCATTGGCGTCGGTGCACTGCAGGTGATCCTCGATAAAGGCAACGACCTGGACTGGTTCGAATCGAACTTCATCATCATCGGCGCAGCGATTTCGGTGATCGCCCTGGCGGTGTTCATCATCTGGGAAATGACTGACAAGCACCCAGTGGTGAATCTGCGGCTGTTTGCCTATCGCAACTTCCGCATCGGCACCATCGTGTTGGTGTTGGGTTATGCCGGGTTCTTCGGTATCAACCTGATCCTGCCGCAATGGCTGCAAACCCAGATGGGTTACACCGCGACCTGGGCTGGCTTGGCAGTGGCGCCAATCGGGATTCTGCCGGTGCTGATGTCGCCGTTTGTCGGCAAGTACGCGCACAAGTTCGACCTGCGGCTGTTGGCCGGGCTGGCGTTCCTGGCGATTGGCTTGAGCTGCTTCATGCGTGCCGGGTTTACCAACGAAGTGGACTTCCAGCACATCGCCTTGGTGCAACTGTTCATGGGCATTGGCGTGGCGTTGTTCTTCATGCCGACCTTGAGCATCCTGATGTCGGACTTGCCGCCAAGCCAGATTGCCGATGGCGCGGGCCTGGCGACTTTCCTGCGGACACTGGGCGGTAGTTTTGCGGCGTCGTTGACCACCTGGATCTGGATTCGCCGGGCGGATCAGCATCACGCGTATTTGAGTGAAAGCATCACCACCTACGATCAACCGACCCGGGATGCCTTGAACACCCTGGGGGGTGCGAGTACCCCGGCGTATGCGCAGCTTGATCATGTGCTGACCAGCCAGGCGTACATGCTCTCCACCGTGGATTACTTCACGTTGCTGGGCTGGGGGTTCTTTGGGTTGATGCTGATTGTGTGGCTGGCGAAACCGCCGTTTGCGGCGAAGGCGGGGCCTGCGGCATCTGGGCATTGAGTGTAGGGCTTGAGATTAACCCTCTCCCCAAGGGGGCGAGGGGACTGACCGAGGCGTTCTTTTGAGTTCCATCGACCTGAAAGCCCGAGTCGAACTCAGGTCTGGTAAACGATGGAGATCTGCTCCCTTTCCCCCTCTCCCTCTGGGGAGAGGGCTGGGGTGAGGGGTGGCTCTTAGCCGTTCGGCAACGCAAGTTGCGGTGGCGGGGCGAAGTCGAAGGGGGCGAGGGCAAACCCTTGCTCATCCACCTGCAATGCCCAGCCCTGGCGATCCCAATCTCCCAACACAATGCGCCGGGCCGCTTGCTCGCCAATTTGCAACTTGTGAATCGCCGGTCGATGGGTGTGCCCATGGATCAGCGTCTTCACGCCATATTGCTGCATGATCCGCGGCACTTCCTCGGGGGTGACATCGACAATGTCGTTCGCCTTCATCCGCGTTTGCGCACGGCTTTCACTGCGCAGCTTGCGCGCCAGTTTATGGCGGGTGCGCAAGGGCAGGTGGCGCAGGATGAACAGGGTGATCGGGTTACGCAGGTAGCGACGCAGCTTCATATAGCCGACATCGCGGGTGCAGAGGCTGTCGCCGTGCATCAATAGCACCGGCTCGCCGTAAAACTGCACGACACTCGGGTCTTTCAACAACGTGCAGCCGGCCTGTTTGCAAAAGGCCTTGCCGAGCATGAAGTCGCGATTGCCGTGCATCAGAAAAATCGCCGTGCCGCTGTCGCTAAGTTCACGCAGGGCCTGACAGATGGAACGCTGGAACGGCGTCATGGCATCGTCGCCAATCCATGCCTCGAAAAAGTCGCCCAAAATGTACAACGCACTCGCCGAACGGGCGCGTCCGGCGAGCAAATCCAGAAACGCCCGGGTAATATCCGGGCGCTCCTCTTCCAGATGCAAGTCTGAAATCAGCAATATCACTCAATGATCTCGGCTTTCTCGATGATCACGTCGTCTGCTGGTACGTCCTGGTGGCCGGATTTCATGGTGGTGGAAACACCCTTGATCTTGTCCACGACGTCGGTGCCGGCAACGACTTTGGCGAATACCGCGTAGCCCCAGCCCTGAGTGGTCTTGGCGCTGTGGTTCAGGAAGCTGTTGTCAGCCACGTTGATGAAGAACTGGGCGGAAGCCGAATGCGGCTCCATGGTGCGCGCCATGGCCACGGTGTACTTCTCGTTCGGCAGGCCGTTGTCAGCTTCGTTCTGGATGCTTGGGCGCTTGTCTTTCTTTTCTTTCATGCCTGGCTCGAAACCGCCGCCCTGGATCATGAAGTTACCGATGACGCGATGGAAAACAGTGTTTTCGTAGTGACCGGCTTTAACGTACTCGATGAAGTTGGCAACGGTAACCGGTGCTTTTTCAGCGTTCAGTTCCAGGACGATGTCGCCGTGGTTGGTGGTCAGTTTGACTTGGGTCATGATCGGCACTCTTTATATGAATTCGTGGGTTTCGGGGCGTTTGGGCCCGCAACCGGTCTGGTCTGTCTCGACCAAGGTGCGCAGTTTAGCGTGCCGGGCGCGAATTTCGAGGCTGTTTTTCATCCGTAGCCGATTAAATGCGACCGTTTGCAAGCGCGCTCTGTCAGGCGCTTGACAGCATCGGCTATGATAGCGGCTTTGTTTTGTCAGGCCTTTCGTTCCGGCCGCGCACTTGTACGTTCAAGGATCCTATGAGCAAGCCCACTGTCGACCCTACCTCGAATTCCAAGACTGGCCCTGCCGTGCCGGTCAATTTCCTGCGCCCGATCATCCAGGCGGACCTGGACTCGGGTAAGCACACGCAGATCGTCACCCGTTTCCCGCCTGAGCCCAACGGCTACCTGCACATCGGTCACGCCAAGTCGATTTGCGTGAACTTTGGCCTGGCCCAGGAATTTGGCGGCGTCACGCACCTGCGTTTCGACGACACCAACCCGGCCAAGGAAGACCAGGAATACATTGACGCGATCGAAAGCGACATCAAATGGCTGGGCTTCGAATGGTCCGGTGAAGTGCGCTACGCCTCGCAGTATTTCGACCAGTTGCACGACTGGGCCGTCGAGCTGATCAAGGCCGGCAAGGCCTACGTCGATGACCTGAGCCCGGAGCAAGCCAAGGAATACCGTGGCACCCTGACCGAGCCGGGCAAGAACAGCCCGTTCCGTGACCGCTCCGTGGAAGAAAACCTCGACTGGTTCGCCCGCATGAAGGCTGGCGAATTCCAGGACGGCGCACGCGTGCTGCGGGCCAAGATCGACATGGCCTCGCCGAACATGAACCTGCGCGACCCGATCATGTATCGCATCCGTCATGCCCACCACCACCAGACCGGTGACAAGTGGTGCATCTACCCGAACTACGACTTCACCCACGGTCAGTCTGACGCCATCGAAGGCATCACTCATTCGATCTGCACCCTGGAGTTCGAAAGCCATCGTCCGCTGTACGACTGGTTCCTGGACGCGTTGCCAGTGCCGGCGCACCCACGTCAGTACGAATTCAGCCGCCTGAACCTGAACTACACCATCACCAGCAAGCGCAAGCTCAAGCAACTGGTCGATGAAAAGCACGTGTTCGGCTGGGATGACCCGCGCATGTCCACGCTGTCGGGCTTCCGCCGCCGTGGCTATACGCCAGCGTCGATCCGTAACTTCTGCGACATGGTCGGTACCAACCGTTCCGACGGCGTGGTGGATTTCGGCATGCTCGAGTTCAGCATCCGCCAGGACCTGGACCAGAACGCTCCGCGTGCCATGTGCGTGCTGCGTCCGTTGAAGGTCGTGATTACCAATTACCCGGAAGACAAGGTCGATCACCTCGAACTGCCACGTCATCCGCAGAAAGAAGAGCTGGGCGTGCGCAAGCTGCCGTTCTCCCGTGAGATCTACATCGACCACGATGACTTCATGGAAGAGCCGCCAAAAGGCTACAAGCGCCTGGAGCCGAACGGCGAAGTGCGTCTGCGCGGCAGCTACGTGATCCGTGCCGACGAAGCAATCAAGGACGCCGATGGCAATATCGTCGAACTGCGTTGCTCCTACGACCCGGAAACGTTGGGCAAAAACCCTGAAGGCCGCAAGGTCAAAGGCGTGGTGCACTGGGTGCCGGCAGCAGAAAGCGTCGAGTGTGAAGTGCGCCTGTACGATCGCCTGTTCCGTTCGCCGAACCCTGAAAAGGCTGAAGACAGCGCCAGTTTCCTGGACAACATCAACCCTGACTCGCTGCAAGTTCTCACTGGTTGTCGTGCTGAGCCTTCGCTGGGCAATGCACAGCCGGAAGACCGTTTCCAGTTCGAGCGCGAAGGTTACTTCTGCGCGGATATCAAGGACTCGAAACCGGGCGCTCCGGTATTCAACCGTACCGTGACCTTGCGTGATTCGTGGGGCCAGTGATTCAAGGAAACAATTAAAGTGTTAACGATCTACAACACGCTCACCAAGAGCAAAGAAGTTTTCAAGCCTCTGGATGGCAACAATGTGCGCATGTACGTCTGCGGGATGACCGTGTACGACTACTGCCACATTGGCCACGGCCGCAGCATGGTCGCGTTCGACCTGGTGACCCGCTGGTTGCGGTTCAGCGGTTATAACCTGACCTATGTGCGCAACATCACCGACATTGAAGACAAAATCATCAATCGGGCCAAGGAGAACGGCGAGCCGTTCGACGTGCTGACCGAGCGCATGATCACTGCGATGCACGAGGATGAGGCGCGCCTCAATATTCTCAAACCGGACATGGAACCGCGGGCCACCGATCACATCGCTGGCATGCAGACCATGATTCAGACCCTGATCGACAAGGGTTACGCCTACGCCCCGGGCAATGGCGACGTGTACTACCGCGTCGCCAAGTTCATGGGCTACGGCAAGCTGTCGCGCAAGAAAATCGAAGACCTGCGCATCGGCGCGCGGATCGAAGTCGACGAGTCCAAGCAGGACCCGCTGGACTTCGTGCTGTGGAAAGGCGCCAAGCCGGGCGAGCCGAGCTGGCCTTCGCCGTGGGGCGACGGTCGTCCGGGCTGGCACATCGAGTGCTCAGTGATGTCGACTTGCTGCCTGGGCGAGACTTTCGATATTCATGGCGGCGGCAGCGACCTTGAGTTCCCGCACCATGAAAACGAAATCGCCCAGAGCGAAGCGGCGACCGGCAAGACCTACGCCAACGCGTGGATGCATTGCGGCATGATTCGCATCAATGGCGAGAAGATGTCCAAGTCTTTGAACAACTTCTTCACCATTCGCGACGTGCTGGAAAAGTACCACCCGGAAGTCGTGCGTTACCTGCTGGTGTCGAGCCACTACCGCAGCGCCATCAACTACTCGGAAGACAACCTCAAGGACGCCAAGGGCGCACTCGAGCGTTTCTACCACGCGTTGAAAGGCCTGCCGAGCGTGGCGCCGGCCGGTGGCGAAGCGTTTGTCGAGCGTTTCACCCAGGTGATGAACGACGACTTCGGCACGCCGGAAGCTTGCGCGGTGCTGTTCGAGATGGTTCGTGAGATCAACCGTCTGCGCGAGAGCGATCTTGATGCGGCGGCGGGTCTGGCGGCGCGCTTGAAGGAACTGGCGAGCGTGCTGGGTGTGTTGCAGCTCGAAGCCGATGACTTCTTGCAGGCTGGCGCTGAAGGTCGGGTTGATGCGGCTGAAGTGGATGCGCTGATTGCTGCGCGTCTGGCCGCTCGTGCCGGCAAAGACTGGGCCGAATCCGACCGCATCCGCGACCAGCTCACCGCCATGGGCGTGGTGCTGGAAGACGGCAAGGGCGGCACGACCTGGCGTTTGGCTGACTGATTGCTGCTTCGTTACAAACAAAACCCGCCTTGTGCGGGTTTTTGTTTATGCGCAGGGCTTTAGTTCTGCGGTGGCGGGGCTGACGTCTTCGCGAGCAAGCCCGCTCCCACAGGGGATTTTGGGTGTGGTTGAGTGTTGTGCACGACACACATCCCCTGTGGGAGCGGGCTTGCTCGCGAAGGTCTAAAGCCGACCACCGCCAATGTGGTTCACTCCATCACTCAGCCTGCCGCAACCGCTTGTACAACGTATTGCGACTAACCCCCAACCGCCGCGCCAAATGCGAAATATTCCCCCCGGCCGCCTGCAACAACCGATTCAAATCCTCTGCATCATTCAAATCCACCGCCAGCGGCTCCGCTGTCTCCACCGGTTCCATTTCCAGATCGACAAAAAAATCATCCGGCAAATGCTCAGGCTTGACCGGTTGATCCTCGGCCATGGCCAGCGCCACCTGCATCACGCTGCTGACCTGCCTTAAATTTCCCGGCCACGGATGACGGCCAAACAGCTCCATCACCTCACGACTCAATCCAGCCCACTGCGACGGTTCCCGGTGTTGTTCCCACAAGCGCTTGAACAGCGCCTGCTTGTCGCTGCGTTCCCGTAGCGGCGGCAGTTCCAGGGTCAAACCGCCAATCCGGTAATAAAGATCCTCGCGAAACCGCCCCAGTTGCACCTGTTCGCGCAACGAGCGGTTGGTCGCTGAAATAATGCGGATGTCCACTGGGAATAACTCGCTGCTACCTACCGGTTGCACGCAGCGCTCCTGCAACACCCGCAACAGGCGAGCCTGGGTCGGCAGCGGCATGTCGCCGATTTCATCGAGGAAGAGCGTGCCTTTGTCAGCCTTGCGAATCAGCCCGATGCTGCCTTTCTGGTTGGCGCCCGTGAACGCACCTTTCTCGTAGCCAAACAACTCGGACTCCACCAGTTCGGCGGGGATCGCTGCACAGTTGACGGCGATAAAGGGCTGTTTGCTGCGGGAGCTGGCCTGGTGCAGGGCTTTGACGAAGACCTCCTTGCCGACTCCGGTTTCGCCGTGGATCAGCAGCGGGATGTCTTTTTCCAGTAGGCGCTCAGCCTGGCGCACGGCTTTTTCCACGCGACTGTCGCCGAAATGCAGGGTGTTCAGGCTGATCGCGGCAGGCGCTACGACGGTCGATTCGGTGCCCTTGGTTTCAGAAAACACTCGCGCCTGAATCGGGGCCTGTTTCGGTCGCTTCAACAGGCACTGGAAACGGTTGCGCCCGGAGGCTTGCAGGGCAAACGGCAAACCATCGGGTTGGTTCAGCAACTCCAGCAAGGACACCTTGAACAAACTCTCGACGCTAACCCGCGACAGGCTGATGCCCAGCAGATTGTCAGCCCGGCGATTGGCCGACAGCACTTGCCCGGTCTCATCGAAAATCAGCAACCCGGCCCACTGGCTGTCGAGGTTGTTCAACCCGGTGTTGAAGGTCAGTTGAAAATGCTGGCCGTGGAACAGGTTGAGGATCAGCCGATTCTCTACGGTCTGGCTCATCATCTTGACCATGCCCAGGGTGTGGGACGGCGGCAGGTAGCTGTCGCTGGACACGTCGAGCACCGCAATCACCTTGCGCTCGGCATCGAAAATCGGCGCGGCGGACCCGGTCATGAAGCGGTTGGCCTTCAGAAAATGCTCGTCGTGTTCGATATGCACCGCTTGCTCGCAAGCCAACGCAGTGCCAATCGCATTAGTCCCGCTGCAACGCTCCATCCAGCTCGCGCCGGCGCTGAAACCGCGGGTCAGGCTCGGCTCGATAAAGCGCTGGGTGCCCCACGATGTCAGCACCTGGCCTTGGTTGTCGGCGAGCATGATCAGGCAATTGGAGTTACTGAGGATGTTCTCGTAATACGGCAGGACTTCCTGATGGGTGGTCTGCACCAGGGAATGCTGGCTCTCCAGCAAGTGCGCAATGCCGTCGGCTGGTAGCTGATCGAAGGTTGGCACGCTGTGATGGCTGAGACCGAACGCGCGGCAGCGGGACCAGGAGTCCTGAATGATGGCGTCATGGGAGAGCGGCGAGGCGGGTACGGCCATGGCAGTCGATCTCTGAGCAGAGCTTTTATTGTTTTTATGGGTATTTCAGTGGCCCACGATCCCCCGTAGGAGCTGCCGAAGGCTGCGATCTTTTGATCTTGATCTGTGCAATCCTCACGGACGCCAAGATCAAAAGATCGCAGCCTTCGGCAGCTCCTACAGGGACCGTAAACGGTCTGTAGAGTGTTGTTCACTATTGTTCATTGTCAACCGCCGAACTGTTCAGTTGTTCAGCCGCAACTGTTCATTTCTGTTCAGCAACGAACGCGGTTTTTCCCTGATTCCACGGATTTTCAAACCAGATCAATAGTTTGTGATTTCTGGCACGAATGTCGCTCTATCGCTTCGGTCGCTTGACTCCAAATAATAAAAAAGGCCGAGCCATGTCATTAACCCTGGAGCACGTCAGCCGTACCGTCGAGGGCCAGACCTGGATCGACGATGCGTGCCTAGTTTTCGAACCCGGATCTTTCAACGTTTTGCTCGGACGCACGCTGTCCGGCAAAACCAGCCTTATGCGTTTAATGGCCGGCCTGGACAAGCCCGACACCGGGCGCATCCTGATGAACGGCGTCGACGTCACCCAGCGTCCGGTGCGTCTGCGCAACGTGTCGATGGTCTATCAGCAATTCATCAACTACCCGACCATGACGGTGTTCGAGAACATCGCCTCGCCATTGCGCCAGGGCGGTGTGTCCAACGAACTGATCCAGAGCAAAGTACTGGAAACCGCGAAGATGCTGCGCATCGAGAAGTTCCTGCAGCGTCATCCGCTGGAACTGTCCGGTGGCCAGCAACAGCGCACGGCCATGGCCCGGGCGCTGGTCAAGGATGCCGAGCTGATCCTGTTCGACGAACCGCTGGTCAACCTCGACTACAAACTGCGCGAAGAACTGCGCCAGGAAATGCGCGAGCTGTTCAAGGCGCGGCACACCATCGCCATCTACGCCACCACCGAACCCAACGAAGCCCTCGCGCTCGGCGGTACCACCACGATTTTGCATGAAGGCCGGGTGATCCAGAGCGGCAAGTCCTCCGAGGTCTATCACCAGCCGCAAACGGTGCTGGCGGCGGAGTTGTTTTCCGAACCGCCGATCAACCTGATGCCGGGGCGTATTGCCGGCAACGAAGTGAGTTTCGCGAATTTCGTGCACTTCCCGCTGAACGTTGATCTGCGCCCGGTGGGCGAGGGCGAGTTCCGCTTCGGCGTACGTCCGAGCCACATCTCGCTGGTGCCGAGCAACGACGATGACCTGGAACTGGCGGTGACCGTTGAGGTGGCCGAGATCAGCGGTTCGGAAACTTTCCTGCATGTGCGCAACGAGCATTTCCTGTTGGTCCTGCACTTGCCGGGCGTCCACGAATACGACGTCGATGCGCCGATTCGCATCTATATCCCGACCCATAAACTGTTCGTCTTCGATATGCAGGGGCGGCTGGTCCAGGCGCCCGGTCGCCGTATCGCGAGGGTTGCCTGATGGCCGAAATTCGTTTGCAGAACCTCGCCCACAGCTACACACGCACCCCGAGCGGGCCTGAGGACTACGCGATTCGCGAGATGGACCACATCTGGGAGCAGGGCGGTGCTTATGCTTTGCTCGGGCCGTCGGGATGCGGCAAATCGACCTTGCTCAACATCATTTCCGGGCTGCTCAGCCCGTCCCAGGGCCAGGTGCTGTTCGACAGCAAAGTGGTAAACGACCTGACCCCGGAGAAACGCAACATCGCCCAGGTTTTCCAGTTTCCGGTGGTCTACGACACCATGACGGTGTTCGACAACCTGGCCTTCCCGCTGCGAAATCAGGGCATGGGTGAGGCGAAAATTCACAGCAAGGTGCAGGAAATTGCCGAGGTGCTTGACCTCCAGGCGCTGCTGAGCAAAAAGGCGCGCAACCTCACCGCCGATGAAAAGCAGAAAGTCTCCATGGGCCGTGGGCTGGTGCGCGATGACGTGTCGGCAATCCTCTTCGACGAGCCGCTGACGGTGATCGACCCGCACCTGAAGTGGAAACTGCGGCGCAAGCTCAAGCAGATCCACGAGCAGTTCAACATCACCATGGTCTACGTCACCCACGACCAGCTCGAAGCCTCGACCTTCGCCGACAAGATCGCGGTGATGTACGGCGGGCAGATCGTGCAGTTCGGTACGCCACGGGAATTGTTCGAGCGACCGAGCCACACCTTTGTCGGCTATTTCATCGGCAGCCCCGGGATGAATCTGATCGACGTTCAACCGCAGCCCGGCGGTGTCGGTTTCGCCTCGACGCACTTGCCGCTTTCCGACGCCCAGCAGCAAAGCATCGCCGAGTCCGAGTGGAAAACCCTGAAAGTCGGGATTCGCCCGGAGTTCGTGCATGTGTGGGACGAGCCATTTGATGACGCGATGCAGGCAAAAGTCGTACACATCGAAGACCTTGGCACCTACAAGATCATGACCCTGAACCTCGACGGCGTGCCGTTGAAAGTGCGCCTGGCCGAAGACAAACCGGTGCCCGAAGGCACGGCGTACATCAGTTTTCCGGCGCAGTGGTTGATGGTGTATGCGGACGATTACCTGCTGGAGGTGCAGCCATGAACAAGGTGCAAAACAACAAGGCCTGGTGGCTGGTGTTACCGGTGTTCCTGCTGGTGGCATTCAGTGCGGTGATCCCGATGATGACCGTGGTCAACTACTCGGTGCAGGACATCTTCGACCAGTCCAGCCGCTACTTCGTCGGCGCCGACTGGTACAAACAGGTGCTGCTCGATCCACGGTTGCATGACTCGTTGCTGCGTCAGTTCATCTACTCCGGCTGCGTGTTGCTGATCGAAATCCCGCTGGGCATCGCCATCGCCCTGACCATGCCGACCAAGGGGCGCTGGTCGTCGCTGGTGCTGATCATTCTGGCGATTCCGCTGCTGATTCCGTGGAACGTGGTAGGCACTATCTGGCAGATCTTCGGCCGCGCGGACATCGGTTTGCTCGGCGCGAGCCTCAAGGCCATGGGCCTGAACTACAACTACGCGGCCAACACCCTGGACGCCTGGGTCACCGTGCTGGTGATGGACGTCTGGCACTGGACCTCGCTGGTGGCGCTGCTGTGTTTCTCCGGTTTGCGGGCGATTCCGGACGTGTACTACCAGGCAGCGCGAATTGATCGTGCGTCGGCCTGGGCGGTTTTCCGACATATCCAATTGCCCAAGCTCAAGAGCGTGCTGCTGATCGCGGTGATGTTGCGCTTCATGGACAGTTTCATGATCTACACCGAGCCGTTCGTGCTCACGGGCGGCGGTCCGGGGAATGCCACGACCTTCCTGAGTCAGACGTTGACCCAGATGGCCGTAGGGCAATTCGACCTCGGCCCGGCGGCGGCTTTCTCGCTGGTGTACTTCCTGATCATCCTGTTGGTGTCCTGGCTGTTCTATACCGCCATGACTCACTCTGACGCCAACCGCTGAGGTCTGCCATGAGTAAAAGAAAGCTGATCCCGCTGCTGATCTACATCCTGTTCCTGCTGGTGCCGATCTACTGGCTGCTGAACATGTCCTTCAAGAGCAACACCGAAATCCTCGGCGGTCTGACGCTGTTTCCGCAGAATTTCACCTTCGCCAACTACAAGGTGATCTTCACCGATCCGAGTTGGTACACCGGTTACCTCAACTCGCTGTATTACGTGAGCCTGAACACGGTGATCTCCCTGAGCGTGGCGCTGCCAGCGGCCTATGCGTTCTCGCGGTATCGCTTCCTCGGCGACAAGCATCTGTTCTTCTGGTTGCTGACCAACCGCATGGCGCCACCGGCGGTGTTTCTGTTGCCGTTCTTCCAGCTGTATTCCTCCATCGGCTTGTTCGACACCCACATTGCCGTGGCCCTGGCCCACTGCCTGTTTAACGTGCCGCTGGCGGTGTGGATTCTCGAAGGTTTCATGACCGGGGTTCCCAAGGAGATCGACGAAACCGCCTACATCGATGGCTACAGTTTTCCGAAGTTCTTCGTGAAGATTTTCATCCCGCTGATTGGCTCCGGGATCGGGGTGACGGCGTTCTTCTGCTTCATGTTTTCCTGGGTCGAATTGCTGCTGGCGCGGACGCTGACGTCGGTCAACGCCAAACCCATCGCGGCGGTGATGACCCGCACGGTCTCGGCGTCCGGCATCGACTGGGGCGTACTGGCGGCGGCGGGGGTGTTGACCATCCTGCCGGGCATGCTGGTGATCTGGTTTGTTCGCAACCACGTGGCCAAGGGCTTTGCCCTGGGCCGGGTCTGAGGAGCTGATGATGGAATGGATGAGTTGGACGGTCCCCACCGCGGCGTTTTTCATCGTCATTGGCCTGATTTTGGTGGGCATGACGACCTGGGAATTGCGTTCGCCGAGCATTCTTCGCCGTGGTTTGTTGCCGATTGCTACCACCCGTGGCGATCGGTTGTTTATCGGTCTTCTCGGCAGCGCCTACCTGCATTTGCTGGTAATCGGCGTCACCGACTGGAGCATCTGGGTCGCGTCCGCGTTGTCCCTGGTGTGGCTGTTGGCTGTGATGCGATGGGGATAGGGTCTGTATGAGAGCCTGCTCCGAAACCTAAACAGGAGGTCATATGTTCGATAAAAATAATAAGCTGCGACATAGCATTTCATTGGCAGCCATGCTGGCACTCAGCGGTTTGAGCGCGACTGCCTGGGCTGACGCCTACGAAGACGCGGCGAAAAAGTGGATCGGCAGCGAATTCAAACCGTCCACCCTGACGGCTGATCAGCAGCTCGCGGAATTGAAGTGGTTCATCAAGGCAGCCGAGCCGTTTCGCGGGATGGACATCAAGGTTGTCTCGGAAACCCTGACCACCCACGAATACGAGTCCAAGGTACTGGCCAAGGCCTTTACCGAGATCACCGGGATCAAAGTCACCCACGACTTGCTGCAAGAAGGCGATGTGGTGGAAAAACTGCAGACCGTGATGCAGTCGGATAAGAGCATCTACGACGGCTGGGTCAACGACTCGGACCTGATCGGTACGCACTTCCGCTACGGCAAGACCGAGGCGATCACCGACCTGATGGCCAACGAGGGCAAGAACTTCACCTCGCCGACCCTGGACATCAAGGACTTCATCGGCATTTCCTTTACCACCGCGCCGGACGGCAAGATCTATCAACTGCCCGACCAGCAGTTCGCCAACCTCTACTGGTTCCGCGCCGACTGGTTTGAACGGCCGGAGCTGAAAGCCAAGTTCAAGGAAAAGTACGGTTACGAATTGGGCGTGCCGGTGAACTGGTCGGCCTATGAAGACATCGCCAAGTTCTTCAGCGAAGACGTCAAGGAAATCGACGGCAAGCGCATCTACGGGCACATGGACTACGGCAAGAAAGACCCGTCCCTGGGCTGGCGCTTCACCGATGCCTGGTTCTCCATGGCCGGTGGCGGCGACAAGGGCTTGCCTAACGGCTTGCCGGTGGACGAGTGGGGCATCCGCGTCGAGGACTGCCACCCGGTGGGTTCCAGCGTGACCCGTGGCGGCGACACCAACGGCCCGGCGGCGGTCTTCGCGACTCAGAAATATGTCGACTGGCTCAAGGCCTACGCGCCACCGGAAGCGGCGGGCATGACCTTCTCCGAATCCGGCCCGGTGCCGTCTCAGGGCAACATCGCTCAGCAGATCTTCTGGTACACCGCGTTTACCGCCGACATGACCAAGGCTGGCCTGCCGGTGATGAACACCGACGGCACGCCGAAATGGCGCATGGCACCGTCGCCACGCGGCCCATACTGGGAAGAGGGCATGAAGCTGGGGTATCAGGACGTGGGTTCCTGGACATTCCTCAAGTCCACGCCTGAGAAACAAAAACTCGCGGCCTGGCTGTACGCGCAGTTCGTGACCTCGAAAACCGTATCCCTGAAGAAAACCATCGTTGGCCTGACGCCGATTCGTGAGTCGGACATCAACTCGCAAGCCATGACTGATCTCGCACCGAAACTCGGTGGCCTGGTGGAGTTCTACCGCAGCCCGGCCCGCGTGCAATGGACCCCGACCGGGACCAACGTGCCGGACTATCCACGTTTGGCGCAACTGTGGTGGAGCCACATCGCCGAAGCGGCCAGCGGCGAGAAAACCCCGCAACAAGCGCTCGATGGCCTGGCCAAGGATCAGGACGCCATCATGACGCGGCTTGAACGCTCCAAGGTGCAACCGGTGTGCGGGCCGAAAATGAACCCGGAACGGGATGCGCAGTACTGGTTCGATCAGCCGGGTGCGCCGAAGCCTAAGTTGGCGAACGAGAAGCCTAAAGGCGAGACCGTGAGCTACAACGAACTGCTGAAATCGTGGGCGGATGCGCGTAAGTAAGCGGCTGTAAGGTGAAATGCGAACGGCACCGGGAGGTGCCGTTTTCATTGGTGTCTGTGTCACTGCCATCGCGAGCAAGCCCGCTCCCACAGGGGAGATGTGGCGAACGCATGATTTGTGAACAACCCCGAACCCCTGTGGGAGCGGGCTTGCTCGCGAAGAGGCCTTGGGAGCCGACCATGTTTTTGCAGTTGGAGTACATATCCATTCCTGCGGTAACGGCGACTTAAGGTTTCGCCCTTACGGCGACTCACTTTTTTTTCAAACGCCAAAAATAAGTAAGCAAAAAAAGGCTCGCCCCGAGCGTCCGGCCCCTCGCTTGGGCTCGGCGTTCCTTCGTTCCGGTATTCATCTGGGGGCATCGCCTACGGTCGGCTTCGCTTCGACCTCCTCTCGATGTGTACGGCTTCGCCGCACGGCGCTACGCGCCCACCCCCTGATGAACACCTCCGCTCAGCCTCCCGAAGGGGCGGGTAGAGCAAGATCAATGGCGGGCGAGCTAACGCTCGGCCTTGAGTGGTGAGGAGCGGTGCGGTGTATGCCGCTCTGCTTTTGATTTTGTAGGAGCAAAGCTTGCTCGCGATGGCGGTCTGACAGCTGCACGGTCTTTCGCAGATGTACATTGTCCGATTCTAGGAGAGCTTGCTCGCACGAAGGCGCTCTAGACGCCCGGTTTTTCCGCTGAAGAACCTTGTGATATAGGCGCTGGATAGCTGGATCTGGAGCAGGGGGCTAGCGGTGCATCCAAGCCTTCAGGAAGAATCAGTTTGTCTTTCATCGCACCAATACGCGGACAGTAAGGTTCCCCTGAAGGTGTCAGGCGCTCGGTAGCCCAAGCTTCTACGCCCTCTACCGACTCGGAAAAATGTCACGGTTCATTGTTTGTTCTCTCCCGATATTCAATCGCCGAACTTAACGGTAAATGCCTTGAGTTGGATGTCAGCCGTTGCCTACTGCCACGCAGGCATCTTCCGAGAGAGGGGAGAGCAATAAGATCAAAAGATCGCAGCCTTCGGCAGCTCCTACAGGGACGGTGGTCAACCGCGATGTCCGAGTAGGCGTCGCTTGTGTAGGAGCTGCCGAAGGCTGCGATCTTTTGATCTTGAGCCCCTCAAACCCCTAAACGCAAAAACGGCACCCGAAGGTGCCGTTTCTGTTTTCTACAAATTACCGCTACACAATCAACCCGCCAACCCGGCCTGCTGAACCAGCACCAGCAACGGTTGCGGGTACAGACCCAGGAAGAACGCCAGTGCGGCGATGGCCAGCAGCATCACGCCGCCTGCCTTTTGTTCCCAGTGCAGTTGTGCATCGTGGCGACGCAGGTTCGGCTCGATCAGGTACAGGGTGACCATCACACGCAGGTAGTAGAAGACGCCGATGGCGCTGCCCAGTACCAGGGAACCCACCAGCCACCATTGATGCGACTCGACACCGGTAGCAATGATGTAGAACTTGCCGATGAAGCCCGCGGTCAGCGGGATACCGGCCAGGGACAGCATCATCACGGTCAGTACGGCGGTCAGGTACGGACGGCGCCAGAACAGGCCGCGGTATTCGTACAGGGCATCCGCGTCACGACCTTTGTATGGCGAGGACATCAGGGTGATCACACCGAACGCGCCGAGGCTGGTGATCACGTAGGTGACCAGGTACACGCCGATGGCTTCCACGGCCAGACCCTTGCTCGCCACCAGGGCGATCAGCAGGTAACCGAAGTGGGCGATGGACGAGTAACCCAGCAGACGCTTGAGGTTGCTCTGGGTCAGTGCCAGCAGGTTACCGAACAGGATCGACGCAATGGCGATGATGGTCAGCACGTCGCTCAGCACACCGCTGCTTGCCGCTGGCGAGATCTGGAACAGACGCACCATCACCGCGAACACGGCCACTTTCGAAGCGGTAGCCAGGAACGCAGCGACCGGTGCCGGAGCACCTTCGTATACGTCCGGGGTCCAGAGGTGGAACGGTACCAGCGACAGCTTGAACGCCAGGCCGATCAACATCATGCCCAGGCCCATTTGCGCCAGTGAGCTTGGCAGGCCAGTCGCGGCCAGTGCCTGACCGATACCGACGAAGCTCAGGCTGCCGGAGTCGGCGTAGAGCAGGGCCATGCCGAACAACAGGAACGCAGAACCGGCGGCCGACAGCACCATGTACTTGATACCGGCTTCCAGCGAACGCTTGTTGAAGAAGGCATACGCCACCAGACCGTAGACCGGCACCGACAACAGTTCCAGACCGATGAACAGCCCGGCCAGATGTTGCGCGCTGACCAGAACCAGGCCACCGGCGGCGGCCATCAGGATCAGCAGGTACAGTTCTTCGCGGTTGCCCGGGTAACCCGTGCCGCCATCGCCGAGGTAGGCGTGGGCGAGGGTCACACAAGCGAGGGTGGCGACCAGGATCAGTGCCATATACAAACAAGCGAAGTTATCGATTTGCAGCAGCGGGGTCACGGCCAGGGGCGCGACCTTCAAGGCTGGCAGGATCGACAGCAACGCCAGGTTCAGACCCGCCACGGAAATCAGGAAGGTCTGCGAGTGGTTGCGGCGCCAGGCGATGGCCAGCATCACCACGATGATCGTGGCGGTGGTGATCAACAACGGCGCGAGCGCGATAAAGTGTTGAGTCGTGAATTCCATAGCGCTCTTACCGGGCCGAAGCGAGTTGAGTGAAGGCGGAGCCAAGCCACTGCTGCACGCCATGCATCGTCGCGGCAGAAGTGTCGAGGAACGGCTGCGGGTACACGCCGATGTAAATCAGCAGTGCCGCCAGACCGACCACCATGATCAGTTCGCGACCATCCATGCCATGCAGCACCGCGTCCGACTTGGACGGGCCGAAGTAGGCACGGTGGATCATGATCAGCGAGTAGACCGAACCGAACACCAGGCCCGTCGTTGCGATCGCGGTGATCCACGGCGCAGCGGCGAAGGTGCCGATCAGGATCAGGAACTCACCGACGAAGTTACCGGTACCCGGCAAGCCCAGGGACGCGGCGGCAAAGAACAGGCTGATGGCCGGCAGGTAAGCGATCTTCGACCACAGACCACCCATTTCACGCATGTCGCGGGTGTGGGTGCGTTCGTACAGCTGACCACTGAGGATAAACAGTGCCGCGGCCGACAGACCGTGCGCCAGCATCTGCATCACTGCGCCCTGCAGCGCCAGTTGGCTGCCGGAGTAGATGCCGATCAACACGAAACCCATGTGGGAAACGGAGGAATAGGCGATCAGACGCTTGATGTCGGTTTGCGCGAAGGCCAGGAACGCACCGTAGAAGATCCCGATCAGACCCAGGGTCATGGCGATCGGCGCAAACTCGGCCGAGGCATTCGGGAACAGCGGCAGGGCGAAACGCAGCAGGCCGTAGGCCGCTGTCTTCAACAAGATACCGGCCAGGTCGACCGAACCCGCTGTTGGCGCCTGGGCGTGAGCGTCAGGCAACCAGGAGTGGAACGGCACGACCGGCAGTTTCACCGCGAAAGCGATGAAGAAGCCGAGCATCAGGATGTACTCGGTGGTGAGCGACATCTTGGTTTTCAGCAGGTCGGCGTAGTTGAACGTGATCACGCCGGTGCTGTTGAAGTTGACCAGCACCAGGCCCAGGATCGCCACCAACATGATCAGGCCGGAAGCCTGGGTGAAGATGAAGAACTTGGTCGCCGCGTAGATCCGGGTTTTCTTGCCGTCCGAAGAACTGTGACCCCAGAGCGCGATGAGGAAGTACATCGGCACCAGCATCATTTCCCAGAAGAAGAAGAACATGAACAGGTCGAGGGCGAGGAACACGCCGACGACACCGCCCAGGATCCACATCAGGTTCAGGTGGAAGAAGCCGACGTGACGCTGGATCTCTTTCCACGAGCAGAGTACCGAGAGGATACCCAGCAAACCGGTCAGCAGGATCATCAGCAGCGACAGGCCGTCGAGGGCCAGGTGCACGCTGATGCCGAAGCGCTGGATCCAGATGTGCTTGAACTCAAGCGCCCAGACCGGATCGGCGCCAGGCGCCGGAGCAAATGAATAATTACCGTGGGCCCACAGCCAGAGGCCGAGTGCGAGTTCCAGGGTCATGGTCAACAGCGCAATCCAGCGGGGGAGGGTGGCGCCGAAGCGCTCACCCATCCAGCACAGCAGGCCGCCGATGAAGGGGATCAGGATTAGCCAAGGCAGAATCATGACGGGCTCAATTCCTTTCGCAAGTTCGCAAGGTTCATATTCAGACCGCTACCAGCACGATGGCGCCGATGACCAGCACGGAGCCGGCTGCCATCGATGCCGCGTACCAACGCAGTTGACCGGTTTCGGTACGGCTCAGGGCGGTGTGGCCGCCTTTGGCCATACGCGGGATCAAACCGATGGTCTGATCGAGCGGGTCTCTGCGCAGTGCGTGGCTGATCGCAAGGTATGGCTTGACGAACAGTTTGTCGTAGATCCAGTCGAAGCCCCAGGCAGCGAACCACCAGGCCGAAAGGAAGCGGCCGATGCCGCTGTTGGCGATTGCAGTGACGAAACGACGCTTGCCGAGGAACAGCAGCGCGGCCAGCAGGATACCGGCCAGGGCGATGGCGCCCGAGGCGATTTCCAGACTGTGCTTGGCTTCGCCGCCGGCATGGCCAACGCTTTCTGGCAGCACGCCGTGCAGCGGTGGAACGATCATGGCGCCGACGAAAGTCGACAGCACAATCAGCACCGACAGTGGCAGCCAGTGAGCGATGCCGTGACCGGCGTGGGCTTCGGTCTTCGCTTCACCGTGGAACGCGATGAAGATCAGGCGGAAGGTGTACAGCGAAGTCATGAACGCGCCGACCAGACCTGCGTAGAGCAGACCGTGGTTGCCGCTGGCGAACGCTTCCCAGAGGATTTCGTCCTTGGAGTAGAAGCCTGCGGTCACCAGTGGCAGGGCCGAAAGGGCCGCGCCGCCGACGATGAAGCTGGTGTAGGCCAGTGGCAACTTCTTCCACAGACCGCCCATCTTGAAGATGTTCTGCTCGTGGTGGCAGGCAACGATCACCGCACCGGACGCAAGGAACAACAGCGCCTTGAAGAAGGCGTGAGTCATCAGGTGGAAGATCGCGCCTTCCCACGCGCCTACGCCCAGGGCCAGGAACATGTAGCCGATCTGGCTCATGGTCGAGTAGGCGAGGATACGTTTGATGTCGGTTTGCACCAGTGCCGCGAAACCTGCCAGAACCAGGGTCACGCCACCGACGATTCCTACTAGATGCAGGATATCCGGCGCCAGGGCGAACAGGCCGTGAGTACGGGCAATCAGGTAAACGCCTGCGGTCACCATGGTTGCGGCGTGGATCAGTGCCGAAACCGGGGTAGGACCGGCCATCGCATCCGCCAGCCAGGTTTGCAGCGGCAGTTGCGCGGATTTACCGACAGCGCCGCCCAGCAGCATCAGGGTCGCCAGGACAATCCAGAAGTCGCCGACCTGGAATTTCTGCGGTGCCAGCACCAGCAGTTCCTGGATGTTCAGCGTGCCCAGTTGCGCGAACAGGATGAACAGGCCGATGGCCATGAACACGTCGCCGATGCGGGTGACGATAAACGCCTTGAGTGCCGCGTTACCGTTGTTGCGGTTGCTGTAGTAGAAACCGATCAACAGGTACGAGCACAGGCCCACGCCTTCCCAGCCGAAGTACAGGAACAACAGGTTATCGCCCAAGATCAGAAACAGCATGCTGGCGATAAACAGGTTGGTGTAGGCGAAGAAACGCGAGTAACCGTCTTCACCGCGCATGTACCAGGACGCGAACAGGTGGATCAGGAAGCCGACGCCAACCACAACGCCGAGCATGGTGACCGACAGGCCATCCAGGTACAGCGCGAAGTTTGGCGTGAAGCCTTCAACCGCCATCCACTGCCACAACACCTGGGTGTAGTGACCGCCTTCGGGCGGGGCGACGTTGAATTGCCAGATCACGTAAGCGGCGACGATCGCCGACAGGCCGATGGAACCGACGCCAATCAGCGCCGACAGGTTTTCCGAGAAGCGGCCGCGTGAGAACGACAGCAGCAGGAAACCTATGAGAGGGAATACGAAAGTCAGATAGAGAAGATTCATCCGCGCATCTCGCTGGCAGCGTCGATATCGAGAGTGTGGAAGCGGCGATACAGCTGCAACAGAATCGCCAGGCCAATACTGGCCTCAGCGGCTGCCAGGCTGATCACCAGGATGAACATGATCTGTCCATCCGGTTGCGCCCAGCGGCTACCGGCAACGATGAAGGCCAGTGCGGAGGCATTCATCATGACCTCCAGGCTCATCAGCACGAAGAGAATGTTGCGGCGGACCATCAGGCCGACCAGACCGAGGCAGAACAGGATGCCGGCGACCGCCAGACCATGCTCCATAGGGATAGCAGGCATCGTCATTGCTCCTTGGCTTCGTTGCGGCCCAAGTGGAACGCCGTGACGGCTGCGGCGAGCAGCAACATCGAGGCGAGTTCGACCACCAGCAGGTAAGGGCCGAACAGGCTGATGCCCACGGCCTTCGCGTCTACAGTGGTGTGGCCGACGGCCTGACCGCTGGAATGACTGAACAGTACGTACAGCAGTTCAGCCAGCAGCAGGGCGCCGAGAACGACCGGGCCGAGCCAGATGCCGGGCTTGAGCCAGACGCGCTCTTGCTGAACCGAGGCAGGACCCAGGTTCAGCATCATCACCACGAACACGAACAGCACCATGATGGCGCCAGCGTAGGCGATCACTTCCAGCACACCGGCGAACGGTGCGCCGAGGGCGAAAAACGTCATCGCCACGGCAATCAGCGAAATGATCAGGTAGAGCAGGGCGTGCACAGGGTTGGTGTTGGTGATCACGCGAAGCGTGGACACAACCGCGATACCCGATGCGAAATAGAAAGCGAATTCCATCTTTCTTCCTTAAGGCAGCAAGCTCTTCACGTTGATCGGTTCGGCTTCATTCTGCGCGGAGCCTTTCGGCTTCCCGGCAATCGCCATACCTGCAACACGATAGAAGTTGTAATCAGGGTTTTTGCCGGGGCCGGAGATCAGCAGATCTTCTTTCTCGTAAACCAGGTCCTGACGTTTGAACTCGGCCATCTCGAAATCCGGTGTCAGCTGGATCGCGGTGGTCGGGCAGGCTTCCTCGCAGAGGCCACAAAAGATGCAGCGCGAGAAGTTGATGCGGAAGAAGTCCGGGTACCAGCGACCGTCTTCGGTTTCGGCTTTCTGCAGCGAGATGCAACCGACCGGGCAGGCCACGGCGCACAGGTTGCAGGCTACACAACGCTCTTCGCCATCAGGGTCGCGGGTCAGGACGATACGGCCACGGTAGCGCGGCGGCAGGTACACGGCTTCTTCCGGGTACTGCAGCGTGTCGCGCTTGCGGAAGGCATGGCCGAAGATCATCACCAGGCTGCGAAGCTGGGTGAAGAAGCCATGCACGATGTCAAATATGTACTTCATGATTCTCTATCCTCACTGAGCCGCGACGGCGGGCGTGTTGAGCAACACGATCGCAGCGGTCACCAGCATGTTGACGAGGGTCAGCGGCAGGCAGAACTTCCAGCTGAAATCCATCACTTGGTCATACCGTGGGCGCGGAATCGATGCGCGCAACAGGATGAAGATCATGATGAAGAACGCGGTTTTGAGCGCGAACCAGATGAACGGGATCTGCGGCAGGATGCCGAACGGACCGTGCCAGCCACCGAAGAACAGGGTCACCAGCAGCGCCGAAATCAACACGATGCCGATGTACTCACCGACAAAGAACATGCCCCATTTCATGCCGGCGTATTCAATGTGGTAACCGTCGGCCAGTTCCTGTTCCGCTTCCGGCTGGTCGAACGGGTGACGGTGAGTCACGGCGACGCCAGCGATGAAGAAGGTCAGGAAACCGAAGATCTGCGGAATGATGAACCACAGGTTCTGCGCTTGATAATCGACGATGTCGCGCATGTTGAACGAGCCGACCTGGATCACGATGCCCATCAACGACAGGCCCATGAACACTTCGTACGACACGGTTTGCGCCGAGGCCCGCAAGCTGCCCAGCAGGGCGAACTTGTTGTTACTCGACCAGCCGGCGAACAACACCGCGTAGACCGACAGACCGGCCATGGCGAAGAAGAACAGGATGCCGATGTTCAGGTCCGCCACGCCCCAGTTCGGGGTGATCGGGATGATCGCGAAGGCAATCAGCAGGGCGCTCATGGCGACTACCGGTGCCAGGGTGAAGATCATCTTGTCGGCGAACGGCGGCGTCCAGTCTTCCTTGAAGAACATCTTGATCATGTCGGCCGCGATCTGGAACGCGCCGAACGGGCCGACGCGGTTCGGACCGTAACGGTCCTGCCAGAGGGCGAGCAAACGACGCTCGACCCAGCTCAGCAGCGCGCCGCACACCACCACGGCGAGCAGAATCACGATGGCCTTGAGGACCGCGATGATCACGTCGATCACTTCAGGAGTGAACCAGGTCATTGAGCTGCCTCCTGCAGACCGTCAACGGTTTTGCCAAAGATCGCCGCTGGAATGCCGGCGATACCCGCAGGCAATGCCACCAGGCCAGCGCCCAGCTCTTCATTGATACGCAGTGGCAGACGCAGGGTCTGGCCGTCGACGTTCACGCTGAGCAGGGCACCGTCGTTGACGCCAAGGCGATCGGCTTCGGATTTGGCCAAAGCGACGTAGGCAGCCGGAATGCGTTCCTGAACCGGTGCGGCTTTCGAAGAGTTCTCTTCGCTGCCCAGCAGGTGGAAGAACGGCACGACCTGCCAGGTGCCCGGCGCCGGGTTGAAGGCGCGCGGAACACTGGCGAACCAGTTCAGCGAATCACCGGCGCTTTCGATCAGGCGGGTGCCCGGGTCGCCAGCGCGGATGTGACCACCGACCTCGTCCTGGAACTTGTTCCAGGCTTGCGGCGAGTTCCAGCCCGGCGACCAGGCGAATGGCACTTGCTGACGCGGTTCGACCGAGCCCGAGTAACCTTCCATCGAGAAGTTGAACGCGGTGTCGTTGTCTTGCGGGGTACGCGGTTCGTGCACGCTGATGTCAGCGCGCATGGCGGTACGACCCGAATAACGCAGCGGTTCGCGGGCCAGTTTCATGCCTTTGATGCGGAACGCGGCGGACGGTGCGGCATCAACGATGCGCGCCAGTTGCGGCGTGCTCGAAGCCACGGCAGCGGTGACGTGGTCCAGTTGGGTCCAGTCGATCGGCTGGTTCAGCAGGGTTGCGCGCAGGGCATGCAGCCAGCGCCAGCCTTCGTGAACCAGGATGCTGGCGTCCATGTATTTCGGGTCGAAGACCTGGAAGAAACGCTGGGCGCGGCCTTCCTGGCTGACCAGCGTACCGTCGCCTTCAGCGAAGCTGGCAGCTGGCAGAACCAGGTGCGCGCGATCGCTGGTGGCGGTCTTCTGATGGTCGGCCACGATCAGGACTTTCGCGGCGTTCAGGGCAGCATCGACACGGGCTTTGTCGGTACGGGTGTACAGATCGTTTTCCAGCACGACAATGGCGTCGGCCTTACCGTCGATCACTGCTTGCAATGCGTCGTCGACCGAGTTGCCACCGAGCATGGCCAGGCCGAGGCTGTTGGCCTCTGGCACGATCAGGCTGATGGAACCGTTCTTCTCGCGCAGCTTCAAGGCTTTGGCGATGTTCGCCGCCGCTTCGATCAGCGCTTTGGAACCCAGGGACGTACCGGCAATGATCAGCGGACGCTTGGCGGCCAGCAGGGCATTGGCGATGCGCTGAGCCAGTTCCACGGCTTCAGCGTCCAGGCCTTCAACGGCAGGGGCGCTGGCGTCGAGGGCGTGAGCCACGGCGAAACCGATACGGGCCAGGTCGTCTGGCGCAGCGTGAACGCATTCTTCAGCGATGTCGTCGAGCTTGGTTTCAGCCAGGCTGGCGATGAACAGCGGGTTCAGTTCTTTCTGACCGATGTTCTTCACTGCGGCGTCGAGCCAAGGCTGAACGCGCATGGCGTCGGCCATGTCTTCGGCCTTGCCCTTGACCGATTGACGCAGGGACAGGGCCATGCGCGCAGCGGTCTGGGTCAGGTCTTCGCCGAGGACGAAGATCGCGTCGTGGTCTTCGATGTCGCGCATGTTCGGGATCGGCAGCGGGCTGTCTTTCAGCACCTGCATGACCAGACGGATGCGCTCCAGCTCGGCGGCTTCGATGCCGGAGTAGAAGTGCTCGGCGCCGACCAGCTCACGCAACGCGAAGTTGCTTTCGAGGCTGGCGCGTGGCGAACCGATACCGACGATGTTGCGACCGCGCAGCAGGTCAGCGGCTTTATCCAGCGCTTCGTCGAGGCTCAGCTTGGCGCCGTTGGCCAGCAATGGCTGACGCGGACGGTCTTCGCGGTTGACGTAGCCGTAGCCGAAACGGCCACGGTCGCACAGGAAGTACTGGTTTACCGAACCGTTGAAACGGTTTTCGATACGACGCAGTTCGCCGTAGCGTTCGCCCGGGGAGATGTTGCAACCGCTGGAGCAGCCATGGCAGATGCTCGGCGAGAACTGCATGTCCCACTTGCGGTTGTAGCGCTCGGAGTGAGTCTTGTCGGTGAACACACCGGTCGGGCAGACCTCGGTGAGGTTGCCGGAGAACTCGCTTTCCAGGGTGCCGTCTTCAACGCGACCGAAGTACACGTTGTCGTGGGCGCCGAACACACCAAGGTCGGTGCCGCCGGCGTAATCCTTATAGAAGCGCACGCAGCGGTAGCAAGCGATGCAGCGGTTCATCTCGTGACCGATGAACGGGCCGAGATCCTGGTTCTGGTGAGTACGCTTGGTGAAGCGGTAACGGCGCTCGTTGTGGCCGGTCATCACCGTCATGTCTTGCAGGTGGCAGTGACCGCCTTCTTCACAGACCGGGCAGTCGTGAGGGTGGTTGGTCATCAGCCATTCGACGACGCTGGCGCGAAACACTTTCGCTTCTTCGTCTTCGATGGAGATCCAGCTGCCGTCGGTGGCGGGGGTCATGCAGGACATGACGATCCGACCACGGGTGTCGTTGGCGTCGGTGTACTGCTTGACCGCGCACTGGCGGCAAGCGCCAACGCTGCCAAGGGCGGGGTGCCAGCAGAAATAAGGGATATCGAGGCCTAGCGACAGACATGCCTGTAACAGGTTGTCTGCCCCATCGACTTCGAGCTCTTTGCCGTCTACGTGGATAGTGGCCATGGTTCAAAGTTCTTCGTTGGCCCGGTGTCAGCGGGCGTGGCTAATGGAATCTTGTTTTCGTGCGAATCAAAACAGCCCATAAAGGCGTCATCGCAAGAGACGAAGGGCACGGACCCTTCGCCTTTTTAAGCGTTTACGCGCCGACTACGATCGGCCTTGCCAGAGGCGGGACGACGGCGCTGGTAGGCGCGATGCCGGCTTCGAACTCTGGACGGAAGTATTTGATTGCGCTGCCCAATGGCTCCACGGCGCCCGGTGCGTGAGCACAGAAGGTCTTGCCAGGGCCGAGGAAGCCGACCAGACCCAGCAGGGTCTCGATATCGCCGGCTTGCCCTTCACCGTTCTCGATCGCGCGCAGAAGCTTGACGCTCCACGGCAAACCGTCACGGCACGGGGTGCAGAAACCACACGACTCGCGGGAGAAGAACTCTTCCATGTTGCGCAGCAGGGACACCATGTTGACGCTGTCGTCCACCGCCATTGCCAGGCCAGTACCCATCCGGGTGCCTACCTTCGCGATGCCGCCGGCGTACATTTGTGCGTCCAGGTGTTCCGGCAACAGGAAACCGGTACCGGCGCCACCAGGCTGCCAGCACTTGAGCTTGAAGCCGTCGCGCATGCCGCCGGCGTAGTCTTCGAACAACTCGCGACCAGTGACGCCGAACGGCAATTCCCACAGGCCCGGGTTCTTGACCTTGCCGGAGAAGCCCATGAGCTTGGTGCCCATGTCTTCGCTGCCTTCGCGCGCCAACGATTTGTACCAGTCCACGCCGTCGGCAATGATCGCCGGGACGTTGCACAGGGTTTCAACGTTGTTCACGCAAGTCGGCTTGCCCCACACGCCAACGGCGGCAGGGAAGGGCGGCTTGGAACGCGGGTTGGCGCGGCGGCCTTCGAGGGAGTTGATCAGTGCGGTTTCTTCACCGCAGATGTAACGCCCGGCGCCGGTGTGGACGAACAGCTCGAAATCGAAGCCGCTGCCCAGGATGTTCTTGCCCAGCAGGCCGGCTGCCTTGGCTTCTTCCACGGCACGGTTCAGATGCTTGGCGGCGGTGGTGTATTCGCCACGCAGGAAGATGTAGCCACGGTAGGTTTTCAGCGCGCGAGCACTGATCAGCATGCCTTCGATCAGCAGATGGGGCAGTTGCTCCATCAGCATGCGGTCTTTCCAGGTGTTCGGTTCCATCTCGTCCGCGTTGCACAGCAGGTAGCGGATGTTGATGGATTCGTCTTTGGGCATCAGGCCCCACTTCACGCCAGTGGGGAAGCCTGCACCGCCGCGACCTTTAAGGCCGGCGTCTTTCACGGTCTGGACGATGTCGTCCTGGGCCATGTCGGCGAAGGCTTTGCGTGCAGCGGCATAACCGTTCTTGGCCTGGTACTCGTCGAGCCACACGGCCTCGCCGTCGTCACGCAGACGCCAGGTCAGCGGGTGAGTCTCGGCCGAACGCTTGATGCGGTTGGCAGGACCGAAGGAAGTCAGGGTCATACGTAGCCCTCGAGCAATTGGGCGACGCCAGCAGGCTGAACATCACCGAATGTGTCGTCGTCGATCATCAACGCCGGCGCCTTGTCACAGTTGCCGAGGCAGCAAACCGGCAGCAGGGTGAAACGACCGTCGGCGGTGGTCTGACCCAGGCCGATGCCAAGCTTGCTCTGGATTTCGCTGACGACCGATTCATGGCCGCCGATGTAGCAGACCATGCTGTCGCAGACGCGAATGATGTGGCGACCGACTGGCTGACGGAAGATCTGGCTGTAGAACGTCGCCACCCCTTCAACGTCGCTGGCCGGGATGCCGAGGATTTCGCCGATGGCGTAGAGCGCGCCGTCAGGCACCCAGCCACGTTCCTTCTGGACGATCTTCAGGGCTTCGATCGACGCCGCGCGCGGGTCTTCGTAGTGATGCAGCTCGTGCTCGATGGCCGAGCGCTCGGTTTCACTCAGCGTGAAACGGTCTGTCTGGATAAGCGTGCTGTTCATGCTTAGCGGTCCACGTCGGCCATAACGAAATCGATACTACCCAGGTACGCGATCAAGTCCGCGACCATGCTGCCTTTGATCACCGAAGGGATCTGCTGCAAGTGCGGGAAGCTTGGGGTACGAATCCGGGTGCGGTAGCTCATGGTGCCGCCATCGCTCGTCAGGTAATAACTGTTGATGCCCTTGGTCGCTTCGATCATCTGGAAGGATTCGTTGGCCGGCATGACCGGGCCCCACGAAACTTGCAGGAAGTGCGTGATCAAGGTCTCGATGTGCTGCAGCGTGCGTTCTTTGGGCGGCGGCGTGGTCAGCGGGTGATCCGCCTTGTACGGGCCTTCCGGCATGTTGCGCATGCACTGCTCGATGATCTTCAGGCTTTGGCGCATTTCTTCGACGCGCACGATGCAACGGTCGTAGGCATCGCCGTTGGCCGCCAGCGGGACTTCGAATTCGAAGTTCTCGTAGCCGGAGTATGGACGTGCTTTACGCAAGTCGAAGTCGCAACCGGTCGAACGCAGGCCGGCACCGGTGACGCCCCATTCCAGGGCCTCTTTGGTGTTGTAGGCGGCAACGCCGATGGTCCGGCCCTTGAGAATGCTGTTGTCCAGCGCCGCTTTCTGGTATTCGTCCAGACGCTTTGGCATCCACTCGACGAAGTCTTTAACCAGTTTTTCCCAACCGCGCGGCAGGTCGTGGGCGACGCCACCGATGCGGTACCAGGCCGGGTGCAGACGGAAACCGGTGATGGCTTCGATCACCGTGTACGCCTTCTGGCGGTCGGTGAAGGTGAAGAACACCGGGGTCATTGCGCCAACGTCCTGGATGTAGGTCCCCAGGAACAGCAGGTGGCTGGTGATCCGGAAGAACTCGGCCATCATGATGCGGATAACGTCGACCTTCTCGGGCACCTTGATGCCGGCCAGCTTCTCGACCGAGAGCACGTACGGCAGGTTGTTCATCACGCCGCCGAGGTAGTCGATACGGTCGGTGTACGGGATGAAACTGTGCCAGGACTGACGCTCGGCCATCTTCTCGGCACCACGGTGGTGGTAGCCAACGTCCGGCACGCAATCGACGATTTCTTCACCGTCCAGCTGCAGGATGATGCGGAACGCACCGTGCGCGGAAGGGTGGTTCGGGCCGAGGTTGAGGAACATGTAGTCCTCGTTCGCCCCGGAACGCTTCATGCCCCAGTCTTCAGGCTTGAAGCGCGCGGCTTCTTCCTCAAGCTGTTGCTTGGCCAGGTTCAGGGTGAACGGATCGAACTCGGTGGCGCGGGCCGGGAAGTCCTTGCGCAGCGGGTGACCTTCCCAGGTCGGCGGCATCATGATGCGGGTCAGGTGCGGGTGACCTTTGAAGTCGATCCCGTACATGTCCCAGACTTCACGCTCGTACCAGTTGGCGTTCGGCCAGATGCTGGTGACGGTCGGCAGGCTGAGGTCGCTCTCGGACAAGGCGACCTTGATCATTACGTCACTATTACGTTCGATCGACATCAAGTGATAGAACACAGTGAAGTCGGCGCCGCTTGGCAGACCTTGACGCTTGGTGCGCAGACGCTCGTCCACGCCGTGCAGGTCATAGAGCATGACGTACGGCTTGGGCAGGTTGCGCAGGAAGGTCAGGACTTCGACGAGTTTGGCGCGGGCAACCCAAAGCACCGGCATGCCGGTGCGGGTAGGCTGGGCGGTGAACGCCTCGGGGCCAAAACGGTTGTTCAGTTCGACGACCACATCCTGGTCGTCTGCCTTATAAGGCGGGATGTACAGAGCACTGCCTTTAGTCATGGTTATTTATCGCTTTCGGTCAACGTAAAGAATGAAGCCAGTGTCTCGTTCTATAAAAGAAGCAGAGCTGGATCAGACTTCGTCGGGGCTGCGCAGGTTGGTGACTGCGATTCGCTGTTCGCGGCGCTGTTCCTTTTGCGAAGGCATCTCGGCGCGATACACGCCTTGATCGCCGACGACCCAGGAAAGCGGACGACGCTCCTGTCCAATCGACTCTTGCAAGAGCATCAAGCCTTGCAGGAAAGCTTCGGGACGGGGCGGGCAGCCAGGCACGTAGACGTCCACGGGCAGGAACTTGTCCACCCCTTGAACGACGGAGTAGATGTCGTACATGCCACCGGAGTTGGCGCACGAACCCATGGAGATAACCCATTTAGGTTCGAGCATTTGCTCGTAGAGACGCTGAATGATCGGCGCCATCTTGATGAAGCAGGTACCGGCGATAACCATGAAATCCGCCTGGCGTGGCGATGCCCGGATAACTTCGGCGCCAAAGCGCGCGATGTCGTGGGGCGCCGTGAAGGCGGTGGTCATTTCCACGTAGCAGCACGAAAGACCGAAGTTATACGGCCACAGGGAGTTCTTGCGCCCCCAGTTGATCGTGCCGTTAAGCACGTCTTCGAGCTTGCCCATGAAGATGTTTTTGTGAACTTGATCTTCTAACGGATCGGAAACGGTTTCCCGCTCGCCAATCGGATACTGCTCGTTAGGAGCATCGGGGTCGATCCTGGTGAGATTGTATTGCATTGCCAAAGCCTCATTGTTTCAGCTTCGCCTGCCGCTTGCGACGAGCTTCCGGAGCCCAGTCAAGGGCGCCCACTCGGAACAGGTAGACAAGACCTGCCAACAGAATTGCTATGAAAACGAGAGCTTCGACGAATCCGGTCCAGCCGCTTTCGCGGACGGACACAGACCAGGCAAAGAGAAAGAGGGCTTCGATATCGAAGATCACGAACAGCATCGCGACCAGATAGAATTTGGCTGAGAGCCGCAAGCGGGCGCCACCTGTAGGTAGCATGCCGGACTCGAACGGTTCGTTTTTGCTGCGACCCCAGGCTTTTGACCCGAGAAGGCTGGAGACGCCGAGCATGAAGGCGCAGAGGCCGACAACGCCCAGAAGGAAAATGGCAAAGCCCCAGTTGTGGGCCATGAGTCCTGTCGCTTCGGGCATGCTGGTAATCCTTAACAGAGAGCAAAGGTCTCTGAGCTTGAATAGAAACAAAGCAGTGACGATATGTCGCAGCAATCAATCGCGGTGATTTTATGGCACAACACCGTGCAAGTAAAATTCCTATAGCGAAATTATTTATAGGAATAAGGACATAGCGCACCTTCTGGAGCCTGCAGCCCATGCGGTGCGGGCATTAGCAGGCTTTTCATCAATATTGTTTTGTAGGAAATGTAACGAACATAGTTAGCGCTAAATGATAATCAATATTGTTTGAGTCGGTTTTTAAACTGTTTAACGGGCGGGGGGTTGGGAAGTTGTCTTATATAGCCGTTACTGCAAGTAGCAGCGGCGCCCGTTTTACCGCATTTTTCTGATTGCGGAAGCGCTCTGGATCAATGTTTTTTGCCCATGCTGTCGCTGTTCCCCACGTAGGAGCTGTCGAGTGAAACGAGGCTGCGATCTTTTAGGCGCAAGATCAAAAGATCGCAGCCTCGTTTCACTCGACAGCTCCTACAGGGTTTGCGGTGATGGTGAAATCCCGGGCAAAAAAAACGCCCCGAACCAGTCGGGGCGTCAGATGTGCGACGTTGCGGTTAGCTTTTTACTCGGTCCGCAACGGCCGTTTGCTCAGATCAGTGAAACTGTTCTTCTTCAGTCGAACCGGTCAGCGCGGTAACCGAAGACGAGCCACCTTGAATCACGGTGGTCATGTCGTCGAAGTAGCCGGTGCCCACTTCCTGCTGGTGAGCCACGAAGGTGTAACCCTTGGCGGCGTCAGCGAACTCTTGCTCTTGCAGCTTCACGTAGGCAGTCATGTCGTTGCGGGCGTAGTCGTGCGCCAGGTTGAACATGCTGTGCCACATGTTGTGAATGCCGGCCAGGGTGATGAACTGGTGCTTGTAACCCATGGCGGACAGTTCGCGCTGGAACTTGGCGATGGTCGCGTCGTCCAGGTTTTTCTTCCAGTTGAAGGAAGGCGAGCAGTTGTACGACAGCAGTTGGTCCGGGTATTCCTTTTTGATCGCTTCAGCGAAGCGACGAGCTTCGTCCAGATCCGGCTTGGCGGTTTCGCACCAGATCAGGTCGGCGTACGGTGCGTAAGCCAGGCCGCGAGCGATGGCCTGGTCGAGACCGGCGCGCACTTTGTAGAAGCCTTCCTGGGTACGTTCGCCAGTTACGAATGGCTGGTCGTACGGGTCGCAATCCGAAGTCAGCAGGTCAGCGGCGTTCGCATCGGTACGGGCCAGGATGATGGTCGGTGTACCAGCAACGTCAGCTGCCAGACGAGCAGCGGTCAGCTTCTGTACAGCTTCCTGGGTAGGAACCAGTACCTTGCCGCCCATGTGGCCGCATTTTTTCACGGAAGCCAGTTGGTCTTCGAAGTGAACGCCAGCAGCGCCTGCTTCGATCATGCTCTTCATCAGTTCGTAGGCGTTCAGTACGCCGCCGAAACCGGCTTCAGCGTCAGCCACGATTGGCGCGAAGTAGTCGATGTAGCCTTCGTCGCCCGGACCTTTACCGGCTTTCCACTGGATCTGGTCAGCACGACGGAACGAGTTGTTGATGCGCTTGACCACGGTTGGAACCGAATCCACCGGGTACAGCGACTGGTCCGGGTACATCGATTCGGCGGAGTTGTTGTCCGCAGCAACCTGCCAGCCCGACAGGTAGATCGCCTGGATACCGGCTTTGACTTGTTGTACAGCCTGGCCGCCGGTCAGGGCGCCCATGCAGTTGACGAAATCTTTCTCAGGACGGAAGGACGGCTTGGCACCTTGGGTAACCAGGTTCCACAGCTTCTCGGCGCCCAGTTTTGCAAAGGTGTGCTCAGGTTGAACCGAGCCGCGCAGGCGGACGACGTCAGCAGCGGAGTAAGCGCGTGTCACGCCTTTCCAGCGTGGGTTTTCAGCCCAATCTTTTTCGAGGGCTGCAATTTGCTGTTCGCGTGTCAGTGCCATGGAGATAAACCTCGTCGCATAGGTCTTGGGTGGAAAATTCCTGCTCCTGCCGGTTACGCCTATCAAGGAAGCGTAAAAGGCTGCTCGCTGACCAGAAGCTTAGGTGGTCAAGTCGGATTTGGCGGGGATGGCGACGGGATGAACGATGGGCTCGAGGGGAAGTGAGCAGGTAAGGGCGAACTGGCGAGCGCATTCGGGCGTCGTGGGCCTTGGTACGAACTTCAGTGTGATGCCGGGTTACCTAATTACGCTTCCGTCCCTCGGGACAACTTCGTTCCAGTCGGCAACCTCGTCAAACACACCTTGTGGGCGGTACAGACACGAATCGGCTTGCGGGGTAGATGCAGGCGGCGACTCGAAGGCCCTTGCCAGGGCCCCTGATTAGCGGGAGCGAGGCCATCATGCCTTTGCTTTTTTGGCTCGTCAAACATTTTGTAGTGCTTTTTTTCAAGCACTACATCTTTAGTCTAATACGACTCATCAGTCAGTTTTTGGTGCTTTAGTCCAGCGTGTCGACTTTCACACGCAAGGTCATGTCATCCCGGCCCTGAGTAGAGTAGCTGCGGGTCTGGCCCTGTTTATCGGCCTGAGTCTGGCGATTCACGCCGGCCAGGGTGATCCACTCGCCCAACCGGCCCGTGACAGTTGTGTCGGTACTTTGCACATTCACTACATCGGGACGTTCCTGGCTCATGCGGTCACGATTGGTACTGATCGCCAGATGAACGATGTCGCCGGTGACGCTGGCTGTGACGTAGAACCCTTGAGTGACATTGCGATACTCGGTCTGGCTTTGCAGGCGGCCGTAGGTATCGGTTTGCGTGCTGGTCAGCGGCACGCTCTGGCCGACCTGGATCAGCGCCGGCGCGCCTTCGCTGGTCTGCACCTGCTGGATGCCGCCGTCGCGACTGTCGGTGCTGCGATTGATGATGCGGGTCTGGTCGGGCTTGGCGCCGTTCACCGAATAACCCTGGTCGCCCTGGAAGTTGTTCTCGTTGGTGTCGACGGTGATCAGCAGGCGCTTGGGGGCGGTGTCGAGTTGGGCGAGGAAGGTCTTAAGTTCGTCGATCTTGCCGGGTTCGGCGTTGACGATCAGTTGATTGCCATAGGCACTGACCTGGCCATCCTTGCCGATGAAATTCTGCGCCACCGGCAGCATGTCGGCGCTGGTGCGGTAGTTCAGGGGCACGATCTCGGTGGCGGCCATGACCGAAAAACTGCAGGTCAGCAGCAGCGTGGTGAGCAGGGTGCGTAGGGACATGTCCGTTATCTCCGCTTTCTAAAGGCTTGATATTGCCAGTTTGTCGGCCCGGGGTGGGGCAAGTTGAATCGTAGACAGCAAAACGCCCCGGCATCTGAGGATGGCGGGGCGTTTTGTGGTGTTCTTGCGAGCCTTTGTGGCGAGGGAGCTTGCTCCCGCTGGGGCGCGAAGCGGCCCCAAAATCTTGGGTCTGCTGCGCAGCCCAGCGGGAGCAAGCTCCCTCGCCACAAGGGTTATGCCGAATGCCGAACCATGTCCACATGCGGAATCCCGGCTTCCAGGAACTCCTCACTGACCAGGCTGAAACCCAGGCGCTCATAGAACGCCGTGGCCTGAACCTGTGCACTCAACATCTGCTGCTTCAGCCCGCGCTTCTCGGCTTCACCGATCACCGCTTGCATCAATGCATCGCCGACTTTCAAGCCGCGCCAGTCCTTGAGTACCGACACCCGGCCGATGTGACCATCGGGCAACAGGCGGGCGGTGCCAATCGGAAAGTCGCCTTCGAAGGCCAGAAAATGCACCGCTGTCGCGTCATCAGCATCCCATTCCAGCTCGGGCGGAACGGATTGCTCGGCGATGAACACCGTCTCACGAATGCGCCGTATCTCGGCGATATCCTTCTGCCAGTCTGCGACACGAACGTGGATTTTATTCATCAGCAAACCCCAGGCTGCCTTGTTTGACCAGCTCGCACAACAGGCCGCGGCCGTCTTCGTCGCTCAGCCAGTCACCGAGGTTATCGGTGTGCAGAGCGTCGGCGGCGCAGATCAGCTTCAGCAGTTCGCGCAGTTTGCCCGGCAGGTAACGGCTTTGGCCGCTGGCGAACAGCAGCAGGTCGTCATCGACTTCGGACCAGGCCATGCGCGCGCTCGGGTTGCGGATCAGCACGGCGCCTTGCTCCAGGCTGGCGAGCAGGTCTTCTTCTTCCACTTCTTCCGGGCCTACAACCAGTTCCGGGTAGCGCGGCTCAGTCATGAACTGGCCGAACCAGGTCAGCAGGAGGCGCTCGTCGCTCATGTGTTCGGCCAGCAAAGCTTTCAGGCGATCGAGGGCGTCATGCTGAATCTGGTGCGGATCTACCGCAGGCAGTGCGTCGGCGTCGGTGTAGCGCTCTTCGTCGGTCAGGAACTGGCTGAGGAAGTCGGTGAAGTGCGTCAGTACTTCAGCGGCGCTCGGCGCGCGGAAACCTACGGAATACGTCATGCAGTCATCGATCGCGACGCCGCAATGGGCCAGGCGCGGCGGCAGATAGAGCATGTCGCCCGGTTCCAGAACCCACTCATCGGTGGCTTCGAAGTCGGCGAGGATGCGCAGGTCCGCGTGTGGCAGCAGCTTGCTCTCGGAATCGCACATCTGGCCGATTTTCCAGTTGCGCTTGCCGTGACCTTGCAGCAGGAACACATCGTAGTTATCGAAGTGCGGGCCGACGCTGCCACCCGGGGCGGCGAAGCTGATCATCACGTCGTCGACGCGCCAGCTCGGCAGGAAGCGGAAGTTTTCCAGCAACTCGCCGACTTCCGGCACGAATTGGTCAACTGCTTGAACCAGCAGGGTCCATTCGGTTTCCGGCAACTTGCTGAATTCGTCTTCTGCGAACGGGCCGCGGCGCAATTCCCAAGGACGCTCGCCGTGCTCGATCACCAGGCGCGATTCAACTTCTTCTTCCAGCGCCAGGCCGGCCAGTTCGTCGGGATCGATCGGGCTTTCGAAATCAGGGATTGCCTGGCGGATCAGCAGCGGTTTTTTCTGCCAGTAGTCACGCAGGAATTCGCGCGCCGTGATGCCACCCAGAAGTTGAAGAGGAATATCAGGATTCATGTGTAACCTATTGAAAAAATGCACTTTTCAGACGGGAATAAAAACGCCCGGCGCTGCCGGGCGTCTCAAAAGGGTCAAGCGGTCGATCAGATGCGTTTGGCTTGCTCTACAGCGTTGCCGATGTAGTTCGCCGGGGTGAGCAGTTTCAGCTCGGCCTTGGCGGCGGCTGGCATGTCCAGGCCGTCGATGAAAGTTTGCAGCGCTTCAGGGCTGATGCCCTTGCCGCGCGTCAACTCTTTCAGCTTCTCGTACGGGTTTTCGATGTTGTAGCGGCGCATCACGGTCTGGATCGGCTCGGCCAACACTTCCCAGCAAGCGTCCAGGTCAGCGGCAATTTTCTGCGCGTTGAGCTCCAGTTTGCTGATGCCTTTGAGGCTGGCCTCGTACGCGATCACGCTGTGGGCGAAGCCGACGCCGAGGTTACGCAATACGGTGGAGTCGGTCAGGTCGCGCTGCCAGCGGGAGATTGGCAGTTTGCTCGCCAGGTGCTGGAACAGTGCGTTGGCGATGCCCAGGTTGCCTTCGGAGTTTTCGAAGTCGATCGGGTTGACCTTGTGCGGCATGGTCGACGAACCGATTTCGCCAGCGATGGTGCGCTGTTTGAAATAACCCAGGGAGATATAACCCCAGATGTCGCGGTCGAAGTCGATCAGAATGGTGTTGAAGCGCGCGATCGCGTCGAACAGCTCGGCGATGTAGTCGTGCGGTTCAATCTGCGTGGTGTACGGGTTGAAGCCCAGGCCCAGTTCGTCTTCGATGAAGGCGCGGGCGTTTTCTTCCCAGTCGATTTCCGGGTAGGCGGAGATGTGTGCGTTGTAGTTGCCGACAGCGCCGTTGATCTTGCCCAGCAGCGGAACGGCAGCGACCTGAGCGATTTGACGCTCCAGACGGTAAACAACGTTCGCCAGTTCTTTGCCCAGGGTGGTCGGCGAGGCCGGTTGACCGTGGGTACGCGACAGCATTGGCACGTCAGCGAAACGGATCGCCAGTTCGCGAATGGCTTCGGCGGTCTGGCGCATCAGCGGCAGCATCACGTCATCACGGCCTTCGCGCAGCATCAGGGCGTGGGACAGGTTGTTGATGTCCTCGCTGGTGCAGGCAAAGTGGATGAACTCGCTGACCTTGGCCAGTTCCGGCAGCTTGGCCGCTTGCTCTTTGAGCAGGTATTCGATGGCTTTGACGTCGTGGTTGGTGGTGCGCTCGATCTCTTTGACACGCTCGGCGTGCTCCAGAGCGAAGTTGTCCGCCAAGGTGTTCAGCACCGCGTTGGCTTCGGCGGAGAACGCCGGCACTTCGCTGATGCCAGGGTGAGCGGCCAGGCGCTGGAGCCAGCGCACTTCAACCAGAACGCGAGCACGGATCAGACCGTATTCGCTGAAAATTGGGCGCAGGGCCTGGGTTTTGCCGGCGTAGCGGCCGTCAACAGGGGAAACCGCAGTGAGCGAAGAGAGCTGCATGGGGTGTTCTCGGACAGTCGGGCAACGAAATGGGGCGCGTATCATACATGAAAAAATCCGCCGGTCCGTTGCCAACTGACCGGCGTACTACGCGTTACTGACTACAAAGCGGTGTTGCGGGCGCGGTTCAGCTGCTGCGCATCAGCGGGTAAAGCTCTTTAAGCAACTTGCGACGGCTGATCACCAGCTGCCAGCGATGACCGCCCAACTGCCGCCACAGGCGTGCCGAACGAATCCCTGCGAGCAGCAGCGCGCGGATCTTCGAGGCGTTGCTCGGTTGCTGCAGGTTGCGCATGTCGCCGTGGACCTGGATTCGTTGGCGCAAAGTGCTCAAGGTGTCCTGATACAGCGCACCGCAGGCCGCGATCACGTTTTCGTGGGCCGGGCCGAAGTGCTCTACCTGGGATTGAATCTGCGGCAGACGCTTGCCGATCACGTCGAGCATATCGCCGCGCTTGGCCAGTTGACGCTCAAGACCGAGCATCGCCAGGGCATAACGCAGCGGTTCGCGCTGCAGGGTGCTCGGATCGCGTTCCAGGGCGCCGATCAGCGCGCGATAACCTTCGCGCAGATTGATGTCGTCCCCGCCATAGACTTCCAGGGTGTCCTTGGGGTCGCGAATCAGCAGGCTGCCGAGCATGCAAGTCAGGCCGGCCTCGCTGGTCTGGCCGCTCTTGGCGATCTTGTCGACCAGCACGGCGGCGAGAAACACACCGCCCAGTGCCGTCAGTTGCTCCTGAGTCGGGCTCATTGCTGCGCGCCTTGAGGAGTGCCTTTGCTAGTCCACGGTTCGGCAATTTCGATCACGCCGCCACCGAGGCAGATTTCACCGTCGTAGAACACCACGGATTGGCCTGGGGTGACCGCGCGTTGTGGGTCATCGAAGGTTGCGCGGTAACCGGTGGCGGTTTTTTCCAGCGTGCAGGGCTGGTCGCTTTGGCGATAACGCACTTTGGCGGTCAACCGGCGTGGTTCGCTCAGATCAATCGGGTTGACCCAATAGATGTCCGAGGCGAGCAGGGCGCGGGAGAACAGGTAGGGGTGATCATTGCCCTGGCCAACGATCAGTTCGTTGTTGACCAGGTCCTTGATCAGCACGTACCACGGCTCGTCACTGGCGTCTTTCAAGCCGCCAATGCCCAGGCCCTGACGCTGACCGATGGTGTGGTACATCAAGCCGTGGTGACGGCCGATGACTTCGCCTTCGGTGGTCTTGATCTCGCCGGGCTGAGCCGGCAGGTATTGCTTGAGGAAGTCGCTGAAGCGGCGTTCGCCGATAAAGCAGATCCCGGTGGAGTCCTTTTTCTTCGCGGTGGCCAGTTCGTGTTTCTCGGCAATCGCGCGCACTTCGGGTTTTTCCAGCTCGCCGACCGGGAACAGGGTCTTGGCGATCTGTTCACCGCCCACGGCGTGCAGGAAGTAGCTCTGGTCCTTGTTCGGGTCCAGGCCCTTGAGCAGTTCGGTGCGGCCATCGATATCGCGGCGACGCACGTAGTGACCGGTGGCGATCAGGTCGGCGCCGAGCATCATGGCGTAGTCGAGGAACGCCTTGAACTTGATCTCGCGGTTACACAGGATGTCCGGGTTCGGCGTGCGACCGGCCTTGTATTCGGCCAGGAAGTGCTCGAACACGTTGTCCCAGTACTCGGCGGCGAAGTTGGCGGTGTGCAGCTTGATGCCGATTTTGTCGCACACAGCCTGCGCATCCGCCAGGTCGTCCATGGCGGTGCAGTATTCCGTTCCATCGTCTTCTTCCCAGTTCTTCATGAACAGGCCTTCCACCTCATAACCCTGCTCGATCAGCAGGAGAGCGGAAACGGAAGAGTCCACGCCGCCGGACATACCGACAATGACGCGCTTCTTTTTTGTGTCAGAAGGGGCTGGATCACGCATAGGGATTCAATGAGTGTCTTGAAAAAGGACGCGATTCTAACAGGCCGAAGCCCGCAAGGCTAAAGAGAAGGGCGGATCAGTTCGAGACCGAAGTGAAAGCCTCCCAGATAATCATCGATACAGCGGATGATCAGCTCACTGCGCCAGTTTGCGCGTTGTGCCAGCAGTTCGTCACGGGTTAGCCACTTGGCGCCGACAATGCCGTCGTCCAGTTGATAGTCGGGGTGGTGTTTCAGCGCCTTGGCGATGAAGCAGACCCGCTGATAAGTCACGCCGTTACTCGGGGCGGTGTAGAGGTAAATCCCCACTATGCCGGTCGGCTCGACGTCCCAGCCGGTTTCCTCAAGCGTTTCGCGCACGGCGGCTTCGATCAGGGTTTCATCCGGGTCCAAGTGGCCGGCGGGCTGGTTGAGCACCGTTCGTCCGCCTTTGGATTCTTCGACCATCAGGAAGCGGCCGTTGTCTTCGACGATGGTGGCGACAGTGATGTGGGGTAGCCAATCCATAGTGCTTCCTCAAATTCTGAATAATGAAATGCGGTCAATGTGGGAGCGGGCTTGCTCGCGAATACGGTGGGTCAGTCAATAAAAGTGTTGAATGATAAACCGCATTCGCGAGCAAGCCCGCTCCCACATTGGTTCTGTGGTGAGACCAGAAACAGAAACCCCGGCACTGGGCCGGGGCTTCTTTGCATCCTTACAACCTTAAACCAGCGCGGAGATCGCGGCGTTGAAGGTGTTGCTTGGGCGCATCGCCTTGCTGATCAGCTCGGCATTGGCGTGGTAGTAACCGCCGATGTCCACTGGCTTGCCCTGAACGGCGTTGAGCTCGGCGACGATGGTCGCTTCGTTCTCGGTCAGGGTTTTGGCCAGTTGGCCGAACTGCGCTTGCAGTGCAGTGTCTTCGGACTGGGCGGCCAGGGCTTGTGCCCAGTACAGCGCCAGGTAGAAGTGGCTGCCGCGGTTGTCGATGTTGCCGACTTTGCGCGATGGCGACTTGTTGTTGTCCAGGAACTGGCCGGTGGCCTGGTCCAGGGTCTTGGCCAAAACCAGAGCTTTAGGGTTGTTGTAAGTAACACCCAGGTGCTCAAGGGAAGCGGCCAGGGCCAGGAACTCGCCCAGGGAATCCCAGCGCAGGAAGTTCTCTTCCAGCAGTTGCTGAACGTGCTTCGGTGCCGAGCCGCCAGCGCCGGTTTCGAACAGGCCGCCGCCATTCATCAGTGGCACGATCGACAGCATCTTGGCGCTGGTGCCCAGTTCCATGATCGGGAACAGGTCAGTCAGGTAGTCGCGCAGTACGTTGCCGGTCACCGAGATGGTGTCCTTGCCTTCGCGAGTACGCTCCAGGGTGAACTTCATCGCGTCGACAGGCGACATGATGCGGATGTCCAGGCCAGAGGTGTCGTGATCCTTCAGGTAAGCCTGAACTTTCTCGATCACAACGCCATCGTGAGCGCGCATCGGGTCCAGCCAGAAGATCGCTGGAGTAGCGCTTGCACGAGCACGGTTGACGGCCAGTTTGACCCAATCCTGGATCGGCGCGTCTTTGGTCTGGCACATGCGGAAGATGTCGCCGGCTTCAACCGACTGTTCCAGCAGCAGGGCGCCTTTGCTGTCGGTGACGCGAACGACACCGTTGGCCTTGATCTGGAAAGTCTTGTCGTGGGAGCCGTACTCTTCAGCTTTTTTCGCCATCAGGCCAACGTTTGGCACGCTGCCCATGGTGGTTGGATCGAAAGCGCCGTTTACCTTGCAGTCTTCGATGACGGCTTGGTAGATGGTGGCGTAGCAGCGATCCGGGATCACAGCCTTGGTGTCGTGCAACTGGCCGTCGGTGCCCCACATTTTGCCGGAGTCACGGATCATTGCCGGCATCGAGGCGTCGACGATGACGTCACTCGGCACGTGCAGGTTGGTGATGCCTTTGTCGGAGTTGACCATGGCCAACGACGGACGAACGGCGTAGACCGCCTGGATGTCCGCTTCGATCTGCGCTTGTTGCTCCGCCGGCAAAGCCTTGATGCGAGCGTACAGGTCGCCGATGCCGTTGTTCAGGTTGAAGCCGATCTGGGCCAGCACGTCAGCATGCTTGGCCAGTGCGTCTTTATAGAACTCGGCAACGATCTGGCCGAACATGATCGGGTCGGAGACCTTCATCATGGTGGCTTTCAGGTGAACCGACAGCAGCACGCCTTTGGCTTTGGCGTCTTCGATCTCGGCAGCGATGAAGCTGCGCAGGGCGTTTTTGCTCAGTACCGCGCAATCGAGGATCTCACCGGCTTGCACGGTGGTTTTTTCTTTCAGGACGGTGGTGGTGCCGTCTTGAGCGATCAGTTCGATTTTAACGGCGTCAGCGGCGTCGATCAGGGCAGCTTTTTCGCTGCCGTAGAAATCGCCGGTGCTCATATGCGCGACGTGGGACTTGGAGTCCGCAGCCCAGGCGCCCATTTTGTGCGGGTGCTTGCGAGCGTAGTTCTTGACCGACAGCGGGGCGCGACGATCGGAGTTGCCTTCGCGCAGAACCGGGTTCACGGCACTGCCCTTGATCTTGTCGTAACGCGACTTGGCTTCTTTGTCGGCCTCGGTGGTCACGGTTTCCGGGTAGTCCGGCAGCGCAAAGCCCTGGGCTTGCAGCTCTTTGATCGCGGCTTGCAGTTGCGGAACCGAGGCGCTGATGTTCGGCAGCTTGATGATGTTGGCTTCAGGCGTAACGGCCAGGTCGCCCAGTTCGGCGAGGTGGTCGGCTACGGCTTTGTCACCCAGTTGCTCGGGGAAGCTGGCCAGGATGCGCCCTGCAAGAGAGATATCGCGGGTTTCCACGGCGATATCAGCGGAGGCAGTGAAGGCCTCTACGATAGGCAACAGTGAATAGGTGGCGAGGGCTGGGGCTTCGTCGGTGAAGGTATAGATGATCTTCGAGCGGGTGGGCATATTCGGATTAACTCTCTTCTTTGCTAAAGCATGCGCAGAAAACTCGAGGGGCGCCGGGTAAGCGCGTTCGTTCAAAGTCATCCATGAGCCGAATGTCGAGGTTTCTTCGCGGTGATGTTGGGTGCATCAGTCGAGCGTCAAGCGGGTGGGTTGCGGTAACAACCCGGCTTCAATCTGGCCGAAAGTCTCGTAATAGAGAGCTTGGCCTTTGTGACCCTTCGGTCAGCGGCGGCATTATACATAGGTAGCTGGCAATCTGCCGATGGTTCATATGCAACGATTCTCGTCCATTGGTCTAAAGGTCGCAGGGGAGCGGGCGGCGTAGAGTCTTCCACCGTGCTTGAGTTTGGCGCTTTTCCCTTTGCTTTCAGGCTTGTAGATCACGAACTGCACAGCTTTGCGGCAGATGGGTGGAACATAGGGTTTGCGCGCCGATTTAACTGGGGTACGCTCGAACGAAGCCAGATGTTCAATCCAAACAATGGAGTTCAGCATGGGATACAAGAAGATTCAGGTTCCAGCAGTCGGCGACAAAATCACCGTCAACGCGGACCATTCTCTCAATGTTCCTAACAACCCGATCATCCCCTTCATTGAAGGCGATGGCATCGGCGTTGATATCAGCCCGGTCATGATCAAGGTTGTCGATGCTGCTGTTAAGAAGGCTTACGGCGGCGAGCGCAAAATTTCCTGGATGGAAGTCTACGCCGGGGAAAAAGCGACTCAGGTTTACGATCAGGATACCTGGCTACCTCAGGAAACCCTGGACGCAGTCAAGGATTACGTGGTTTCCATCAAGGGCCCTCTGACCACCCCGGTCGGTGGCGGCATCCGCTCGCTGAACGTGGCCCTGCGTCAGCAACTCGACCTTTATGTTTGCCTGCGTCCGGTACGCTGGTTCGAAGGCGTGCCGAGCCCGGTCAAGAAGCCAGGCGACGTCGACATGACGATCTTCCGTGAGAACTCGGAAGATATCTACGCCGGTATCGAGTGGAAAGCCGGTTCGCCGGAAGCGACCAAAGTCATCAAGTTCCTTAAAGATGAAATGGGCGTTACCAAGATTCGTTTCGACGAGAACTGCGGCATCGGCATCAAACCGGTTTCGCTGCAAGGCACCAAGCGTCTGGCGCGCAAGGCCCTGCAATATGTGGTCGACAACGATCGCGATTCGCTGACCATCGTGCACAAAGGCAACATCATGAAGTTCACCGAAGGTGCCTTCAAGGAATGGGCCTACGAAGTGGCGGCTGAAGAGTTCGGCGCGACCCTGCTCGACGGCGGTCCGTGGATGCAGTTCAAGAACCCGAAAACCGGCAAGAACGTCATCGTCAAGGACGCCATCGCCGACGCCATGCTCCAGCAGATCCTGCTGCGCCCGGCCGAGTACGACGTGATTGCAACCCTGAACCTGAACGGCGACTACCTCTCCGACGCCCTGGCGGCCGAAGTGGGCGGTATCGGTATTGCGCCAGGCGCCAACCTGTCCGACACCATCGCGATGTTCGAAGCGACCCACGGTACCGCGCCGAAGTACGCCGGCAAGGACCAGGTCAACCCGGGTTCGCTGATCCTGTCCGCCGAAATGATGCTGCGGCACATGGGCTGGACCGAAGCGGCCGACCTGATCATCAAGGGCACCAACGGCGCGATTTCCGCCAAGACCGTGACCTATGACTTTGAACGCCTGATGGACGGCGCCAAATTGGTGTCTTCTTCCGGCTTCGGCGACGCGCTGATCTCGCACATGTAAGGCATTCGCACCAAAAAAAACCGCCTTCGGGCGGTTTTTTTATGACTGGATGATCGGTCGCGTCAGTGCGATACCTTTTCATGATGGTCGTGATGGGAAGAGTGCCTGGCGAGTTCATGCTCGACATGTGCAGCCGTAATCTTCACGGCGTGCAGGCCTTTGGGGCCCTGGACGATCTCGAAGTTGACGGCTTGTCCGGCCTTGAGGGTCTTGTATCCGTCCATCTCGATGGCCGAAAAGTGGGCAAAGAAGTCGATTTCTTTACCGTCCTCGTCGTGTCCTTCCCGGGCCTCGGTATTTATGAAACCGAACCCCTTGGCATTGTTGAACCACTTGACCTTGCCGACTGCCATGCTCATATCCCTCTGCAACAGACTCCATCACTGGAGTATCATCCAGTACATCCGCAGTCTAATCTCATAAATAAGATTGACTCCGCGGACCTTTTTTACCCACTGTGGGCTCTATTGGTTGTAACACCGTTTTCCCGATAGTCAAGGTGACCGGGTAGTCGGAGTTGAAATCGTTGATAGCCGCCCCCACCACTGTATTTGCACAACTGACGAACCTTTCTTTCCATGCATGCAATCAGCCAGATTCGACTAACATTCAATCAGGATCGCCCGACTCTCCAGAAAGAACACCCGGAGGAACACGACGACGATTCCGCAGGCATTGCTGTTCAGGAGGCCAAGCCTGCTTTACAGGCGCCGCCGATGTACAAGGTGGTTTTGTTTAATGATGACTACACACCGATGGATTTCGTCGTCGAAGTGCTCGAGGTGTTTTTTAACCTGAATCGCGAGCTGGCGACCAAGGTCATGCTGGCCGTCCATACAGAAGGACGGGCAGTATGTGGAGTGTTTACCCGCGACATCGCCGAGACTAAGGCCATGCAGGTCAACCAGTACGCCAGGGAAAGCCAGCATCCGCTACTCTGTGAAATCGAGAAGGACGGTTAATCGCCGACCACTTGGGTATGAGGTGAAGCTATGTTAAACCGCGAGCTCGAAGTCACCCTCAATTTAGCCTTCAAGGAGGCTCGTTCGAAACGTCATGAATTCATGACCGTCGAACATCTCCTGTTGGCCCTATTGGACAATGAGGCTGCCGCCACCGTTTTGCGTGCCTGCGGCGCAAACCTCGACAAACTCAAGCATGACCTGCAGGAGTTCATCGACTCCACCACGCCGCTGATCCCCGTGCATGACGAGGATCGCGAGACCCAACCCACTCTGGGCTTCCAGCGTGTTCTGCAGCGTGCTGTCTTTCACGTACAGAGCTCGGGCAAACGCGAAGTGACTGGCGCCAACGTGCTGGTCGCAATCTTCAGTGAGCAAGAAAGCCAGGCAGTGTTCCTGCTGAAACAGCAGAGCGTTGCACGCATTGATGTCGTCAACTACATCGCCCATGGCATTTCCAAAGTACCGGGGCACGGCGATCACTCTGAAGGTGAGCAAGATATGCAGGACGACGAGGGCGGTGAGTCTTCTTCTTCAGGCAATCCTCTGGATGCTTATGCCAGTAACCTCAACGAACTCGCGCGCCAGGGTCGCATCGATCCACTGGTAGGCCGTGAGATGGAAGTCGAGCGTGTCGCGCAGATCCTGGCGCGTCGTCGCAAAAACAATCCGCTGTTGGTGGGCGAGGCGGGCGTGGGTAAAACCGCGATTGCCGAAGGCCTGGCCAAACGTATTGTCGACAACCAGGTTCCGGACCTGCTGGCCAATAGCGTGGTGTATTCCCTTGATCTCGGTGCTTTGCTGGCCGGGACCAAGTACCGCGGTGATTTCGAGAAGCGCTTCAAGGCGTTGCTCAATGAACTGAAAAAACGTCCGCAGGCGATCCTGTTCATCGACGAAATCCACACCATCATTGGTGCGGGTGCCGCGTCCGGTGGCGTCATGGATGCCTCGAACCTGCTCAAGCCGTTGCTGTCGTCCGGCGATATCCGCTGCATCGGTTCGACTACATTCCAGGAATTTCGCGGGATCTTCGAGAAGGATCGTGCCTTGGCACGCCGCTTCCAGAAGGTCGATGTGTCGGAGCCTTCGGTCGAAGACACCATCAGCATCCTGCGTGGCCTGAAAGGGCGTTTCGAAACGCACCACGGCATCGAATACAGCGATGAAGCGTTGCGTGCAGCAGCAGAGCTGGCCTCGCGCTACATCAACGACCGGCACATGCCGGACAAGGCCATCGACGTCATTGACGAAGCCGGTGCCTACCAGCGCCTGCAACCGATCGAGAAACGCGTGAAACGCATCGAGGTGCCTCAGGTTGAGGACATCGTGGCGAAAATCGCGCGGATTCCGCCTAAGCACGTCACCAGTTCCGACAAAGAGCTGCTGCGTAACCTTGAGCGTGACCTGAAGCTGACGGTATTTGGCCAGGATGCCGCGATCGACTCGTTGTCGACTGCGATCAAACTGTCCCGTGCTGGCCTTAAGTCGCCTGACAAGCCTGTCGGTTCGTTCCTGTTCGCCGGTCCTACCGGTGTCGGTAAAACCGAAGCGGCGCGTCAGTTGGCCAAGGCGTTGGGCATCGAACTGGTTCGCTTCGACATGTCCGAGTACATGGAGCGTCACACCGTATCGCGTCTGATCGGTGCACCTCCAGGCTATGTCGGGTTCGATCAGGGCGGTCTGCTGACCGAAGCCATCACCAAGCAGCCTCACTGCGTGTTGTTGCTCGATGAGATCGAGAAGGCGCATCCGGAAGTCTTCAACCTGCTGTTGCAGGTCATGGACCACGGTACGCTGACCGATAACAACGGGCGCAAGGCGGATTTCCGTAACGTGATTGTTATCATGACGACCAACGCCGGTGCCGAAACCGCAGCCCGTGCTTCGATTGGTTTCACCCATCAGGACCACTCGTCTGATGCGATGGAAGTGATCAAGAAGAGCTTCACGCCAGAGTTCCGCAACCGTCTGGACACCATTATTCAGTTTGGTCGCCTCAGTCATGAGGTCATCAAAAGTGTGGTGGACAAGTTCCTTACCGAGCTTCAGGCGCAGTTGGAAGACAAGCGCGTGCAGCTGGAGGTGACCGATGCGGCGCGCAGTTGGCTGGCGGCGGGTGGCTACGATTCGGCGATGGGCGCTCGACCTATGGCACGTTTGATTCAGGACAAGATCAAGCGTCCGTTGGCGGAAGAGATCTTGTTTGGCGAATTGGCTGACCATGGTGGTGTGGTTCATATCGACCTGAAGGACGGCGAGCTGACCTTTGAGTTTGAGACCACGGCAGAAATGGCCTGAGGGTTGTTGCTGTAAAGCAAAAGGCGCCGAAAGGCGCCTTTTTTAGTTTGGGTGTATATCCATTTCTGCGGTAACGGCTGCTTATGGTTTCGCCCTTACGGCGACTCACTTTTTTTCAAACGCCAAAAAAAAGTAAGCAAAAAAAGGCTCGCCCCGAGCGTCCGGCCCCTCGCTTAGGCTCGGCGTTCCTTCGCTCCGGTATTCATCTGGGGGCATCGCCTACGGTCGGCTTCGCTTCGACCTCCTCTCGATGTGTGCGGCTCCGCCGTACGGCGCTACGCGCCCACCCCCCAGCTGAACACCTCCACTCAGCCTCCCGAAGGGGCGGGCAAAGCAAGATCACGAGCTGCAGGCGAGCTAACGCTCGGCCTGTTGAGTGGTGAGAAGCGGGGTGGTGTAAACCGCTCCCTGTAGGAGCGAGGCTTGCCCGCGAAGACGGCCTGATGGCCGACTTATCTCTTTCTGGCGTACTGATACCTGAGTTGCCGAAGGCTACGAACTTTTGATCCGGGCCCAAACCCCAGATATTGCTGTGGCTGTGGCTGTGGCTGTGGCTGTGGCTGTGGCTGTGGCTGTGGCTGTGGCTGTGGCTGTGGCTGTGGCTGTGGCTGTGGCTGTGGACGTTGATTTTGATGTTGATCTTGATCTCTCGCCCCTTCGGCAGGCCGAGCGTAGGTGTTCATCAGGGGGTTAGGCGCGTAGCGCCGTGCGGCGAAGCCGCACACATCGAGAGGAGGTCGTCGCGAAGCAGACCGTAGGCGATGCCCCCTGATGGACACCGTAGCGAGGGTACATTGAGCGAAGCGAGATGCCGTACGCCGGGGCGAAGCCTTTTGCTTACTTTTCGGCGTCTGGAAAAGTGAGTCGCTGTAAGAGCGAAACCGCCAGCCGCCATCACCGCAGCAACGGATATTCACCCAACCCCCAACCCCCAAATCAGCCGTTAACGCAGCAACGGATAAACACACAAGACCCCCAAACCCCAGACACAAAAACGCCCGGCATAACCGGGCGTTTTGTATTGACTTGATTAGCGAGCGCGGTAAGTAATGCGCCCTTTGCTCAAGTCATAGGGCGTCAGCTCGACGCGCACTTTGTCACCGGTAAGAATACGAATGTAGTTCTTGCGCATCTTGCCGGAAATATGCGCGGTTACGACGTGCCCATTTTCCAACTCCACACGAAACATGGTGTTGGGCAGGGTGTCGACGACAGTGCCTTCCATTTCGAAGCTGTCTTCTTTCGACATGCAGTAAAGCCCTCGGTATCCAATGAATGGCCCGGTGCAACTGCGCCAGGCAAAAGCGGCGTGCATTGTGCCCGAAAAATGGGGTTTACGCCAAGGGGTTTACGGATTGCCTTAGTTCAGGACGACCCAACGCTGATTAATCAGCAGTTCGATGGGACGATACTGGGTCTTGTAGTTCATCTTTTTGCAGTTCTTGATCCAATAGCCGAGGTAGACCGCTTCCAGTCCCAGCCGCTGGGCTTCGGCAATCTGCCAGAGGATTGCGTAACGTCCGAGGCTACGATGGTCCTCGGCGGGCTCGTAGAAGGTGTAGACCGCCGACAGACCGTTGGGCAGCAAATCGGTCACGGCTACAGCCACCAGCCGTCCATCAAGGCGAAATTCGTAGAATCGGGAAAACGGCAGGTCACGCACCAGGAACGTCGAAAATTGATCGCGGCTGGGCGGGTACATGTCGCCGTCGGCATGACGCTGTTCAATGTAGCGCTGATAAAGGTCGAAATACTCTTCGCTGAACCCGGGCCGGGCCGGGCGCACCTGCAAGTCGGCGTTGCGCTTGAAAATGCGTTTCTGCTGACGGTTAGGCGCAAATTGGGCCACAGGAATGCGTGCCGGTACGCATGCATTGCAATTCTGGCAATGAGGCCGATAAAGATGATCGCCACTGCGACGAAAACCCATTTCCGACAGGTCTGCGTAGACATGCACATCCATGGGCTGACTAGGATCGAGAAACAGGGTCGTGGCCTGCTCCTCGGGCAGATAACTGCAAGAATGGGGCTGAGTGGCATAGAACTTCAAACGCGCCAACTCGGTCATGATCAACCCTCGGGATAAGCTTTTGAATTAAGTGTAAGCCACCGGCGCAAAAGTCGCTCAGCAAACCCAGTTGGCGTGATTGGGTTGGTCCAGATGGCGCGCCAGGTAGGCGGCGAACTCGCTGCGGGGGATCGCTCGGGCGCCGAGGCTGTGCAAGTGGTCGGTGGGCATCTGGCAGTCGATCAGCACAAAACCCGAGTCTTTCAGATGTCGCACCAATGTGGCAAAGCCATATTTGGACGCGTTGTCGGCACGGCTGAACATCGACTCGCCGAAAAACAGCTGCCCCATGGCCAGGCCGTACAGCCCGCCGACCAGTTCGCCCTGATCCCAGACTTCCACCGAGTGGGCGTAGCCGCGCCGGTGCAGTTCCAGGTAGGCGTCCTGCATGGCTTGGGTAATCCAGGTGCCGTCAGCGTAATCGCGCGGCGCAGCGCAGGCGCGGATGACTGCGGCAAAATCCTGATCGAAGGTCACTTGATAGCGCTGCTGGCGCAGCAATTTGTTCAGGCTGCGAGAAACGTGCAGTTCGTCGGGAAACAAAACCGTGCGCGGGTCCGGTGACCACCAGAGAATCGGCTGGCCTTCAGAGAACCAGGGGAAACAGCCGTGGCGATAGGCCTGAATCAGCCGATCGGCGGACAGATCGCCGCCCGCAGCCAACAATCCGTTGGGGTCGCGCATGGCTTTTTCCAGGGGCGGAAAAGTCAGGGTGTTGCGTTGTAACCAAGTCAGCATGGCATCCGGGCTTGCAGTAGGGGAGGGCGGTGGCGGATTTGTCGATCCGCCGTGAAATGGAGCGTCAGACGGCAGGAATATCGTCGAGGTACTTCTCGGCGTCCAGCGCGGCCATGCAACCCGCTCCAGCGGATGTTACCGCCTGGCGGTAAACGTGATCGGCCACGTCGCCGGCGGCAAACACGCCCGGTATCTCGGTGGCGGTGGCGTCGCCTTCGTTGCCGCCCTTGATCAGCAGGTAACCGTCACGCATCGGCAATTGGCCCTGGAAGAGGTCGGTGTTGGGCTTGTGACCGATAGCGATGAACACGCCAGCCAGCGGCAATTCGCTGGTGACGCCGGTATGACTGTCGCGCAGACGGGCGCCGGTCACGCCGCTGGCATCGCCCAGCACCTCGTCGAGATTATGGTTCCAGTGCAGGCGGATATTGCCGTTGGCAGCTTTTTCGAACAATTTGTCCTGAAGAATCTTCTCCGAGCGCAGTTTGTCGCGTCGATGCACCAGATGGACTTCCTTGGCGATGTTCGACAGGTACAGCGCTTCTTCAACTGCGGTGTTGCCGCCGCCGACCACGGCGACCACCTGATTGCGGTAGAAGAAGCCGTCGCACGTCGCGCAGGCCGAAACGCCCTTGCCGGCAAAGGCTTCTTCCGAGGGCAGTCCCAGGTATTGCGCCGAGGCGCCGGTGGCGATAATCAGCGCGTCGCAGGTGTAAGTGCCGCTGTCGCCGATGAGTTCGAAAGGGCGCTGCTGCAACTTGGCGGTGTGGATGTGGTCGTAAACGATCTCTGTGTCAAAGCGCTCGGCGTGTTTTTGCATGCGTTCCATCAGCACCGGGCCGGTGAGGCCTTCGACGTCACCGGGCCAGTTGTCGACTTCGACGGTGGTGGTGAGCTGACCACCGGCCTGTATGCCGGTAATGACCACCGGTTTGAGGTTGGCGCGGGCAGCATAAACGGCGGCGCTGTAACCGGCAGGGCCGGAACCCAGAATGATCAGGCGTGAATGCTTAGCTTCGCTCATAAAAACACCTCATAAGCCTTTGTCACAAAAGAGAATGCGTGCTCAAATTGGACCGTGTGTAATGTGCTTTTGGCTATGCTACACCCAAGGGCCTCAAGCATGGCATCGGGCGAACAAACCCGTACAATGCCTGCTTGTTACAGCGCTTGTATTAAAAAAGCAGTGCCTGCCCTGTTTTGAAACACCGGGGTGCAGTGTTAAAAGTAGTCCCAGTTGCACCTGTTAACTTTTTTACCTGCCTGGATTGGGCAGTTTTTATAGTCATTCAACAGATGGACGCGCCATAGGCGCAGGAAAAGTAGCGTTTTGAAGAAATCCACCGCAGCACCTAAACCAGCCGTCGTTCCGCTCTGGCGCCAGCATTTGCACTACCGACTCAAGGAAGGTGCATTGATCGCCATCGGCGCCTTGTGCCTGTTCCTGATGATGGCCTTGCTGACCTATGGCAAGGACGATCCGGGCTGGAGCCATAACAGCAAGATCGACGATGTGCAGAACTTCGGCGGTCCGGTTGGCTCCTACAGCGCCGATATCCTGTTCATGGTGCTGGGTTACTTCGCCTACATCTTCCCGCTGCTGCTGGCGGTCAAAATCTACCAGATCTTCCGTCAACGCCACGAACCGTGGCAGTGGAGCGGCTGGCTGTTCTCCTGGCGCCTGATCGGCCTGGTGTTCCTGGTGCTGTCGGGCGCGGCGCTGGCGCATATCCATTTCCATGCGGCGACCGGTCTGCCGGCCGGCGCAGGTGGCGCGTTGGGCGAAAGCCTCGGCGACCTGGCCCGCAATGCCCTGAACATCCAGGGCAGCACGCTGCTGTTCATCGCCCTGTTCCTGTTCGGCCTGACGGTGTTCACCGACCTGTCTTGGTTCAAGGTGATGGACCTTACCGGCAAGATCACCCTCGATTTGTTCGAACTGTTCCAAGGCGCGGCCAATCGCTGGTGGGCGGCGCGTGTCGAACGCAAACAGCTGGTAGCCCAGTTGCGTGAAGTCGACGACCGCGTCCACGATGTAGTGGCGCCGACCGTGACCGACAAGCGCGAACAGGCCAAGGTCAAGGAACGCCTGATCGAGCGCGAGCAGGCCCTGAGCAAGCACATGTCGGACCGCGAGAAGCAGGTGCCGCCAGTGATTGCGCCAGCACCGTCCAAGCCGGCAGCGCCGAGCAAACGCGTGGAAAAAGAGAAGCAGGCGCCGCTGTTCGTCGACAGCGCCGTGGAAGGCACCTTGCCGCCGATCTCGATTCTCGACCCGGCAGAAAAGAAACAACTCAATTACTCGCCCGAATCCCTGGCTGCGGTTGGCCACTTGCTGGAAATCAAGCTCAAGGAATTCGGCGTCGAAGTCACCGTGGATTCGATTCACCCCGGTCCGGTGATTACCCGTTACGAGATCCAGCCGGCCGCAGGCGTCAAGGTCAGCCGCATTTCCAACCTGGCGAAAGACCTGGCGCGTTCCTTGGCCGTGACCAGCGTGCGGGTGGTGGAAGTGATTCCCGGCAAGACCACCGTCGGTATCGAGATTCCCAACGAAGACCGGCAGATCGTGCGCTTCTCCGAAGTGCTGTCCTCGCCGGAATACGACAACTTCAAATCGCCGGTCACCCTGGCCCTGGGCCACGACATCGGCGGTAAGCCGGTCATCACCGACCTGGCGAAAATGCCCCACTTGCTGGTAGCCGGTACGACCGGTTCCGGTAAGTCGGTGGGTGTGAACGCGATGATCCTGTCGATCCTGTTCAAGTCCGGCCCGGAAGACGCCAAGCTGATCATGATCGACCCGAAAATGCTTGAGCTGTCGATCTACGAAGGCATTCCGCACTTGCTCTGCCCAGTGGTTACCGACATGAAGGACGCGGCCAACGCCCTGCGCTGGAGCGTGGCGGAGATGGAGCGTCGCTACAAACTGATGGCGAAGATGGGCGTGCGTAACCTGTCGGGCTTCAACCAGAAGGTCAAGGACGCGGAGGAGGCCGGTACGCCGCTGTCCGATCCGCTGTACAAGCGCGAAAGCATCCACGACGAAGCGCCGCTGCTGCACAAGCTGCCGACCATCGTCGTGGTCGTCGACGAATTCGCCGACATGATGATGATCGTCGGCAAGAAGGTTGAAGAACTGATCGCCCGTATCGCCCAGAAGGCCCGTGCCGCCGGTATCCACTTGATCCTCGCGACCCAGCGTCCGTCGGTTGACGTGATCACCGGTCTGATCAAGGCCAACATTCCGACGCGCATGGCGTTCCAGGTGTCGAGCAAGATCGATTCCCGGACCATCATCGACCAGGGCGGCGCCGAACAACTGCTGGGCCACGGTGACATGCTCTACATGCCGCCGGGCACCAGCCTGCCGATTCGGGTTCACGGTGCATTCGTGTCCGATGACGAAGTGCACCGGGTGGTTGAAGCCTGGAAACTGCGCGGCGCACCGGAATACAACGACGAGATCCTGGCCGGTGTCGAAGAGCCGGGTAGCGGCTTTGAAGGCGGCAGCGGCGGCGATGAAGACAGCGAATCCGACGCGCTCTACGACGAAGCCGTGCAGTTCGTGCTGGAAAGCCGTCGCGCCTCCATCTCGGCGGTTCAGCGCAAGCTGAAAATCGGCTACAACCGCGCTGCGCGCATGATCGAAGCCATGGAAATGGCCGGGGTCGTGACGTCTATGAACACCAACGGTTCGCGCGAAGTCCTGGCCCCTGGCCCGGTGCGCGACTGATTGAATTGAAAAACGGTGGAGCAATGACGCACCGCCGCATCCCCACGCATATCAAGAGGACTCCAATGCGTCTTATCCGCATGCTGTTGCTGCCGGTACTGGCTTTGACCACACTCTCGGCCCACGCCGATGACAAGGACGTGGCGCGTCTGACCCAATTGCTGGAAACATCCAAGACCCTGACTGCGCGTTTCTCGCAGCTGACCCTCGATGGTAGCGGCACCCAATTGCAGGAAACCGCTGGCGATATGTCGCTGCAGCGTCCGGGCCTGTTCTACTGGCACACCAATGCGCCAGCCGAACAAACCATGGTTTCCGATGGCAAGAAGGTCACCCTGTGGGACCCGGACCTGGAACAGGTCACCATCAAGACCCTCGACCTGCGCCTGACCCAGACCCCGGCGTTGCTGCTGTCCGGTGATGTGTCGAAAATCAGCCAGAGCTTCGACATCAGCGCCAAGGAAGCCGGCGGCGTGATCGATTTCACCCTCAAGCCGAAAACCAAGGACACCCTGTTCGACAGCCTGCGCCTGTCGTTCCGCAATGGCCTGGTCAATGACATGCAACTGATCGACAGCGTCGGCCAGCGCACCAACATCCTGTTCACCGGCGTGAAGGCCAACGAGCCGATCCCCGCGTCCAAGTTCAAGTTCGACATCCCCAAGGGTGCCGACGTGATCCAGGAATAACCGCCGGACCTGTGGGAGCGGGCTTGCTCGCGAAGAGGGCGTGTCAGTCGCCATCATTGTTGCCTGACACACCGCATTCGCGAGCAAGCCCGCTCCCACAGGGGGCAGCACCAAGACTCAGTGAGGTTTCAGAAAGTAGTGATGGACCTGTTTCGCAGTGCCCCGATTGCTCAACCCTTGGCCGCTCGCTTGCGTGCAGCCAATCTGGATGAGTACGTCGGTCAGGAACACCTGCTCGCTCGCGGCAAGCCTTTGCGCGAAGCGCTGGAGCAGGGTGCCCTGCACTCGATGATCTTCTGGGGCCCGCCAGGTGTGGGTAAAACCACCCTGGCGCGGTTGTTGGCGGAAGTCTCGGATGCGCACTTTGAAACGGTTTCAGCGGTACTGGCCGGGGTGAAGGAAATCCGTCAGGCGGTGGAAATCGCCAAGCAACAGGCCGGGCAGTACGGCCGACGCACCATTCTGTTTGTCGACGAAGTGCACCGTTTCAACAAGTCCCAGCAGGATGCCTTCCTGCCGTACGTGGAAGACGGCACGCTGATTTTCATCGGCGCGACCACCGAAAACCCGTCCTTCGAACTCAACAACGCCTTGCTCTCACGGGCGCGCGTCTACGTGCTCAAAAGCCTCGACGAAGCGGCCCTGCGCAAGCTGGTGCACCGCGCCCTCACCGAAGAGCGTGGCCTGGGCAAGCGTCAACTGACCCTCAGCGATGAAGGCTTCCAGATGCTGCTGTCCGCCGCCGATGGCGACGGTCGGCGTTTGCTCAACCTGTTGGAAAACGCCTCTGATCTGGCCGAAGACAACAGCGAGATAGGCATTGATCTGCTGCAAAGTCTGCTCGGCGACACCCGTCGGCGTTTCGACAAGGGTGGTGAAGCGTTCTACGACCAGATTTCTGCACTGCATAAATCCGTACGCGGCTCTAACCCCGACGGCGCGCTGTACTGGTTCGCGCGCATGATCGACGGCGGTTGCGATCCGCTGTACCTGGCCCGGCGCGTGGTGCGCATGGCCAGCGAAGACATCGGCAACGCTGATCCCCGCGCCCTGAGCCTGTGCCTGGCGGCGTGGGAAGTGCAGGAACGCCTCGGCAGCCCCGAAGGCGAGTTGGCGGTGGCCCAGGCCATCACCTATCTGGCTTGTGCGCCGAAGAGCAACGCGGTGTACATGGGTTTCAAAGCCGCTATGCGCAGTGCCACCGAACACGGTTCGCTGGAAGTGCCGCTGCATCTGCGTAACGCACCGACCAAGCTGATGAAGCAGCTGGGTTATGGCGACGAATACCGTTACGCCCATGATGAGCCGGACGCCTACGCTGCTGGCGAAGACTACTTCCCGGATGAGCTTGAGCCACAACCGTTCTATCAGCCGGTGCCGCGAGGCCTGGAATTGAAGATCGGCGAGAAGCTCAATCACCTCGCGCAACTTGACCGTCTGAGCCCCCGGCAGCGGAGAAAATAGTGCTTCCATTGATCGTTGCGGTTTCCATCGGCGGGATCGCCGGCACGCTGTTGCGCTTTGCTACCGGCAACTGGATCAACGCTAATTGGCCGCGGCACTTCTATACCGCGACGCTGGCCGTTAATATCGTCGGCTGTTTGCTGATCGGCGTTCTATACGGTCTGTTTTTGATACGCCCGGAGGTGCCGATCGAGGTGCGCGCCGGGTTGATAGTTGGCTTCCTCGGGGGGCTGACGACTTTTTCATCCTTTTCACTGGATACGGTGCGCCTGCTCGAAAGCGGGCAAGTGCCGCTGGCCCTGGGCTATGCTGCCATCAGCGTATTCGGCGGGCTGCTTGCCACCTGGGCTGGCCTGTCCTTGACCAAACTTTGATAAACGAGAGACCGACATGCTCGATTCCAAACTGTTACGTAGCAACCTTCAGGACGTAGCGGACCGCCTGGCATCCCGTGGCTACACGTTGGATGTTGCGCGCATCGAAGCGCTGGAAGAACAGCGCAAGACCGTCCAGACCCGCACCGAAGCACTGCAGGCTGACCGTAATGCGCGCTCCAAATCCATCGGTCAGGCCAAGCAGCGCGGCGAAGACATCGCACCGTTGATGGCCGACGTCGAGCGCATGGCGAACGAGTTGAGCGCCGGCAAGGTAGAACTGGATCAGATCCAGACCGACCTGGATTCGATTCTGCTCGGCATCCCGAACCTGCCACACGAATCCGTGCCCATCGGCGCCGATGAAGATGGCAACGTCGAAGTGCGCCGCTGGGGCACACCGACCGCATTCGATTTCCCGATTCTGGATCACGTGGCCCTGGGCGAGAAGTTCGGCTGGCTGGACTTTGAAACCGCCGCCAAGCTGTCCGGCGCACGCTTTGCCTTGCTGCGTGGCCCGATCGCCCGTCTGCACCGCGCCCTGGCGCAGTTCATGATCAACCTGCACACCAGCGAACACGGTTACGAAGAGGCCTACACGCCTTATCTGGTCCAGGCGCCGGCCCTGCAAGGCACTGGCCAGTTGCCGAAATTCGAAGAAGACCTGTTCAAGATCAGCCGCGAAGGCGAAGCCGATCTGTACCTGATCCCGACCGCCGAAGTGTCGCTGACCAACATCGTTGCTGGCGAAATCGTCGATTCGAAACTGCTGCCGATCAAATTTGTTGCCCACACCCCGTGCTTCCGCAGTGAAGCCGGCGCGTCGGGTCGCGACACCCGCGGCATGATCCGTCAGCACCAGTTCGACAAAGTCGAGATGGTCCAGATCGTTGAGCCATCGACCTCGATGGACGCGCTGGAGGGCCTGACTGCTAACGCCGAGAAAGTCCTGCAACTGCTGGAATTGCCGTATCGCACCTTGGCGCTGTGCACCGGCGACATGGGCTTCAGCGCGGTCAAGACTTACGACCTGGAAGTGTGGATTCCGAGCCAGGACAAGTACCGCGAGATTTCGTCGTGCTCCAACTGCGGCGATTTCCAGGCCCGTCGTATGCAAGCGCGTTTCCGTAACCCGGAAACCGGCAAGCCTGAACTGGTTCACACCCTGAACGGTTCCGGCCTGGCGGTCGGTCGTACCCTGGTGGCAGTGCTGGAAAACTACCAGCAGGCCGACGGTTCGATCCGTGTGCCAGCCGTACTGAAACCGTACATGGGTGGCCTTGAGGTCATCGGCTAAATGGACTATCTGCCGCTGTTTCATAACCTGCGCGGCAGTCGTGTGTTGGTCGTCGGCGGCGGGGAGATTGCCTTGCGCAAGTCCCGCCTGCTGGCCGAAGCCGGTGCGCTGCTGCGGGTGGTCGCACCTGAAATAGAACCGCAATTGCGCGAACTGGTAACCGGCAGCGGTGGCGAGTGCCTGTTGCGTGGCTACGTCGAAACGGATCTGGACGGTTGCGGGCTGATCATTGCCGCCACCGATGACGAACCGCTGAACGCACAAGTTTCTGCCGACGCCCATCGGCGTTGCGTGCCGGTCAACGTGGTGGATGCGCCGGCCCTGTGCAGCGTGATTTTCCCGGCGATTGTCGACCGTTCGCCGCTGATCGTTGCCATCTCCAGCGGTGGCGATGCGCCGGTGCTGGCGCGGCTGATTCGGGCCAAAATCGAAACCTGGATTCCTTCCACCTACGGTCAACTGGCCGGCTTGGCGGCGCGTTTCCGTAACCAGGTCAAAGGCCTGCTTCCAGATGTCCAGCAGCGTCGTTCGTTCTGGGAAGATGTTTTCCAGGGCCCGATCGCCGATCGGCAACTGGCCGGGCAGGGCGCTGAAGCCGAGCGCTTGCTGCTGGCGAAAATCGCTGGCGAGCCGCCGACAAAAACCGGTGAAGTGTATTTGGTTGGTGCCGGGCCGGGTGATCCGGACTTGCTGACCTTCCGTGCCTTGCGCCTGATGCAGCAAGCCGATGTGGTGCTGTACGACCGCTTGGTGGCGCCGGCGATACTGGATTTGTGCCGTCGTGATGCCGAGCGGATTTACGTCGGCAAGCGTCGCGCTGACCACGCCGTACCGCAGGACCAGATCAACAAGCAATTGGTGGACCTGGCCAAGGCAGGCAAGCGCGTGGTGCGGTTGAAGGGCGGTGATCCGTTCATCTTCGGCCGTGGCGGTGAAGAGATCGAAGAGCTGGCGGCCCATGGCATCCCGTTCCAAGTCGTGCCGGGCATTACGGCGGCCAGCGGTTGCGCGGCCTATGCCGGGATCCCGCTGACGCATCGTGATTACGCGCAGTCGGTGCGGTTCGTCACCGGGCACCTGAAGGACGGCTCCACCGATTTGCCGTGGGCCGACCTGGTTGCCCCGGCGCAAACCCTGGTGTTTTACATGGGGTTGGTGGGCTTGCCGATTATCTGCGAGCAGTTGATCAAGCATGGTCGTGGGGCGGACACCCCGGCGGCGTTGATTCAGCAGGGCACCACGGTTAATCAGCGGGTGTTTACCGGTACGTTGGCCGACCTTCCACAAATGGTGGCGGAGCATGAAGTGCATGCACCGACGCTGGTGATTGTTGGGGAAGTGGTGCAACTGCGCGAGAAACTGGCGTGGTTTGAAGGGGCTCAGGCGCAGGTCTGACCTGTGGCGAGGGGGCTTGCCCCCGTTGGGGCGCGCAGCGGCCCTGAAGCGGCGAGCGAGTTCTGACTGAAAAGACCGCGCTCGCTGTTTTGCGACTGCTTCGCAGCCGAACGGGGGCAAGCCCCCTCGCCACAATTGATCGTGCCCACCCTCAGGTTTCAGCGGCGTATCAGGCCCTGCGCCAAACCCCTTTCCCACTCAACCGCGCCCGATCATGGGCCGCTGTGAAATCCTGCGCCGGCCCTTTCGGCACAACGCCCGTCGGATTGATGGTCTTGTGGCTGCCGTAGTAGTGATTTTTGATGTGCTCAAAATCCACCGTCTCGGCAATCCCCGGCCACTGATACAACTCCCGCAGCCAGTTCGACAAGTTCGGATAATCGGCAATCCGCCGCAGGTTGCACTTGAAGTGCCCGTAGTACACCGCGTCAAAACGAATCAGCGTGGTGAACAACCGAATGTCCGCTTCCGTCAGGTATTCGCCAACCAGATAGCGGTTCTCACCAAGCAGCAACTCCAGTCGATCCAGTTCGGCAAACACATCATCGAACGCTGCTTCATAAGCCTGCTGCGACGTGGCAAACCCGGCGCGGTACACGCCGTTGTTCACTGCTGGATAAATCCGTTCGTTCAGTGCATCAATCTCGCCCCGCAACGGCGCCGGATAGAAATCCAGGTCATTGCCGGTCAGGTCATCAAACGCGCTGTTGAACATGCGGATGATCTCTGACGATTCATTGCTGACGATACGCTGCTGCTGTTTGTCCCACAGCACGGGCACGGTGACGCGTCCGGTGTAGTCGGCGGTATCGGCGGTGTAACGCTGGTGCATGAAATTGAAGTGATCGAGCTTGTCGCCGGTCGAGCCTAGGCTCTTGTCGAAGGTCCAGCCGTTTTCCAGCATTAACCAACTGACCACCGACACATCGATCAGGCTTTCGAGGCCTTTGAGTTTTCGCAGGATCAGCGTGCGGTGCGCCCACGGGCAGGCGAGGGACACGTAGAGGTGATAACGACCGGCCTCGGCGGCAAAGCCACCAACACCGCTTGGGCCGGGCTGGCCATCCGCGGTCACCCAGTTGCGGCGCTGCGCCTGTTCGCGCTGGAACGCACCGTCCTTGCTGCTTTCGTACCACTGGTCGTGCCAGCGGCCTTCAACTAACAAACCCATTTCAAGACTCCTCAACCGATAAGCGTTGGAGAGGAGTCTATGCGCATAGGTTCGATAAAATAGCGCAAAGGTTGGGCAGTTATGATCGGTTAAATCGATCTGTCCCGGGCATCCCAGTATTGCTGGGCGGTTTCGAAGGCTTGTTCGCGGGTCTGGCCGAGGCCGCGCAAGGCCAGGGCCATGGTCGAGATCAACGCCATTTGCGGGTAGCTGTCGACCACATCACCACGCCACACGGCTTTCAAATGTTCAGGATCAAGGCTCGCCGGTTTGACGTGGCGCTGCGCTGACAATTGCGGCCATTCTTCGTCCCAGCTTTCGCCGCCGGTGGTGCCGTACAAGTGACTGTCGGCGTCCGGGTTGATTTCGATTTCGCCGCCATCGCCCTTGACCACAATCGCGGTGTCACCGAGCAGGCCGCTGGCATCGCGATGCACGGCTTGATAGCCAGGATGGAAAATACTTTGCAGACCACAGCGCGCGCCCAACGGATTGAGGATGCGCGTAAGGGAATGGATCGGCGAACGCAGGCCCAAGGTATTGCGCAGGTCGATCATGCGCTGAAGCTGCGGCGCCCAATCCACCAGCGGCATAAATGCCAGACCGCCGTTGTCCAGCGCTTCACCCACCTGCTGCCAGTCGCGACACAGCGGGATCTGCAATTCTTCCAGCAGTTGCTCGCTGTACAGCCGACCCGCCGTGTGTGCGCCGCCGCCGTGCATGAAAATCCGCACGCCGTTCTGCGCCAGGCACTTGGCCGCGAGCAAGTACCACGGCAGATGGCGCTTCTTGCCGGCATACGTCGGCCAATCCAGATCGACCTTCAAGGCCGGGGGCTGCAACCGTTCACGCAAGGCTTCGGTAAACCCGGCCATTTCCTCGGCGCTTTCTTCCTTGTGCCGCAACAACATCAAGAACGCGCCGAGTTGAGTGTCCTCGACCTTGTCGTCCAGCACGAAGCCCATGGCTTCCCGGGCTTCATCGCGAGTCAGGTCACGGGCGCCGCGCTTGCCTTTGCCGAGGATTCGTACGAACTGGGCGAACGGGTGCTCGGCGGGCGTTTCGAGGGTCAGTGCAGGGAAGTCGGTCATAAGCAATTCGTCGGTTTGGGCAGGCCCGCCAGTTTTGCGGCGAGTTTGGCAGGGGTGCCTTTGAACAGTCGGTTCAGGTGCAGGCTGTTGCCTTTTTCCGGGCCGAGTTTCAACGCGGTGTACTTGATCAGCGGGCGCGTCGCCGGGGACAGCTGGAATTCGTCGTAGAAGCTGCGCAGCAGTTCGAGGATTTCCCAGTGCTCGGGGCTCAACTCGATGTCTTCGGCAGCAGCGAGGGCGCTGGCGACATCGGCGGACCAGTCGCTCAGTTCGACCAGGAAGCCGTCCTTGTCCAGTTCGATGGCGCGGGCGCCGACGGTCAGGGAATTCATAGCCAGCTGTTGACCTTGTCGTAGTGGATCGACAGCTCGACGAAGGCCGGGTAGTCAATGGCTTCGGCCCAATCCGGAACATCCAGCGCCCGAGCCTGGGCATCTTCGGCCAGCACGAACAGTTTCAGGCTGCGAGCATTCAGCGCATCGAACGGTGCTGTGCCAGGTTGCAAGGCATACGCCGCGTCGCCGGACAGCAGCAACGCATCGTTGGCGCCGATCAAGCGCAGGCAACTTGTCAGGCGATCGTCGCCGAACGGGGAATGAGACAACACATGCAAAGTCGACATCAGAGGGTGATCACCTGGTCGTAACGGTCGATAAGGGCGGTGATTTCGGCGGCGGGCAGCACCTGGGCTTCTTCCAGCGCCAGAGCGCTCGGGTCCAGACCCCGTTCGGCGGCGCTGTCGGCGCAGACAAACAGGTCATCGACACCAAACATTGGCAGCGCTTGCAGGTTGGCGCTCAGGTCTTTTTGTTGCAATGCCTTGGCGTCCTGTTTCGTGGCGAGCTGGAATACCCCGTCATCGAGAAACAGCAGGCCGATCGGCAGGTCGAACGCGCCGCCGGCCAGCACGATGTCCAGCGCTTCCCGCGCGCTCGGCCCAGACCATGGCGCCTGGCGGCTGATAATCAGTAGAGATTTAGCCATCTCACGCGCCTCCAAAACAGATCAAGCGATCGGCGTCTTGCACTGCATCATGCAACTGACCGAGGCCGGACAACTCCCACGGTGCACCGACGGCTACCGCTTCGCGCTGATAGCGCTTGGCTTCTTCATCGTTCAGCACACCACGGCGCAGGGCGGCAGCGATGCACACGACGCCGTCCAGTTGATGCTCGGCGACAAATGCGCGCCATTGCTTGGGCAAATCCTGCTCATCCTGGGGCGTGACCACACTGCTGGACGCGTTGTAGACGCCGTCCTGATAGAAAAACAGCCGGACAATCTCATGCCCGCCGGCCAGCGCGGCCTGGGCGAACAGCAAGGCACGGCGCGAGGAGGGCGCATGGGCGGCGGAAAACAGCGCGATGGCGAACTTCATGACGGACTCGATCAGCAAAACTGCGGCCATGATAAAGCTTTATCGGTGGGGCGGCGAAACGTCTTTGGATGCACCTGTGCGAGTTGCAAGGGTTATGCATTCGACTTCAGCGCCTGTCTTACCTGCGGCGAAGATACTTCCTACCTATATGGAGCAAACTCTGTAAGACGGAGGAACTGTCAAACGCGCTGTGTTACTTTTCGTTTCCTTGTGCTGCGTCCGGCAACCGTAGGCGGTTTGTCAGGTGCGGCAGGCGTTTGGATTTCGATTGGGGGTAATCAGTGGGTGTTGTAGGGAGTGGTATTTACAAGGAGCGTCGCCTGTTTGCCTGGACTCGGTTCAAAAGGCGTCTAAGGATTGATGCATCTGAGAGCGGACTTTGGATAAACGGATTCGAAATTCCATTTGTCAGTGTCCGGCAGCTTCGTATTGAGCAAGGCTCTGCGCTGTGGCAGCTGTTTGATGTCCGGGCGGTAGTGATTCAGTACCGGCGCGAGAAGAACCTGCATCAGGTTGTGTTTTACACCTTTAGCCAGCAGGCAATCGAACTGCATACGGTGCTGGATGGATATGTGAAGTCATCCTTCCAGTCCATCGCCCAAAGGTTGTCCACGTCCTTGGACACGATAAGCTCTGATCATGTGGTGACTTATCCCGTTGATCGCTACGTGCGTCATTCCCGTGCCGAAGAATTTTCGAGTACCCATGCCAAAGCTTTCGAAGATCTGTCCAAGGCCGTGAACTATTGCTGTGGCTTGCAAGCCCTGATGGGCGAAACATTGTTCGTTCAGTTTCGTTCCTTGTTATCCAAAGTCAATGAGCTGAGGCCCTATATAGAGGACCGTTCAGCGGCAAGGACGCAACACAATACGCGCGTCATTGCTGATCAAACTTTGGCAGAACAGCCTTATTTCAGTAGTGTTGAAAGCAGTCCGCTAACGCCATCGCAGACCAAGGCAGCGCTGGTTTTCGACGATGCAACGCTAGTTACTGCAGCAGCAGGATCGGGCAAGAGCTCCTGCATCGTGGCCAAAATCGGCTTTGCACTGAAAACTGGGATGTTCAAAGAGAGCGAAGTTCTGGCGCTCGCCTATAACAAAAAGGCCGCAAAAGAGTTGCAGGTTCGCTTGAAGGACAAACTGTCCGTAGCACTTGGCCGTCAGATAAGTGTGGCCTCGCGCACGTTTCATAGCTTTGGTTTGTCAATTCTGCTCGAACACTATGGCGACGACTACAAACCCAAAGTCTTCAAAGAGGAAGATGGTGAAGAGGGTCGACTGATGAAGACAGTCATAGACAGTCTCTTCAGAAACGACATCACTTTTAAGTCGCAGTTGACTCAATGGATGCTGTTGGCCCCGTTTGACGATCCTCAGCCAGTGGGACAGGCCGACGATCTGCAAGAGTGTGAAAAGCGCTACGAAGCGCTATGCGCTCGTCGGGTTCAAGCCAAGGAGAAGCCTTTTGAACCGAGCATTCCGACATTCGATCAGAATGTTAATGTACGTTCGCTTCAGGAACGCAGTATTGCCAACTGGCTAACCTTGCATAAGGTCGGTTTTAAATATGAAGAGCTGGACTGGGAGGGCGGCAAGCGGTTGGAGTTGAAGGCAAAAAAAGAAGGTGCCAAAACGCCTCCGTGCAAGCCGGACTTTACCTATCGACTACCTCGATCCGAGGGGGATTCAGTAAAACCGGATGTTCGTATTGTCCATGAGCATTTTGCACTCAATGCCCAAGGTGTAGCGCCACCCTGGATGGGTGGTGCCCTTTACGAGGAGCACGCTCGAAAGAAGCGCAAGATGTATATGCGGTGGGCTGAGGAGACTCGACATAGCAAATCTCAGAAAGTCATTTTCATTGAAACGCGCTCAGCTGATTTTTATGACGGGAGTATTTTCGACAAACTGCGCACCCAACTTACCGATGCTGGCGTGAAAATTGATCAGCCTGATCAACGCATCGCCGATCAGGCATTGGCCAGCTTTCGTCTGATCAGTGAGCCGGAAGAGCTGCTAAAAAACTTCGTCCTGGCGTTCAAAGACAGTGGCCTGACCAAACAGCAGGTCGAGAATCAAGCACTTGAGTCCGATAATCGGCATAGAGCGCAGCTGTTCCTGAAAGTGGCATTCGCAGTTTTTGATGGTTATCAGCATGCACTTCGCTCTGCCGGCAACATCGATTTCTCGGACATGCTTCGAGACGCCGTTACCCTGTTGGAAAACGCCAGCGTAAAAAGCCCCTATCGGTTTGTGCTGGTCGATGAATTTCAGGATATTTCCCTGCTTAAAGCTAATCTGGTCAAGGCATTGCTGGATCAGGCTGGGCGGGATTCAATTGTTTTCGGAGTAGGGGATGACTGGCAGACAATTAATCGCTTCTCCGGATCGGATGTGCGCATTTTTACCGGGATGGGTCAGCATTTTGGACGCCACGTCGAGTCGGTAATCCTGCCCGATACCTTTCGCTGCTCGCAAGGCATCGCCGATGTGTCGCGTGTCGTGGTCTCGCGTAACCCTGGGCAGGTCAGCAAGCCGGTCCAGGCGCGCAACGCACAGCGCGTGGACGCCGTGCGCGTCGTCGAGCATGGTGTGGATCTGCAAGACCGTCGCGAAGCGTTGTGTGCGGAGCTCGACCGGTTGGTTCTGGATGCCGCAGCCATCAAGTTATCCGCAGGTAATCTCAGGACCGAGTTACCGACCGTTTTGATATTGCGTCGGACTAAGTCACCAGCAACTGCGCCAAAAGGACTGGACGATGAGTTTCTGGAAGATTTACAGAATAACTACAAGTCCACTCTGAACATTGAGTTGATGACCACCCATGGTTCAAAGGGCCTTGAAGCCGACTTTGTCATCCTTCCGGGACTTGACTCAGGCTTTGGTGGTTTCCCGGACGAAAGAGCGCCAGAGCCGCTGCTGGATTTGGTTTTGCCCTTGAGAGCTGACCCCGTAGAAGAGGAGCGACGTCTTTTCTATGTAGGACTGACTCGTGCCCGACACCAAGCGGTAGTGTTGTCGGTAGCCAGGAAGCCCAGCCAGTTCATTTTTGAGCTGCAGGACCAGAACGGCGCAAATGGCGCCATTCAATGGATTAGTCAGGGGGAACAGCGATTACCTTGTCCTCGGTGCGATGTGGGTTCGTTGTTGGAGTGGAAAAGTCAGCAGCAATGCACACGCTGGAGCATGTGTGGATATCGACAAAAAACTGCTTAGTCTAAATGGAGGGCTGCAAAGCCTTCCGTTTGCAGATGGGTCGATTTTTTCGGGGCGGGTCAGCGCGGCATATAACCCAACTGCCACCGCCGCGGAATCTTCAACGACAGCAACCCCACCACCCCGGCCAACAAGCCGCTGACAAACAATGCCTTGAGCCCTAAGTGATGTTCCAGCACCGCGCCGAGGATTGCGCCGGCGAACATCCCAGTCCAGGGAATCAGCTGGACCCGCCAGCCATTACGCCGCTCGCCCAGCATCCAGCGTCCCAGGCCACGGCCAAACCGCGACAGGGCGCCGGTGACGTAGGTCAGGCCGACGGGTAGCCCGTTAACTTCCTCCACGGCGGCATTGAGCATGCCCATGGCGATGATCGCCGCCAGCAGCGCCGGCAGTTGCTCGTCATACGGCCACGCGGCCGCACCACAGAGCAAGGTGGCGATGCACAACAATAACGGCAGCGCCCGCCGCCCGCCGAGGCGGCTGACGACAATACCCAGCGCGTTGCCGACGATGAACGTTGCTACAAGAATCAACAGCCGCAGCGTCAGTCCCAGGTCGCCATCGCTGATAGCCACGGCGAGGCGGGTGGTGTTGCCGCTCATAAAGGATACGAAGTCGCCGCTGGCCATGAAGCCGATGGCGTCGGTCATGCCGGCGAGCACCGACAGTGTGGCGACCAGCGTCATGCCGATGCGCCCGCGCCATTTCTGGATGTGCAAATGGCCAGGGCTGGCCCGGTGAGTGGAGGCGGATGGCAGCATCGGCGTAAATCGTCCTCAGGCAGTGACCGTGGCGGTCACTTACTCAATCCATATAACTCGCAATACTCCAGCCAGTCCATGCCGGCCATTTCAGCCACTTCTTTATGCACTTCCATGCGCTGGGCCTGATAGTCCTCGGCAGTGGAGGCGGTCAGTTGCAACGTCAGCTCCCAGGCAAACAAGCCCAGGCGCTCAGCCTCGGCTTCGAAGGCTTCGTGCAAGCGCTCGTCGCGGTACTGGGCCGCAGTTTCACCCTTGGCCTGGGCGAGCAGCGGGTTGAGGTTGTCGAGCTCGTGACGCAGTTCCGGGCGCTCATCGAGAAACCTTTTCAGTGCCTGCTCGTGTTGCTGTTCGGTGGCTGCCATGGTCGCTCCTTGCAGGTCAGGTTACGAAGACTGTTTCTTGGCTTTGGCCGCTGCGGCCAGGCATTCAAGTGCGAACTGCTCGGGGTAGGTCATCTGGATTGGCGTGGTTTCGCCCTTGACGGTCCGTTCGCCGTCGAGGATGTAGCGAATCCGCTTGTCGGTGACGCCGATGCGCTTGGCGATCCAGGAAGGGGTCTGACCGATCTGGCTGATCAGCTTGTCGGCGTATTCGGCGGTTGGTTTGTAAAATTCGGCGTTGGGTGTCATGTGGCTTTCCAGAAAAAGAGGTGATGCGCTGTTAATTGCGCGACAGGGTGCGCGAATCGTCACGCGGTGTCGCGCTATAAATGAAGTAAAGCAGAACGATACGCCGCGCCACGGTGATACAGTCCGCTTTTTCTTGATGAGCGAACACAATGCGAATTCTGATGGTGGCGCTGGCCGCAACCCTGTTGGCGGGCTGCGCGGGCTCGGTAATGGACGACTCCCGCACCAAATCCCCGACCAAGGTCCTGAACTCGGACAAACCGGAAAAAGTCGTCGCCCAGTGCGTGCAATTCGCCTGGCAGGACGAAGCGGTATTCGGGGTGGATGCCGGGGCTTATCTGCAACCGGGCAAGAAGGGTGGTTCGACGGTTTACACCCGGTCGGCGGAAGTGTTTGTGGACTTGAGCAGCGATGCTTCCGGGACGCAGTTGAGTTTCTACTCGCAGCACGATGATTTTGTGACCAAGCGCCGGTTAGCGGCGTTGGCGACCTGTTTGTAATTGATGGCAGATGAAGATCCCCTGTGGGAGCGGGCTTGCTCGCGAAGGCGGTGTGTCAGTCGACATCAATGTTGAATGTTAAATCGCCTTCGCGAGCAAGCCCGCTCCCACAGGGTTTTGTGTTTTAAAGGGTATGAATCAGGCGCTTCTGGAAGAAGTGGCGCTTATGCCCCGGCGGGTAGTCAGCAATCTGGCCGAACTCGCTGTACCCCAACTTCTTGTAGAACTCCGGCGCCTGGAAGCTGAAGGTGTCGAGCCAGATCCCTACGCATTCCTTCTCCAGCGCCAGTTCTTCGGCCATCTGCATCAGTTTCGTGCCCAGCCCCTGTCCCCGGCCTTGTTCCGGTACTGACAGCAACTCAATAAATAGCCATTGGTAAAACACCCGGCCATAGAGCCCGCCGAGAATCTCGCCATTCTCGTCGCGCACCAGCAAGGCGACCGGCTCAGGTTTGGCGAGCCCCGCTTGCGCCGCGTTATAGGTGCGCAGCGGTGCAAGGATGGCCTCGCGCTCTTCATTGGTGGGGTCTTGCGAGCGTTCGATCCGCAATGTCATGGCGATGTCCTTATGGCTGTGAGCCCGGAGATTATCTGGCTCGCTGCCATTGTTCCATCCCCGAACGCCAGTGGAACCGTCGCTTACGCGCAGATGTCTAGCCTCTAGAGCGTCAATTCAGAACGCGGCCATGAGGATAGCCAATGAACATTTTCGAAGCCTTGCGCGAAAGCCACGACCGCCAGCGCAGCTATGCCGACGCACTGGTCAAGACCAGCGGCGACACCCCGGAACGGGTCGAAGCCTACAAACAGCTCAAAGCTGAACTCCAGGCCCATGAAACCGCGGAAGAGCGGTATTTCTACATTCCGCTGATGGAGTTCGACAACGGTGTCGATCTGAGCCGCCATGCCATTTCCGAACACCATGAGATGGACGAAATGATGGAGACCCTGGATGAAACTGAGATGTCTGATCCGACGTGGCTGGTGACAGCAAAAAAACTGTCCGAGAAGGTCCACCACCACCTGAAGGAAGAGGAGCAGAAGTTCTTCCAGATGGCTGGCAAGCTGCTCGATGACAAGCAAAAAGAGTCCCTCGCCGGCCAGTATGAAAAGGAATACAAGGAACAACTTTCTTGAGGTGAGAATGGTTCCGATTGCTGCCTTGCGGTGTAGGTCTTTTGCTACAGGGGGCGTAGGACTTGGCTCAAAGTACTGGTTTTATATCCAGTATTTGTTGGCGATTAGCCAAGCAGGCAGCATCGGCAGCAGAAATCCGGTCGGTGGACAAAAAAAGCAGCTCCGTTAGGTTGAAGGCCTCTCCTCAGGAAGGAGAGTTCTTAAATCAATGGAGTGAAGAAGATGAACAAACCACAGACTCAACCCCAACTGCGACACGGTCGTGTCACATCCCCTTCCAGCCGCGGTGCAGTCGCCGTAGAGCTGGGCCTGCTGGGTAACTGGCAGGTCAACGAAATGGAAGGCGGCAAGAACTTCCCGTCGCTGACCGCCGGCCCGTTCCCAGCGCCATATCAAACCGACACCGCCAGCGACGTGCCACCCGCCGATGGTTACATTCTCAGCGGTGGCAAGGTCGATGCCCGTGACTGCATCAACTTCACCAACGAAGAACTGAGCAAAAAGCTCAACCGTCCGTTCGCCTGGCCGCTGCTGAATGTCGACCCGGGCCAGACCTTCAAAGTCACCTGGGAATACACCGCGCCTCACGTTACCCGTGGCTACAGCTGGTTTATCACCAAGGATGGCTGGGACCCGAAACAGCGCATCAGCCGTGCGCAACTGGAGCCGAAATCGTTCTTCGACGACTTCTACACCCAGGTCCCGTACTACAGCCATTCCGATGAGATGAAAGCCAAGGTCAACCACGAAGTGAAATTGCCAGCCCACAAAAAAGGCCATCACGTCATCGTGCTGGTGTGGATCGTGGCCAACACCGGCAATGCCTTCTATCAAGCGTTCGACGTGGACTTCAAATAAGCCCACGGCGTTAACCTCCCCACGTTCTGAAGGAATAGAACATGTCTAAATTCGACTTTACGTTATTGAAATCGCCCGTCAGCGACGCGGCTTCATTGATGCCGAGCATTGCCGGCAAAAAGATCCTCATGGGCTTCTGGCATAACTGGCCTGCTGGGCCGAGCGACGGTTACCAGCGTGGCCAATTCGCCAACATCGCGCTGCAGGATGTGCCCAAGGATTACAACGTGGTGGCCGTGGCCTTCATGAAAGGCAACGGTATCCCAACCTTCAAGCCGTACAACCTGTCCGATGCCGAGTTCCGTCGCCAGGTCGGCGTGCTGAACAGCCAGGGCAGGGCGGTGCTGATTTCCCTCGGTGGCGCCGACGCGCACATCGAACTGCACAAAGGCAACGAACAGCCACTGGCCAACGAAATCATCCGCCTGGTGGAAACCTACGGTTTCGATGGCCTGGACATCGATCTTGAACAGAGCGCGATTGATTTCGCCGACAACAAGACCGTCCTGCCTGCCGCGCTGAAACTGGTCAAGGACCATTACGCCGGTGAAGGCAAACACTTCATCATCAGCATGGCGCCGGAGTTTCCGTATCTGACCACCGCTGGCAAATATGTCGGCTACCTCCAGGCCCTGGAAGGCTATTACGACTTCATCGCCCCGCAGTATTACAACCAGGGTGGTGACGGAATCTGGGTGCAGGAAGCCAATAACGGCAATGGTGCATGGATCGCGCAAAATAACGACGCGATGAAAGAGGACTTTCTGTTCTACCTGACCGAAAGTCTGGTCAGCGGAACTCGCGGGTTCACCAAAATCCCGGCGGACAAGTTCGTGATCGGCCTGCCGGCCAACGTCGATGCGGCGGCCACCGGTTATGTGATCAACCCGGCGGCAGTGGTGAACGCCTTCAAGCGTCTGGACGCCAAAGGGCTTTCGATCAAAGGCCTGATGACCTGGTCGGTGAACTGGGACAATGGCGTCAACAAGGACCACGTGCCGTACAACTGGGAATTCAGTCGTCGCTACGGGCCGTTGATCAACGGCAAGCGGCTCTCGTCCCACGAAGAAGAGCTCGCGGCGCCTGAAGTCGCCAGCCAGCAGTAAAAAAGAAGCCCGGTAAAGATGCCGGGCTTTTTCGTTTTCGCCTACCATGGGGTTCCTCTCACGAAAAAAGGATGCGTTGTGATGGCGAATACAGCCGACCGGGTCAACCTCATCGACTCCCAGGTGTTGTCCCACGACTGGTACCTGCTGAAGAAAATTACCTTCGACTATCAGCGTAATGATGGTGAGTGGCAGCGCCAGACCCGCGAAGTCTACGACCGTGGCAATGGTGCGGCGATTCTGCTGTTCAACCGCGAAAAAAGAACCGTCGTGCTGACGCGTCAGTTTCGGCTGCCGGTGTTCGTCAACGGTCACGATGGTTTGCTGATTGAAGTGGCGGCGGGCCTGCTCGAAGGCGCGGCACCGGAAGAACGGATTCGTGCTGAAGCTGAAGAGGAAACCGGCTATCGCGTGCACCACGTGCAAAAGGTCTTCGAGTCCTACATGAGCCCGGGCTCGGTTACTGAAAAACTGCACTTCTTCATCGCTGAATATGACGCTGCGTCGAAAGTCAGTGATGGCGGTGGGCTGGAAGAAGAAACCGAAGAGCTGGAAGTGCTGGAATGGAAATTCGACGCGGCACTTGAGGCGTTTTATCGCGGGGAGATCTGCGATGCGAAGACCATCATGCTGCTGCAATATGCGGCGATGAAGAACCTCTTCGCAGAATCCTGAATCTGACTGTGGCGAGCGAGCTTGCTCGCGCTGGGTTGCGAAGCAGCCCCAAGGTCCTTGCCAGTGCTACGCACTGGAGCGGGAGCAAGCTCCCTCGCCACAAAGGGCAGCTCAGTCAGAATAGGTCACCCGTCCGGCCAGCCCCAGACCACTCACAACCTTCCAGCGTCAGCAACCTTTCCTTGGCCTCAAGCCCACCCGCAAACCCGGTCAACTTCCCCGACGCCCCGATTACCCGGTGGCACGGCGCCACGATCGAGATCGGGTTCTTGCCATTCGCTGCACCCACCGCTCGAACCGCACTCGGATTGCCAATCTGCTCGGCAATCTGGCTGTAACTGCGGGTCTCGCCAAACGGAATGGTCAGCAGCGCCTGCCAGACCTTTTTCTGAAAGTCGGTGCCGGCAAAATCCAGCTCCAGGTCGAACCGGTTTCGCGTGCCGGCAAAGTATTCCTGCAACTGTTGAACGGTGCGCAACAGGATCGGATTGTCTGGCGCTTCAGTCATCGGCCCGAGTCGTACCCGATTCGGTTTGTCGTTTTCCCAGAGGATGGCTGCCAGTCTTGAACCGTTCGCGACCAGCTTCAACTCGCCGACAGGGGAGGCCATGGTGGTGAAGGTGTAACTCATGCCGGCGAGCTCCGAAAACAGCTGAATAGAGGGCAAGCATACTGCCTGATCGGGGAGGCGCAATACGTAATCCCAGCCATACTGGCTACTGTTCTTGAAGCGTTCCCTCTGTTATTGCAGAGCCTAAAAACAAAAAAGAGACCGAATCATGAAGTTCGAACCTTTTGCCAAATCGCTGATTGCGACCTCATTGGCGCTCAGTTGCCTCAGTGCTTACGCAGCCTCGGTGGCCCCGGTCGCGGCCGAAAACGGCATGGTGGTCACGGCCCAGCATCTGGCCACCCACGTCGGCGTGGATGAACTGAAGAACGGTGGTAACGCCGTGGATGCCGCGGTTGCGGTTGCTTATGCGCTGGCGGTGGTCTATCCCGCAGCGGGCAACCTGGGCGGCGGTGGTTTCATGACCATTCAACTGGCGGACGGGCGCAAGACCTTCCTCGATTTCCGCGAAAAAGCCCCGCTGGCCGCTACTGCCAACATGTACCTGGACAAGGACGGCAACGTCGTTCCGGACCTGAGCACCCGTGGTCACCTGGCCGTTGGCGTGCCGGGCACCGTGTCCGGCATGGAACTGGCCCTGAGCAAATACGGCACCAAGCCGCGCAAGGAAGTGATCGCCCCGGCAATCAAGTTCGCCGAAGAAGGCTTCGTGCTGGAGCAAGGCGATGTCGATCTGCTGGAAACGGCGACTGACGTGTTCAAGAAAGACATGCGCGACTCCGGTTCGATCTTCCTGAGCAACGGCGAACCGATGCAGGTCGGGCAGAAACTGATCCAAAAAGACCTCGGCAAAACCCTGCGGGAAATCTCCGAGAAGGGCGCCGACGGTTTCTATAAAGGTTGGGTGGCCGACGCCATCGTCACCTCCAGTCAGGCCAACAAGGGCATCATTACCCAGGCCGACCTCGACAAGTACAAGACCCGCGAACTGGCCCCGGTGGAATGCGATTACCGTGGCTACCACGTGGTCTCCGCGCCACCGCCAAGCTCCGGCGGGGTGGTGATCTGCGAGATCATGAACATCCTCGACGGCTACCCGATGAAAGACCTGGGCTACCACTCGGCCCAGGGCATGCACTATCAGATCGAAGCCATGCGCCACGCCTATGTGGACCGTAACAGCTACCTCGGCGACCCGGATTTCGTGAAGAACCCGATCGCCCATCTGCTGGACAAAAACTACGCCACCACACTGCGCACCGCCATCCAGCCGCAAAAGGCTGGTGTGTCCCGCGAGATCAAACCCGGCGTAGCACCGCATGAAGGCAGTAACACCACGCATTTCTCCATCGTCGACAAATGGGGCAACGCGGTCTCGATGACCTACACCCTCAACGACTGGTTCGGTGCCGGGGTCATGGCGAGCAAGACGGGGGTCATTCTCAACGACGAAATGGACGACTTCACCTCGAAAATCGGCGTGCCGAACATGTACGGCCTGGTGCAAGGGGAGGCCAACGCCATCGCGCCCGGCAAGGCACCGCTGTCGTCCATGAGCCCGACCATCGTCACCAAGGACGGCAAAGTGGTGATGGTGGTCGGCACGCCGGGTGGCAGCCGCATCATCACCGCGACGTTGCTGACCATCCTCAACGTGATCGACTACGGCATGAACATCCAGGAAGCGGTGGATGCGCCGCGTTTCCACCAGCAGTGGTTGCCGGAAGAAACCAACCTGGAGACCTTCACCACCAGCCCGGATACGGTGAAGCTGCTCGAAAGTTGGGGGCATAAATTTGCCGGGCCACAGGATGCCAACCATGTGGCGGCGATCCTGGTCGGCGCTCCTTCGCTGGGCGGCAAACCGGTGGGCAAGAACCGCTACTACGGCGCGAATGATCCGCGTCGCAATACCGGGTTGTCGCTCGGTTATTGAGGGTCTTGAACAAGGGGCGGATTTACTTTCCGTCCCTTACTCCTCTGGTTTGCTGACGATGTTATCCGTCTCATCCACCTGATACGGCACATGCGCCTCGACGCCATCCTTGCCGGTACGCGCCACGACATTCTTGTAGCGCTTGCCGTTCCAGCAGCGAAAAATCAGCGTCGCATTCTCGCCCCCCGTCAGCGTCGAACCCAGGCTGCCAATCAACTTGCTGCTGGCACCGCCCACCAGAATGCTGTTCTTGCCCGCCGTCAAAATGCTTTTATCGCCGCCCATCAACGTACAGTCATCACCCGCTGTCAGCTTGCTGCGATCACCCGCCGTGAGGTGGCTGTTGCTGCCCGCCAGCAATTTGCTGCGGTCCCCGGCGATTTGCGTGCTGTCCTTGCCCGCGATCAATTTGCTGCGATCGCCTGCGGTCTGGGTGCTGCCGGCGCCGGCGATGAGCGTGCTGCGATAACCGGCAGTTTGTGAGCTGTCTTTGCCGGCGATCAACATGCTTTTATGCCCGGCGATTTGTGTGCTGTCGGGGCCGGCGATCAGTGAACTACGATAACTGGCGATCTGGTTGCTGCCGTATCCGGCGGTCAACGTGCTTTCGTAACCGGCGGTTTGCGAGCTGCCGTACCCGGCAGTCAATACACTGCGCAACCCGCTGATCAACGTGCTGCCGTATCCCGCCGTGAGGAAGCTGCGAATGCCGCTGGTCAGACTGCTGCCGTAGCCGGCGATCAAGGAACTGTCCTGGCCCGCAGTTTCTGTGCTGCCGTAACCAGCAGTGAGGGTGCTGTTGTGCTGAGCCGTCAGGGTGCTGCCGTAGCCGGCGATCAAAGTACTGTCGTAGCCAGCGGTTTCGGTGCTGCCATAACCGGCGGTGAGGGAGCTGTTGTCCTGGGCGGTGAGGGTGCTGCCGTAGCCTGCCGTCAACGTGCTTGCGTAACCGGCGGTTTGCGTGCTGCCGTAGCCGGCGATCAGCGAGCTTTCATAGCCAGCGGTTTCGGTACTGCCATAACCGGCGGTGAGGGAACTGTTGTCCTGGGCGGTGAGGGTGCTGCCATAACCCGCCGTCAGCGTGCTCTCGTAGCCGGCCGTTTGTGTGCTGCCATAACCGGCGATCAGCGAACTGTCGCAACCGGCGGTTTCGGTGCTGCCATAGCCAGCGGTGAGGACGCTGCTTTCCCGCGCGGTCAGCGTGCTGCCATAACCAGCGGTCAGCGTGCTTTTGTAGCCGGCGGTCTCGGTGCTGCCGTAGCCAGCCGTGAGTGAACTGTGTTCCCGGGCGGTGAGGGTGCTGCCGTAGCCTGCCGTCAGCGTGCTGTCGTGTCCGGCGGTTTGCGTGCTGCCGTAACCGGCGATCACGGAACTGTCGCCACCCGCCGTCGCGGTGCTGCCATAACCCGCGGTCAGGACACTGTTTTCCCTCGCGGTTTGCGTGCTGCCATAGCCTGCGGTCAGGTGGCTTTCATAGCCGGCCGTCTGCGTACTGCCGTAGCCAGCGATCAGCGAGCTTTCATGCCCGGCGGTTTCCGTCGTGCCATATCCCGCCGTGAGGGAACTGCCGTCCTGTGCGGTGAGGGTGCTGCCATACCCGGCTGTCAGGCTGCTGTCATAACCGGCGGTTTGAGTACTGCCGTAACCGGCGATCAACGAACTGTCGCCGCCAGCGGTTTCGGTACTGCCGTAGCCAGCGGTGAGGGAGCTGCTTTCCTGGGCCGTGAGGGTGCTGCCATAGCCAGCGGTGAGGCTGCTTTCATAGCCGGCGGTCTGGGTCGTGCCATAACCGGCAATCAACGAGCTGCCATGTCCGGCGGTTCCAGTGCTGCCGTAGCCTGCCGTGAGGGAACTGCTGTCCTCGGCAGTTTGCGTGCTGCCGTAGCCGGCGGTCAGCGTACTTTCGTAACCGGCGGTTTGCGTGCTGCCGTAACCCGCGATCAGCGAACTGTCGTGCCCGGCTGTGGCGGTGCTGCCGTAGCCTGCCGTCAGTGAGCTGCTTTCCTGCGCGGTCTGGGTAGTGCCATACCCAGCGGTCAAGGTGCTTTCGTGGCCTGCGGTTTGTGTGCTGCCGTATCCGGCGACCAGCGAACTGTCCGCCCCTGCCGTGGCCGTGCTGCCATACCCCGCTGTGAGTGAGCTGCCTTCCTGAGCCGTCTGGGTGCTGCCGTATCCAGCGGTCAGGGTGCTTTCATGGCCGGCGGTTTGTGTGCTGCCGTATCCGGCGATCAACGAACTTTCCGGTCCGGCCGTCCCCGTGCTGCCGTAACCGGCGGTGAGGGCGCTGCTGTCCTGGGCGGTTTGGGTAGTGCCGTAACCGGCGGTCAGTGTGCTGTCTTGTCCCGCCGTTTGCGTACTGCCGTAGCCAGCAGTCAGTGAACTGTCGCTTCCCGCCGTTTCAGTGCTGCCGTAACCGGCAGTGAGGGTGCTGCTGTCCTGCGCAGTTTGGGTACTTGCGTAATCGGCCGTCAGCGTGCTTTTCTGACCGGCGATCTGGGTGCTGCCATATCCGGCGATCAACGCACTATCGTCCCCGGCCATTTCCGTACTGCCGTAGCCGGCGGTCAGTGAACTGCTGTCGGCGGCGGTCAGGGTGCTGCCGTAACCGGCAATCAGAGAACTCTGGCCGCCAGCCGTTTCCGTGCTGCCATAGCCCGCCAGTAAATAGCTTTGATGCCCGCCCGTCAGGGTGCTGCCGTAAACAGCGGTTTCGAATTTTTGCGAGGCGTCGGTTTTAGCGCCAATGCTGGAAGGGCTGTAGCCTTGGGCTCGCCGACTTTCGAACTCTCGGCTGAAAGTTTTATCAGCGCAATCAAGTGGTGTGTCGCTGGGTGTAATGTTTAAACTTTGATAATGCTCAATATGCGTTGCGATGTAGTTGATCGAACTTTCTTGTGTGCCGGTATGAACAACTTGCGCTTCCGGAAATTTGATCATGCCGTCTTCTTCAAGTTTCAAGACGTGATCAGTATGCACTTCACAGACAATCCATTTGGCATCAGCCCGCAAACTCAACTGCGTAGAGCAACCTTCTCCCCACAACAGGCCGACCAGGCCATTCTCGAGGTTTTTGCTGGGCTTCCAGTGCTTGCACACCACCAGGCCGGCTTCCGGCCATACCTGGCCGGCATGGTCCGACATGTCATTGGCGCAAGTGCGCAAGGCCAGGACTTTGTTGTCATTCATATCAAGTGTACTCAATGTATATAACGGCATCAGCGGGGATCAGGATTGTAAGTGCTTATCAAGTTCAAAAAAGAACGATCAGGCGATTACTCTCACGTCACTGGCTGAAATCCATTAATAACCAGCGGCAAGCCGCAAGCCTGTTGTTAAACAGGTCGCAGTCCTGGCGAAACTTCTCGATATCGATGATTTACCCTAAAGCAAACTATCAGTGCTGACCACACTTATTGCTGTTGTTATGTAATTGATATTGCTGGTTACAATAGAACAACAAATTATTGTCATGGCTAATATGGTTTAATGCTTTTTTAATTCAAATTAGCGGCGTTGGGGCGGCTGTCACGCTCTCTGAAAACTCTGGCAGGAAGCGGTTCTATCAGGGAACGATTTACGGCATTATCGACTGCACGCGATCCACGCCCGGCTCCCAATGGGCAGGTTGCGTACCCCTTAATCTGATGGATTACTTTAAGGCCTTCCGCCATGACCACTGCACTGCTGATCATCGACGTCCAACACGCCCTGTGCACCGGCGAATACGAATGCTTTGACATCAAACGCGTCATCGAGAACATCAACAGCCTGAGCGGCAAGGCCCGGGAAACCGGGGTTCCTGTAGTCCTGATCCAGCACGAAGAAAAGGGTGAGCTGTTGCAACACGGCTCCAAAGGCTGGCAGTTGGCCGACAGCCTGGAGACTTCACCGCAAGACCTGCGCGTGCGTAAAACCACCCGGGACTCGTTCTACCAGACCCACCTGCAAGCATTGCTGCAAGACCAGGGCACTGATCGACTGATCATCTGCGGCCTGCAAACCGACTATTGCGTCAACGCCACTGTCCGCCAGGCCCTTAACCTGGGCTATGACGTGGTACTCGCCGCCGACGCGCATTCCACTGTCGACAACGGCAACGTCGCCGCTCAGGACATCATCGCCGAGCACAACGCCGACCTGGCGCACTTGACGGGGCCTGTGGCGCGGATCGACGTTCTGCCGACCGCCGAGATACGCGTTTAAGCCGCGACAGCTTCCAACCCAAAAAACTCCCGTGGCGACTCATGATTGTCGCCTCGCGGCCGATCTTGTGATCGCGCAGTCGCGCGAAACCCGCCTGCTTTCCAGAATCGAATAGTGGACTGATCACAATGACCGGAGTCGTCATGAAACACCTCAAACTCGCCTGCCTGTTACTGGCAACCACTGCGCTGTTCGGCTGCGCGGCCAGCCGCTCGGTGGTGGACATCAATACACCGCCAGCGGCGAATGGCAATGGCCAGAAAGTGGTCATCAGCGTGCTGGACGAACGCCGTTTCGAACTCAAACCCGAAATCCCCGAGACCCCGTCCCTCAAGGAAGGCGAAATCACCGATAAGACCATCACCGAACGCGCCATCGCCCGTAAACGCAATGGCTACGGCAAAGGGCTGGGCGATGTGTTGTTACCTGAAGGCACCAAGCTCAGCGACCTGATTGCCAAGAGCATTGCCGCGGCCTATGGTCAGGCGGGTTATCGGGTTGTGCCGAGCAGCGAAAAAACCGTCGATACCCAAGCGGTAACGGTGCATGTCATCGAATTCTGGTCGTGGATGTCCCCAGGCTTCCTGACGGTCGGCGTGAACAACAAAGTGCACCTGAAAGTAGACACCGGCACCTCGAAGCCACCGGTCGAAATTTTCGGGCAGCACCGCGAAGGTGTGCAGGCCGTGACCGACAACGACTGGAAGGAAAGCACTGAACAAGCGCTGAAAACCGTCACCGACACCATGGCCAAGAATCTGTAAGCCGTGAAGCCAACAAAACGGGCGCCCGTGAGGTGCCCGTTTTTATTTGAGTCTAAAAATACCCCTGAGAGCGCCGATTTCCCGGCTCGCCTGAAGAATGGAATCTGTCCCGTATGCCCAAGTTCTCTCGCTTTATAGCCATAGCTGCCTTTGTGTTGATGTCCGATGTTGCCCTCGCCAGCAGCTTCGACTGCACCAGCGCTACCAGCCCTAGTGAAAAAGCCATCTGCGCTGACGCCTACACCTCGAATCTCGACCAAAAGCTGGGTGAACTGTGGAGCGCCACGCTGCCCAAAGTCGTCGATCCCAAGGCACTGAAGACGGACCAGCGTCAGTGGCTGAAACAGCGCAATCAGTGCTTGGATAACCTCAGTTGTTTGCGGCAGAAGTACCAGATGCGCATCACCGAACTCGGGCACATGACCACGCCGTTCTCGTGGGACGCCACTTGGCAGATGATTGCGTGGGGTGTATCGACCGGTGGCGAGTTGAAGACCAAGCGTAAGGACTCGACTCACATAACGTTCGACGTCTTGGGGGCGAGTGGCGCCAACATGGGCAATCTGGACGGTATCGCCACGCTCAACGGTACGACGGCGCATTACTCCGAGGGCGATTGCGCGCTGACCTTCATCGCCATGAACGGCGTGCTCGATATCAATCAGGAGGGCAGTGATGCCGATTGCGGGGCGGGGATGGGCGTATTTTATGCCGGACGGTACGTGGCATCGGAACAATCCCTGGCGGCGGAAAACGACTTGCTCAGCGTAGGATTAGTGCGTACTCGGCAGGAAGACGACGTGCTGCACAACTTGCTCAAGGACGACTACCAACGGTTGGTCGAGAGCAGCAGTTCGCGGACCATTGGCGATGCATCCAGCGATGTGCAAGGCGCTGAAGTCGATGAAATGTGGGTGCGCGGGCTCGGCGGTATCAACGCTTCCATTTTCATGCACACCACAGACTCGCGCTTCTGGCTGGTGCTGATAGTCAGCGACTCGCGGGGCAACCTCCGGGCCCGTTACTACACCAATGTCCCGAGCTGGAAAGGGCGCCTGCCCGAAACCCTCAAGCGTTGGTATGACAAACGAGCGGCGGCCGGGTCTTTGCCGCTGGACCTGATGCCTTAGCCGGTTGATTGGTATCAATGGCGTGACCGAGATGGGATTTTGTTCGGTTTTTGCCGCGTTTAAACATGTTTTTGAGTGAGTGTTTAAGGACACCCGGTGTTACGTCATAAACGGCTACAACGCCTTGCGCCTTTACCTACGCGTACGCCAGAATCCGCTGGCTTGTGCGCTTTGACCCCGGCCTCTATCGTTTACCTGCCACTGCTCATCAGTGGTCGGGTTTAGTAGCCCGGTGGTTATTAGTAAGGTGCATGAGCGCCATTCAGTCAGGTCATTCTATGCCTGCACTTGATGGTGGTTGTGCGCAGGGCGCCCTCGGGCGCGCCGGGCTTGCTGATTCCACCGGTCTACTAACCTGCGTACAGCCGCCACCCTTCTTTTAGTAGAGAACGGTTGCGGCCCCAATTTTGGAATCTGATCTATGTTCAAAGTAACGCCGAATCCCCCGCATACACGTCCAGTACCCTACGACGCGTCTCTCGATCTTGACCCCAAGAAAATGAAAGAGGCCGCCGACCGCGCACTCAACTTCTACCTGAACCCCGGGGCGACGAAAACGCAGATACCGCCCCGCAGCCCCAACACCATCTTCACCATCGAAGCGGCGGTGGATGACGAAGCGTTGCTGGTCCAGGCCTACGACTCGTTTTCATTGGCCAGCGTCATGGCCAGCGATTTCGCCGAGCAGATGGAAGGCCCGCAACGCAAGAGGATGCTGCTGTTGTTGCAGGTGATCACAATGGGTGAGCTAGCGGTCAATCGCGTACTGGATAACCACAAACCTGGGTAGCAGCCAGGTACTGTAGGAGCGAAGCTTGCTCGCGAAGGCGTCTCGCCTGACACACCGCGTTATCGTTCTTCGCGAGCAAGCTTTGCTCCTACCGTTAACGCGTCAGGTCTGACATATCGCGTTATCGTTCTTCGCGGGCAAGCCTCGCTCCTACACACACACACAACCAAATCAGGCCCAGGAGCGACGCTCACCTGTGGCGAGGGGGCTTGCCCTCGTTGGGCTGCGCAGCAGCCCCCCAAAAACTCAAGTAGCAAACAACAACCCCCCAATCGCCCCGACCCGCTCCGGCACCACACCCCCCAACACCAACCGGGTAATCGTCGCCGCTGCTTGCTGATAATCCCCATCCTGCGGCACCTGCCGCCCAGTGATATGCGCCATCTGCCAGCCCAGATTGGTATAGGTGCGCGTGGCCGACCAGATAAACAGCATCAAATGTTCCGGATCCACCGGCGCCAACAACCCGCGCTCGATCCAGCTGCGCAGGCAGTCGACATTGCGCTGCGCCTCGGCATACAACAAATCCCGACACTCCTCAGGCAACTGCCGTCCCCCCAGCAGCAGTTCACCACTGAACACCTTGGCGATATGCGGATGCTCGCGCGCGATGCGGATTCGCGCCGCGATGTAGGCCTGCAATCCCACCACCGGATCATCGCTCTCGCGCAACACCGCCGACGCCTCCAGCAACGGCTCGACAAACCCGAGCAGCACCTTGGCGTAGAGGTTTTCCTTGCTCTGAAAGTAGTAATACAGATTCGCCTTCGGCACCCCCGCGCGCGCCGCGATGTCCCGGGTCTGGGTGGCGTCGAAACCTTTGGCGGCAAACTCTTCGCTGGCGGCGACCAGGATCAGGTGCTGATTGCGTTGACGAATACTGGTCATGGGGACGGAACGAAGGAGGAGGGCATAGGGGCGTCTTGAAAAATCGGTTTCGTAATATACAAAACTATACAGCGAATGAGCCAGACGCGAATCGTCAGATTGCAGGGGCGGTTGCTCAAATCAAAAGGGCAGGCCGGCAACCGTGTCCTAAACTGAATGGGGCTTCGGCCCTGCATAGTCAAACGCCGACAGATGCACCATCCAACTGGAGGCATTCCCATGAAAATTGTCGTCATCGGCGGAACTGGCCTGATTGGCACCCAGCTCTGCAATAACCTTCGCCAGCGCGGACACGACGTCCTCGTCGGCTCACCCAGCACCGGCATCAACGCCCTGACCGGCGAAGGCCTCGACGCAGCGCTGAACGGCGCCGAAGTGGTGGTCGACGTCGCAAACTCGCCGTCATTCGAAGACGCCGCCGTGCTGGAATTCTTCGAAACCTCCGGCCGCAACCTGTTCGCCGCCGAGAAAGCCGCCGGCGTGAAACACCACGTGGCCCTGTCCGTCGTCGGCACGGAACGCATGCTCGACAGCGGTTACTTCCGCGCCAAAATGGCCCAGGAAAAACTGATCAAGGATTCGGGCATTCCCTACTCGATCCTGCGGGCCACGCAATTCTTTGAGTTCATCGGCGCCATCGCCCAATCCGGCGAGCAGGGCAACAGCACGCGTTTGCCCGCAGCCGACCTGCAACCGATCGCTTCGGCCGACGTTGCGGCGGCACTGGCCGACATTGCCGAGCAATCACCGACGAACCAGACGCAAGAAGTGGCCGGGCCTGATCGGCTGCCGATCGCCTCGTTCGTCCAAACCTATCTGAAACACAACGATGATCCGCGAGAGGTGATTTCGGACGCCGAAGCCACCTATTTCGGCGCGCCCATCGACGACCGGTCACTGACCCCCGGCGCCAATCCGATCATTGGCGCGACTCACTTTGAAACATGGCTCAAAGGCAATTAGCGGATAGGTATATGGCGGTCGCCCGTACGGGATCGCCACCGATCCGCTGTTGGCCAATCAGATGAGGAAACCCTCATGCACCTCCATTCTTTCTTCGCCTCACTGCCGTTGTTGTGCACCGGACTGGCAATGGCTGCCCCCGAGCCACCGGTCGTCAAACCCGTGATGGAACAGGCGCTGCCCGACTACCCCGGCAAAGAAGTGCTGATGATCACCGTCGAATACCCGCCCGGCGGCGCGGACCCAGTGCATCGCCACGACGCGCATGGCTTCATCTACGTGCTCGAAGGCTCCATCGTCATGGGCGTGAAGGGCGGCAAGGAGGTCACGTTGACGCCGGGACAGAGTTTCCATGAAGGGCCGGACGACGTGCACACAGTGGGACGCATGCCAGCCAGGACAAACCCGCGAAGTTTTTGGTGTTTCTGCTGAAGGAGACGGGGAAACCGGCGGTGATTCCGGTGGAATGACTGCAAGCACTGCGGGCCAAGGAGAGGGTGCCAAAATGGACAGCCCCGAATGTTGGCAATTTATTCGCGGCTGCTTCCCCATACTTGCTTCACGGCCGTCAGTGCGACGTTTGTTTTTCCTGCTTTGAATGCCTGATACTGCGCTTCGGTCCCGAAGAAGACCTCGCCTGCCGTTTTTGGTCCGATTCCCGGTACAACCAATGAGCCGGAGTGTTGCCAGAGAGTCCAGGGATTGCTGCCACCGTACTTCATGTTGGCTTTTCCCCAGTAACCTAGCCATACCATGTACTTGTTGAAGCGATCATCAAGAAATGTCGACAAGTTGTTGTGGTTTCCATAAAACAGCGGGGTTTTTCCATAATGCTCCTGAATCAGGGCCGCCAGTGTGAGCATGCCCTCTTTGGCATTCGTCATCCCGGATTGATTGAGGCACTCCAGTTGCTTTTCGTCCTCGCCTTGAGGGTTAACGAGTAATATCGCGACCGGTAGCATCGAAGTATCTTGAGCAAGAAGAGATGCCGTTCTTTCGAATTGTTCTTCCGGTGTGCGACAGAAGTCGTACTTTAGGTACGCTCCATAATCAACATCCCCCTCTTTAATTTTTTCAAAATTAACTTCAAAAGAGGAGTCGACACCTCGCCAACCGAACGCTCTTGCATAAACAAATTTAGGCTTTTCTTCGCCGCCGATAAAGTTCACCCAATCAATTTTCCCATCAGCAGATGAGATGTCATATCCATGAATTGGATAGACATCGGGTGTCTTGAAGATCTTGATATCCGGGCGCCCTGGAATACTACTGACCGGGCCTATCGGAAATTCAGTCTTGGGTTCTAAGTCCAGGACGATCTTCTTGGGTATCGGTGGCAGATTAAACCGAGATGTTGTCGCGACCCTTGGATTTATCCCGAAGCTGGCGGGAGTGAAACCGGTGTAGCGTCCGGCCGAGGCTATCAGGACAGTCTCATTAGGCACAGGCTGTCGAACCAGTTCTCCACTTGTATTCGACCATTGATAGTCAGAGATGCTAGGAGCGTTTGGAGGCGTGGAGTTGAAGGTTATTGTCGATGTCTTAAAAAGCACGTCGAAAGGAGTGCTCAGGCTGGCATGTCCGTCACCGTCAGAGAGGAAGAAGAAGCCACCGCGCGCGTAATTCTTTTGAGCCGGCCCGAACCACGGCTCGCTGATTTGCAGATTTTTCCCTTCTTTTTTAAGGTCGTTGTTTACATTTTCAAAGACTCTGGTCAGATAACTGGCGAGCATCATAGTGCGCGTATAGCCGGTACGAACAGTTTCCCCTTCCCCCGTCTGACGCATGTATGAGCCACTCTTGTCTACGTCCGCATCGCCACGAGTCACGCCGGTGATGATGTTGTCGAAGAAAACACTTCCGCGGGTAGAGGTTAAGGAAAATACTTCGTTAGTTTCGTCGCCGGCCGTTATTGCATAAGAGCCTGGTTTAGTGAAAGCGTCAGCGTTACCTCCGGCACTCCCGATGGTGAATACGCCACCGCCGAAACATGCATTCACAAGCGTTAGGACGTGGAAATACTTTTTAGAGAGAAGGTCGAGGTTGTCAGTAAGTCTGGACATCGCATACATGCCATCAGGTTTTTCGTAATCCTTGGCATTACTGAGCACAAATGCAGCCTGAACGTCAGAGGTCGGGCTTCTACCGTGCCCGCTGTAAGCTATGAGCAATCTCGCCTTTTTATTGAAGTAGTTTGCCCGGTTGGGCAGGTAGTCTTCCAGAAAGTAGGTAAGGTTTTCCTGATTTGCATTTTCGTCGGCGAGCAGTATTACCTCATCAAACTTTTGCGATGCGACGAGGAACTGAACCATCTTTTGTCCATCAGTCGCCGCTGCGGGAAGATTGACGCCCTCCATGTTGGGGTATTTGGATATAGCAATTACTAAACCGATTGCTCGCGTCTGAGAGGATTTATCAATCCTGAGAGCATCCGCTATTCTTGGCTCTAATTTTTTATTTTCATTTTTTTCGTAATAAACAAAAAGGTCACAATATTTGTCCTCGACGATGGCGCCATTCGGGCATCCTGCTTCCGCTATGGATGCTCTAAATAATATTAAGCAACAAATGCCGAAACGCCCGAGTATTGCTCTGCGCAACGTCTGACCTCTGATCTCCATGTAATCAGAACTCCTCTACCCCCAGCTTCGTGTAGAAATCCGATGGCTTGCCTTTATAGGTATTCGCATCGAACTTCTTGTCATACCCAAGCGACAGTGCTGCGGAGTCGGTGAACTGCCATAGCGCCCATTCACGTTTGTTTATCGTACGAGGGTTTTCGTTCGCCTGCGATGAGTTGGAATAGTCAGCAATCCACAGTAAGTGGTCATCGAGGGCGGCAAAGCTGGCTTCTGATCCCATTCTTGCTGTCCACCATGATCGAGCGGTGTAGATCATGGGTTTCCTGCCGAGGTCTGCCTCCACCTGTTTCGAGAACGCCTTGACCATTGCCATTATTTGCGCGGGTTTTCGGTTCGCCCAGCGGTCTGGCCCATCTGGGTTCGCCTTGTCCCACTCAACATCGACGACGGGAGGCATGTCAGTGGTTTTCAACCCACCATTGGCCTTTATCACCTTCACGAAGGTCTTGGCCTGAGCTATACCATAGGCTTGTGCATCATCCGATGCGTTCCCACTGGACAAGAAGTGGTAAGCGCCACGGTGAAGCTTGATCCCTTTATCGACCTGTCCCGCTCGTTTCCAGAAAGTCGAAAACAACGGGTCTAGGTATCCCGTCCCCTGACTGGACTTCATGTAGACGAACAACGACTTATTGTTGTTCAGTTGGTCGATCGGGAATTTATCCCCGTTGTGATGGCTGATGTCGATCCCGAAAAGCGAGTCTTTACGCTCCGCCTTAAGAGCCTCATCGTAATCTACATCGTGGGGGAACTTGAACGAACGTTTAAGCGCAAAGGAATCGTACTCATTTTTTCTCACGGGATCGGTTAGAAGAATTTCCTTGAACAGGTCCTGTCGTGAAAGGTCATCAGTTAGCTCGGTTAGCCCAAGACTTTTAGCATCTGGTAATTCCGCCTCACTGGCATATGCCGTGTTACTGCTGAAGAGTGCAGTTGTCAGGATGAACGCGCTAAGTAAATTAGAAGGGATTTCCATTTGCTCGCCTCGTTAGTGCTGGGTAAGTTGTTAAACTAATGAAACACTGCGCACAGAAAACCAAACTTCTAAAAAATCAAAACGCGCTTTCAAAGTGCATTAAAGCACAGTGAGGCGGCGCTGCATTTTGTAAGCGAAAAATTTTGGAATAGCGTTAATTCCAGCGCTGCATATGTCAGTGGAGCGGCGGTAAGACGAACTCCGCCTAATCCAGTTTTCTGCATAGCTGCGGGAATCCGGTGGTGATTCCGGTTGATTGACTGCGAGTACTGCGGGGTTAGTTTGTAGTCGGGGCCGCTCTACTAATGTTTGCACTCCGCCAACACCACCTGACAAGTATCCGGCGTGCCGCCAGACCGCCCGGCATAGCGTATGCAGTTATCCAGGGATTTCTTGCGCGCCATGCTCAAGGTGTCGCCCCAAGCCAGGCCGCCCTCGCCGGCAGTAGGTAGCGCTTTTGCATAGCAGCTTGAACCTGCGCTTGAGGCCGAATAACGAGCTTTGGCCGTTTTGCCTGCGCATCCGGCGGTCAGCGCCAGGTTGATGGCGAGCAAGGAGAGCAGGATCCATGACGAGCATTGACGTGCTGATTGTCCGGTCATCCCGTTTCCCCTGTAGCAAGAGGCTGAGGCATGTTGGTGCGGGTGTTCTCCTAAGATTAGACGGTGTACGGGAAGTGCCTTTCCTTTAATAGTCCTGAGCTGGACGCGATTACTGCGCCTATGGCATGGTCGAATGAATACGCCATGCAGCCAACAGGATAAGAACAATGGGGTTGGGTAACGACGTCACTTCCATGGCAACACTCAACGCATTCAACCGCTGCGTGCTGCACCTCGGTCGCCTGGCCCGGGATCGCGGCGCCTCGCAGTTTATCGAAGAGGGCCTGCAAGCCTTCAGCGAACTGGTGCCGTTCGCTTCGGCCTGGTGGGGCGAGATGTCCGCCTCCGCCGCCGACGCGCCGCCCAAGAGCTGGATGCACGGGCGCATCAATCTGCCGGAGTCGTTTGCTGTCGAATGGCACAAAGGGGCCGGCAGTGACAGCTTCTCCCATGACACCTTGAGTCAGCCCGGCGAGGTCGTGCGCGAAAGCGGATTCGACAATCTGAACGATGTGGTGGACGCGTTTGCGCGGCGCCACGATCTGTACCACGCAATGTGCATCACCTTCGAATTGCCCGAAAGCGGCTTGATGTTTTTCGTCTGTCTCTACCGTGGGGAACACGCGCCAGTGTTCAACGACAACGAAGCCGAATTGTTTTCGGCGTTCTGCGATCACCTGCTGCAACTGTGGCGTTTCCAGGTGCAGGACATGATCCGCTTCAACACCGGCAGCGGGGCGACTGATTTCGGCATCGCGCGACTGGACGGCAGTCTGCTGTATGTCGGCGCCAGCCTGTGCGCCGCCATCCAGCGTGAGTTGCCGGGGTGGAGCGGCTCGACGCTGCCGTTTGAGGTGATCGCGCAACTGCCGAAAGCGCCGTGCGTGATCCGTCTCGGTCGCTGCGCCTTGACGCTGAGTCCGAACGCTGAGCACGTGATTCTGTCTCTCGAAACGCAAGTGCGTGGGGCGGTGCTGGCGCCACGGGAGCGCACGGCGGCGATGCTGTTCGCCGCCGGCCATTCCTATAAAGAGATTGCCAAAACCCTCGGGCTGAGCCCGGCCACCGTGCGCACGTATCTGCGCAACTGCTATTTGCAACTCGGCGTGAAGAGCAAGGTGGAGCTGGGATCTGTCCTGCGTTCGCCGACGTCGTTTCCCCACGATACCCGTCGTACACCCCACTAAATGCCTGACCCTCCTCATTTGTGGAGGTCCGGATTTCGACTGCGCGCTATAGGGTAGGCCCTGCCTGCCACGGGCTGGCGCGACAGTCTGTTCGGGCACTTCAAAATTATAAAAACAGAGGTGAGGCAGTTGAAATTTTCCAGGTTATTTATCGCGGTTGCCGCGACGACGGCATTCGCCAGTGTGGGGTTGGTGGGGTGTCAGACCCAAGGTTCGAGCGGCGCCGACATGGTGATGCGCAACGGCTATGTCTACACCGTCGACGGCAAGAACTCGGTGCAACAGGCGATTGCCGTGACCGGCGGCAAGATCGTGTATGTCGGCAGCGATGAAGGGGTTTCTGCCTACATCGGCAAGCAGACCCGATTGATCGACCTGGCCGGGCGCATGTTGATGCCGGGCTTTATCGATGCGCACATGCATCCCGGTGATGGCGGCCGCGCGATGACCTTGTGCGACCTGAAATACCAGACCATGACCCGCAAAGTCTTCCAGGAAACCATTCAGGCCTGCCTCGACGCCGACAAGGACAAAGGCCCCGACGTCTGGCTCGAAGTCGGCAGTTGGGATCGCATGGGCATGGACGGACTCGACGGCGACCCGGACAAATCGACCCTGGACGCGCTCAAGACCAAGCGCCCGATTCAAGTGCGTTCCACCGACTTCCACACCGTGCTGACCAACTCCCGTGGCCTGGAAGTGGCCGGCATCACCAAGCAAACGCCCAACCCGAGTGACGGCAAGTACGTGCGTGACAAGGCCGGCAACCCGAACGGTATCTGCGAAGACGGCGCCGCCGATACCATGGCCGCCGTGGTGCCACCGGCCACTGATGCCGAGAAACTGATTCAGATTCGCGCAGCCCTCGACGCCATGCGCCAGCAAGGCATCACCAGTTTCTTCGACGCCTTGTCCGGGCCGGAGAATGGCAAAGCCTTCACCTCGTTGCAGCAGTCCGGCGAGCTGACCACCCGGGCGTTGCTGGCGATCAAGCTCGACCCGGCCGCCGCAGCGGCAGACCCGGCGAAAACCATCGCCGACGCCAAGGCACTGGCCAACATCTACGATCAGGGCGAAACCAAAGTCGCGCCGGGCGTGAGCATGCGCCACGTCAAATTGTTCATGGACGGCATCATCAATGCGCCGGCGGATACAGGGGCGATGTTGACGCCGTACTTGCATAACGCGGGCACCGATAAGGCACCGAAGTGGGCACCGGGTAAGAATGTCGGCGAGCTGTACTTCCCGCCGCAAGTGCTCAATCCGCTGCTGCTGAAAGCGGTCGAGGCCGGTTTCGATCCGCACCTTCACGCCACGGGTGACCGGGCGGTGCGGGACTCGTTGGACAGCATCGAATACGTGCGTCATCAGCTGCCGGGCAACGCATTTCGCCCGACCATTACCCACAACGAAGAAGTAGACCCGGCCGACTATCCGCGCTTCAAGGCTTTGGACGTGACCGCCAACATGTCCTTCCAATGGGCCCAGCAGGCGCCGTCCACCGACGATGGCACCCGTGATCATCTCGGGGCCGCACGTTTTGCGCGCATGGAACCGTCGGGCAGCATCGCCCGTGCGGGCGGTCGCATCGCCTATGGCAGCGACTGGCCGGTGGACCCGCTCGACGAATTCCTCGCGCTGAAGGTCGGTGTCACCCGCTCGGGCGATCCGCTGAACCCGCACAGCTACGGCCCAAAATACGCGGGCAAGGTGAACGGCGACCCGGCGCTGTCGCGCTCGGAAGTGTTGCGCGCCATCACCCAGAACGCCGCCGAGCAGTTGAAACTGGACGCGGTGGTCGGTTCGGTCGAGGTTGGCAAGTTCGCGGACTTGATCGTGCTGGACAAGAATTTCATGCAGGTGCCCGAGGCTGAACTGGCGCGCAACAACGTGCTGTTGACCATGGTCGGCGGCAAAGTGGTGTGGGCCAAGGCGCCGTTCGTGGGCGTTGTACAACAACAATAAAAAAACACCACCCGCCATTAATACCGATCAGTGCGAATCGTGGTGGCAGCCGAACGCATCGCTCCATGTAGCAGCTGGCGTAGCCTGCGTTCGGCTGCGAAGCAGTCGTCAATTCAGCTCACGCGGTTTGCCTGATGTACCGCGTGCTCTGGTTTCACGACTGCTTCGCAGCCGAACGCAGGCTTCGCCAGCTGCTACGCCGGACGCAGCTTCGCTTGCTCGGTATTGGCGTCTACCTTTTCTGAAGAGCACAGCGCAATGACTCAACAACGAAGTCCCTTGATCGAGACCCGTTCGATCGATTACATCCCCGAGGCCGAGCGCCATGGCAGCCTTTACAGCCAGTTCACGTTGTGGCTCGGTGCCAACCTGCAAATCACTGCCATCGTTACCGGCGCGTTGGCGGTGGTGCTCGGCGGTGATGTGTTTTGGTCACTGATCGGTTTGCTGATTGGCCAACTGCTCGGCGGCACCGTCGTCGCCTTGCATGCCGCCCAAGGGCCGAAGCTCGGGCTGCCGCAGATGATCTCCAGCCGGGTGCAATTCGGCGTCTACGGCGCGGCGATCCCGATTGTGTTGGTGTGCCTGATGTACCTCGGTTTCAGTGCGACTGGCGCGGTGTTGTCGGGGCAGGCGATTGCGCAGTTGATCCATGTCAGCGACAGCACGGGCATCCTGATTTTCGCCGCGTGCATCACGTTCCTGACGATCTTCGGCTATCGGGTTATTCACTGGGTGGGCCGGGTGGCGAGCGTGCTGGGCATCATTGCCTTCGCCTATCTGTTTACCCGGCTGATGACCGTCAACGATATCGGCCTGTTGCTGGAAAACCGCCACTTTGGCTGGAGCACTTTCCTGCTGGCGGTCTCGCTGTCGGCATCCTGGCAGATCGCGTTCGGGCCTTATGTGGCCGACTACTCGCGCTATCTGCCGAGCAAGACTTCATCCTGGAAAACCTTTGCCGCCGTCGGCCTCGGCACGGTGCTGGGCGCCCAGGCTTCCATGGTCCTCGGAGTGTTCGCGGCGGCGTTGGCCGGTGCGAACTTTCGCGGTCATGAGGTGGCGACCATCGTCGGATTGGGCAGCACCGGTGTGATGGCGTCGCTGCTGTATTTGAGCGTGGTGTTCGGCAAGGTCACGGTGTCGACGCTCAACGCCTACGGCAGCTTCATGTGCGTGGCGACGATTATCAGCGGCTTTCGCAGCCGTCTGGAAATCACCGCCCGCCAACGCATGGTGTTTGTGCTGCTGATTGTCGCCGCGTCCACCACGTTGGCGCTGCTGGGGCAGTACTCGTTCCTGAACTCGTTCAAGTACTTCATCCTGTTTTTGCTGACGTTCTTCACGCCGTGGAGCGCGATCAACCTGGTGGATTACTACTTCATCAACAAGGAGCGTTATGACATCCCGGCGCTGTCCGATCCGGCGGGGCGTTATGGTCGCTGGAATGTGCGAGGGATCAGTGTGTATGTCATCGGGGTGTTGATCCAGTTGCCGTTTGTGGACACACATTTCTACTCAGGACCGATGGTGGCGCAACTCGGAGGCGTGGACATTTCGTGGATCGTGGGGCTGGTGGTGCCGGGGGTGCTTTATTACGGGTTGGCGAGGAACTCGGCGATGGCGGTGTCTGCTGAACAGCAGTCGAAAGCCTGATCCTTGCACGCCTTGCTGAACGAGTAACCTGTGGCGAGGGAGCTTGCTCGCGCAGGACTGCGCAGCAGGCCCCTGCTTTTCAGGAAAGAGCGGGGCCGCTGTGCAGCCCAGCGCGAGCAAGCTCGCTCGCCACAGGACGGTGTTTGAAGGCTGATGTTGTTCTTCAACCCATCGCCAAAGACGACGGAGCTATGAAGATAGCCCCGTCACTTCCTGTCCCTGTCGATTTTTGCTTTCGTATCCTGATCGATGATGTTGCGCAGAGCCTCAAAAATCGGTTGGGCACTGGTGTGTTTTTTGCCGTACGCCAGATTGAACGCGTAGTCGAAGTCCGGCGGGTTCAGGCCCTGATTGTGTTGTAGCAGGGTCTCCAGTTTGTCCAGTGCCTTGACCGCCTGCGCCTCGGGGGACAACGCGTTTTCGTAGTCATCCCAGAGCGCCAATATCTCTGTTTTCAACGCGTCATCAAGGGTGCTGGTCAAGAGCAAAAGATCGCGTCGTTCATGCTCGCTCTTGTCGGGGAACGAGGCTTGGTTGACGGCCGGAATGTCGCCGTTGATGGCTTCGCCCAGGTCATGAATGACACACATCTTGAGGACTTTCAGAAGGTCGAGGCTGGCCAGTTCGTCCGAGAACACAATGGCCATCAGGCACAGGCGCCAGCTATGTTCAGCCGTGCTTTCGGTGCGCCCGGAGGTGGTATGCGCACTCCTGAGTACATCCTTGAGCTTTTCCGCTTCGCGCAGAAAGTCGAGGCGTCCTTTGATTTTTTCGATATCCATACATCCGCCCAGTAGGTTGACCGGCGTTTTGCCTGGCAGCATAACGTCCCGGTTACTGGCGCCAGACTAGGCCCGGCGAGGCACATCGTCCACGCATAAAATATGCGCGGCCGTGCTGTCAGAGTGTTTCCACCAGACGTGCCGCCGAGCCGTCGGAGAGGGGGATACGCGTCCAGCGACACAGGCTATGGCGGATGGGGACGAGCGCGGAATCATTGCTGCCAGTGACAAATTCCAGGGCGGGTAGGGCAAGGGTTTCCCGCCAACCCGACTCATCGAGCGCGGCCTCAGTGCTCAGGATTTCTGGCGTTGCGAAGCGCCAGAGCGAGTGCCCCAGAAGATCGCCCAGCGGGCTGGCAAACTCAGCGGCACGAGACGGGGAGCAGGCCAGCAGACGATGGGTCAGGTCGCAAATGAGATGAACCGGCCGCGGGCTTTCCGCGACCAGCCTGGCGAGGACGTGATCGGCGGCGGAATCGAGACGAGCGGCCAGCAACCGTTCAAGTTGCTGGTGTGCGGCGCGATCCATTGCTTGTACGCCACTCTCCCATCGGGAAATCGTCGATTGGGTGACGCTGAACATCTGCGCGGCATGGGCTTGTTTGACGCGGTGCAGCAAACGCCATCGCCGGAGCGCAATGCCGGGCAGGGCTGGCTTCAGCAATAGATCAGGCATTTTGGGTTCCTGGGGGGCGGCGGGCGGGTTCTCCAGTTTGATGAGTGCGGGAGCGCCCTGCAAATTGGCTGGATAAATGGGCGTACGTGAAACACCAGACATGATGGCGGCCCGCTACACTCGGACCAAATCCTAAGGAGGGAACAGCATGACCATCCAGGCCCAACGCGCCGACGCCAGCCACCTCGACCCAGTCGCCCGACTCTTCGACGCCTATCGAGGTTTCTACGGCCAGCCTTCGAACCTGCGGCAGTCCCGAGACTTCATCGCCGAGCGCATCGCCCTGGATGAATCGGCGATCTTCCTCGCTCTGGACGACAACGGCGAAGCGCTGGGTTTCGTCCAGCTGTACCCGACGTTTTCCTCCATCGACGCCCACCGCACCTGGTTGCTCAGCGACCTCTTTACCGCACCTGCTGCGAGGGGCCGCGGGGTAGGGACGTTGCTGATGAACACCGCCCGCGCGTTTGCACTATCAACAGGCGCGAAGGGGTTGGTGCTGGAAACGGCCACGGATAACTTTGGCGCGCAGAGGTTGTATGAGTCGTTGGGGTATGTGCGGGATACGGGGTATTACACTTATATGCTGGATTTGAAGCAGGGTTGATAGCGTAAGCCTGTCAGTTTTAGTGAACCAGGCAAACTTCCCCATTAACGCGTAGCCCTCAGGAGAATCATTAGGCAGAATGCCGGCCATACAATCACCTCAAAAAAATGGATTTTATGAGACGAGCACTTTTGCTGTTGCCCCTTTTCCTGTCACTGTCGGGCTGTGAAAAAATCGCCAATGCTCCAGGCGCAAACCAGGGAAATGTCACCTCAACGCCTGCGACTCCGTCAGCACCAGCGCCAGCCCCGACTGAGAAGTTTGTCTATAAGTTTGAAATCAACACAGGCTCACCTGAACAAGCGCTCAAGACATGGTGGCGCTATCTGGGTGCCATGGCCGCTGTCGCGGACGCTAACTGCGAAACAATCATCAAAGAACGCACAGACGAATTTGATGTGAGCAGAGTTGCGACGGGAGAAGTGGTGCAGTCCTTCAAAAGTCGCGGGCGACTGTGCAAAAAGACCGTTTATAAGCGAGAGATCATTGAGGTAAGGCAGGAGACTGAGGCGCGGGCTATCGCGACTGTCAAAGTCACCAACGTGACCCCATCGTCTGTGAGCCACACTGAAGATGATGAGGAAGCCCGAAATAAGGGTGAAACACTCAGATACCTCGTCGAAAAGACATCCAATGGCTGGAAGGTATCGCAGGTCTACAAGTATGGTGTTTCCAATACGCTGATTGGTTTGGACGAGTGGGCAGCCCAGTACAGCCCCTACCCTGAAAGCTATCCGATTTACATTTTGGACGATCAGTAATTTCATGACCGCACTGCGTTAAACATCAACTCACCACACGTCTCGTCGCCAGGGTCCATGTATGCCGCTGAGTTTCCATAAAATGCACGCCAATGGTGATGACTTCGTTATTGTCGACTCGCGAAACTCGGCCATTCCCATAACAAGTGCCGTGGCACGGCAAATGGGTGATCGGAACCGAGGTATCGGGTTCAATCAACTGGCGGTGATACTCGATTGCGATGATGCAGCGGCGCGCTTGGTATTTTGGAATGCCGATGGCTCCGCGCTGGATGTTTGTGGCAGCGCAACGCGAGGCGTAGCGGACAGGCTGATGCGCGAATCCAATATGACGTCGATAGCGCTGCGAACCAACCGTGGTTTACTCAGGTGCGAACGGACCTCGACAGGCGCCATTTCAGTCAACATGGGGATGCCGCTTACGGGCTGGTCGGATATTCCCCTGGCGCGGGAGCTGGATACGGCTGTTTTGCCACTTGCTGGCGACCCGGCCGCTTGCAGCATGGGGAACCCGCACTGCACCTATTTTGTAGATGATCTGACGGCCGTTGATATAGCGGCCATCGGACCGGCCATTGAAACCAATCCTCTGTTTCCCCTCAGGACGAACGTGCATTTCGTCCAGATCACTAACCGAAAGCATATTCGGTTGCGTATTTGGGAGCGCGGGGCCGGCATTGCGCTCGGTTCAGGTTCCTGCTCTTGTGGCGCCGCGGTTAACGGAATTCGTCGGGGCTTGTTAGACAATTGCGTCGAGGTTGAATGTGATGGCGGAACCGTAACGGTTCAGTGGGATGGCGTGGGACCTGTCTTTCTCATCGGGCCGGTAGAGGCCGTTTTTTCAGGAACCATCACGGACAGCTCATTACAGGTTTCATAGCTGCTTTGTCCGTGACAAACAGTACTGTCGGGCTTAAGCAGTCAAGCAAGAGACCTATGTCGGGTCTATCAGTCACTGGCCCAACCGCCCCCGATTCCGTAACATCCGCACCCCTTATTCCCCGCAATTCCCAGCGGCCAGTGCTACCGGCCCGCATTTCAGGTAAGTCATGAAACCACAACGTCTGCGCGCCGATGCCCTGGCCGGGCTCACTACATCCTTCGCATTGCTGCCCGAATGCATCGCCTTTGCCTTGGTCGCTCATCTCAATCCGCTGATGGGGCTGTACGGTGCGTTCATCATTTGCACATTGACCGCGCTGTGCGGCGGGCGGCCGGGGATGGTGTCCGGTGCTGCCGGGTCGATGGCGGTGGTGATCGTTGCGTTGGTGGTGCAACACGGCGTGCAGTACTTGCTGGCGACGGTGCTGCTGGGCGGGGTGATCATGATGGCGTTCGGGTTGCTGCGGCTGGGAAAACTGGTGCGCATGGTGCCGCACCCGGTGATGCTCGGTTTCGTGAATGGTTTGGCGATCATCATTGCGCTGGCGCAACTGGAGCATTTCAAGAGTGGCGACACCTGGCTCAGTGGCACGCCGCTGTATGTGATGAGCGGGTTGGTGGCGCTGACGATGGCCATCGTGTATCTGCTGCCGCGCCTGACTCGCGCGGTGCCGCCGGCGTTGGTGGCGATTCTTGGCGTCGGGTTGGCGGTGTATCTGCTCGGCTTGCCGACGCGCACCTTGGGCGATATGGCGCACATTGCCGGGGGCTTGCCGAGCTTCGCACTGCCGGACATTCCGTGGAACCTAGACACCCTGCGCATCATCGCGCCCTACGCGATATTGATGGCGCTGGTCGGTCTGCTGGAAACCCTGCTGACCCTGAACCTCACCGACGAAATCACCGAAAGCCGCGGTTACCCGGATCGCGAGTGTGTGGCGCTGGGCGCGGCGAATATGGTGTCGGGGGTGTTCGGCGGCATGGGCGGTTGCGCGATGATCGGCCAGACCGTGATCAACCTCAGTTCCGGCGGGCGTGGCCGACTTTCGGGCGTGGTCGCCGGGGTGATGATCTTGCTGTTCGTGTTGTTTCTGTCGCCGCTGATCGAGCGCATTCCGCTGGCGGCCCTGGTTGGCGTGATGTTCGTGGTGTCGCAGCAGACGTTCGCCTGGGCCTCGTTGCGGGTGATCAACAAAGTGCCGCTCAACGACGTGCTGGTGATCATCGCCGTGACCACCATCACCGTGTTCACCGACCTGGCCACTGCCGTGCTCTGCGGGATCATCATCGCCGCGCTCAACTTCGCCTGGCAACAGGCTCGCGAGCTGTATGCCGACACCTATCTGGAAACCGACGGCAGCAAACTTTACCGACTGCATGGCACGCTGTTCTTCGCCTCGACCACGCCTTTTCTCGACCAGTTCGACCCCGCCAACGATCCCGCCCAAGTGACCCTCGATTGCCGTCACCTGAGCTTTGTCGACTACTCGGCCATCGCCGCGTTGAAGACCTTGCGCGAACGCTACGACAAGGCTGGCAAACATCTGCGGGTGTTTCACTTGTCGGAGCGTTGCAAGCAAATGCTCAAGCGCGCCGGTGGGGATTACAACTGAGCGCCAGAGAGAAGGACTTCAGCGCCCCCGCAAAAGCTCATCGACCACGCCCATGAAGGCCTCGACGAGCAGCGTACGTCCTTGGGTTCGCGTCAGTATCAGCAGTTGCGCACAGGCTTCGGGCTCTGCCAGCGGCCGGTAGGTCACACCCTTTTTGGCCAGGGTCTTGGTGCACTGGGGAACCAGCGCGACGCCTTGGCCTGCGGCCACCAGGGCGATGATCGAGGTGATCTGTCGCCCCGACGGGCCGGGTCGCATGGGCAGACCGTTGCGTCGGTACAGTTGCTCAATGGACTCATTGAGCCCGGAGCCATAATCGGCCGGAAACAGAATCAACGGGTGCGCACTGAGCTGTTCCAGGGTGACTTCGTCCTGGCTGGCCAGCGGGTTGTCACTGGAGAGGGCGGCCACCAGCGGTTCTCCTCCCAACGACAAGACCTGCACCTCGGTCTGTCCGCTTTCAGGCAGCAGTCGGCTCATGCCAATGTCGATGCGGCCATCGACCACTTGCGAATACAGACTGCCGGACGCGCTTTCCACCAGGGTCAGCTGGACGTCCGGGAAGCGCTGGGCAAAGGCCTGGATGGTTTGGCTGAACAAATCCGACAGCGCAATCGAGCTGGCGTACCCCAGCGCCAATTGCCCGGCCGAGCCGGCGGCCAGCTTGCCGGCGATGACTTCGGTCAGGCTGGCTTGGTCCAGCACGGCGCGGGCGTACGGCAGGAAATGCCGGCCTTGTGCGGTGAGCGTGACCGTGCGGCTGGTGCGATCGAACAGGCGAAAGCCCAGCTCGGATTCCAGCGCCGAAATCTGTCGGGTCAAGGGAGGCTGGGCGAGGTGCAGGCGCAAGGCTGCGCGGCCAAAGTGCAGCTCTTCGGCGACCGTCAAAAAGTAACGTAACTTGCGGAGGTCAAGCATCCTGTTCCTTGGGTATTGATCGGTCCGAATTCGGTATTGGTGTTCGGCGGGCTGCATATTCTATAAAGACCTCCGAGGAGAAAACGAGAGGTCTCATGAATTCGCGCCTGCACAGTGCTCGCGTCGCCCTGTTCCTGTGTGGCTGTGCGGCTTTTCTCAACCTCTATTCAACCCAGAGCATCCTCCAGGAGTTTGCCCTGAGTTTTCAGGTGAGCGCCCGCCAGGCGGGATGGAGCATCACAGTCACCACCCTGGCGGTCGCCCTCACGGCACCCTTTATCAGCCGCTTGACCGGTCGCTTCGAGCAACGCTCGGTGATTGTCGTCGCGGCGCTGCTGTTGGCGGTGCCGGCGCTGCTGGCTGCCCATGCCGGCAGCTTTGCCGAGTTGCTGGTCTGGCGCTTTGTTGAGGGCATGTTGATCCCGGTGGTATTCGCAACCAGCGTAGCCTACATCGGCGACCGCTGGAGCGGTGGCACCGTCACCGAAATCACCAGCCTTTACGTGGCCGGTACGGTGCTGGGAGGCTTCGCCGGGCGTTTTGTGTCGGGGATCATGACGCAATACGTGGGCTGGCGTGAAGCCTTTGAGCTGCTGGCGGCGATGAGTTTGCTCGTCGGCGTAGCCATCCACTTCCTGTTGCCGGCCAACCCAGTGTTGGTGGCCAAGTCTTCGCCTGTTCGTCTGCAAGCGTTTCACGAACTGTGCCGCAAGCCCTTGCTGGCGGCGTATGGCGTCGGTTTTTGTGTGCTGTTTTCACAAGTGGCGACTTTTACCTATGCGGGGCTCTACCTCAGCCAGGCGCCATTCAACCTGGGCGCTGCGGCACTGGGGACGATTTATGCGGTGTTCCTCTTGGCGCTGGTGGTCATCCCGATTGCGGGACGCTTGAGCAAATCCCGACCGCAAGCCGAATTGCTGACAGGCGCAGTGTTGCTCGGCGTCTGCGGCTCGATCCTGACCTTGCTGCCGTCTCTGTGGCTGATCGTGCTGGGCCTGGCCCTGAGTTCGACCGGGGTATTTCTTGCCCAGGCTTGCGCCAATGCCTTCATCACAGCAACCGCCCGACACAACAAGGCCGGCGCGGTGGGGCTGTACCTGACGGGTTACTACCTGGGGGGCAGTTTCGGCGCCATCGTCCCGGCGATGATCTGGAGCCGCTGGGGCTGGCAAGGCTGTGTGGCGCTGATCATCGGCTTCCAGCTGTTGTCGTTGCTGATCGCCTTGACTGGCTGGAAACCCCCTAAACCCGATACACCGGTGGCGCGTGGCCGAACCGGTGAACCTGCCTGATTCATCATCCAATAATGGAATATAAGAGGTGACCATGAGTAACGTAATGACCCGCCAGAGCCAGCTGTTGAAGATCGTCGAGCCGGTGTTGAACGACATGCCGGCCAGTGTCTTGAAACACGCACTGTTCGAGGCGTTCTGGAGTGAAGAAGAGGCCCTGGTGGACATCGAAAATGCCTTCGAGCAACTCACCTCGCGTCGTCATTCACCGGTGGCATTGCGCAAGTTTTTCGCCAGTTGGTCCAAGACCAACAACTCGGCCACCAGTGTGTCCGGCCTGGCCAATCGCATTACCTTGCTGGCGCGCTCCGAACAAGGTTCGGAGGCCGCCGAGCAGCTCTATCGGGCTTGCGGCAGCCTGCAACGGATCACCGATGAAGACCTCGGCGCGCTGGGCAATACGTTGCACTCGGATCTGTTCTACAACATGGCGACGCCGTTGTGCGGCGATGACCAGTGGCTGCTCAAGGAAAATTGCCTGCCTTCGGCCCAGGCCTTCAAAGACTGGACCGACACCCGTCGCCTGCGCGATCGCGATTTGTTGCAAGGCCTGCTGACGACCTTGATCCATGAGGTGTACACCCACGGTGAAGTGGAGTTTATCCACCCGCTGTACAAGCAGTGGTTTGTCCGCGACATGGGCGTGCCAGAGGCCAAGGCCCGCGCCACGGTGGCCTGGGTCACCGTGCACACCGGCGGCACCGAGAGCAATCATTTCGCACATGCCGTGGCGGCGGTCAGTGAGTTTGTCGATGCGATGCAGATTGCCGTCGACCACGACACCGCGCGGGAGATTTTCGCTGAATACCTGCGTCGCAAGGCCGGCGTGATGAAGGATTGCGCGCACGTATTGCAGTGATCGGGGGCTTAGCCGGCCCGTGCAACCCGGGTACGGTCCTGCTTAACTACCAACGTCCATTCGCCAGCCGCTCAAGACGATGAACGATCTGAAACACGAATCAGCTTCCTTGCCTGCATCGCAATCTGTCGATGCTTCTGTGCGTCGCCGATCCCTGGTGGCGGGTTGCGGTGCTCATGCCATCCACGACGGGCTGACCGACGTGATTTATGTGCTGTTGCCAATCTGGCAGGCGCAGTTCGGCTTGAGTTTCGCCCAGATCGGCCTGTTGCGTGGTGCCTATGCCGGGATGATGGCCGGGTTTCAACTGTTGGCGAGCCGGGCGGCCAAACGCTGGGGACGAGAGCGCATGCTGGTGGGCGGCACGGCACTCGCCGGCCTGGCCTATTTACTGGCGGGGCAGGCGGGCGGGTTGACGGTGTTGTTGCTGGCGCTGCTGTTGGGCGGATTGGGCGCCAGTACCCAGCACCCGCTGGCCTCTTCGTTGATTACCGATACTCACGAGGCCGGCGGCGGGGTCAAACAAGCGTTGTCGCAGTACAACTTCTCCGGTGACATCGGCAAAACCTTGATTCCGGGGTTGATCGGCTTGTTGCTGACGGTCATCAGCTGGCGCGCGAGTGTCACGCTGCTGGGCCTGCTCGGGCTGGGCGCGGCAGGCTTGCTGTGGTGGCTGATTCCAGCGCGTTCCGAGTCATTGACCCCCCAAGGCAAAGCATCCAGGGCGATCACCGGCAGTGGTTCTGCCAGTGGGTTGCGCGCGCTGATCCTGACCGGAACCCTGGACAGCGCGGTGCGCATGGGTTTTCTCACGTTCTTGCCTTTTCTATTGAAAGACAAGGGCGCCGGGACGGCAGGCATCGGTCTGGCGCTGACGATGCTGTTTATCGGCGGTGCGTTCGGCAAGTTGTTGTGCGGTTATCTGGGCGCGCGCATCGGCATGGTCAAAACCGTGTGGCTGACCGAGTTCACCACGGCGGTGTTGATCGTCATGGCGGTGTACCTGCCGTTTCTCGGCCTGATGGTGATGTTGCCGCTGCTGGGGTTGGCGCTCAATGGCACGTCGTCGGTGCTGTACGGGGCTGTGCCGGATCTGGCGGGGCCGGGCAAACGCGAGCAGGCGTTCGCCGTGTTTTACACCGGCACCATTGGCGGTGGGGCGCTGGCGCCGGTGTTGTTCGGCAGCCTCGGCGACGTCACTGGCGTTCCCGTCGCGGTGATCCTGTTGGCCGCCACGCTAATGTTGACGTTGCCGCTGTCCTGGTGGGTGCAACGAGGTATGGACGCGGATGCGCGCCTTTATCAGCGCGCGGGTTAATCGCCGGTTCCTGAGGTGATCGAACTGCCGGTGCTCGAACTTTCCTGAATATTCATTTCACTTTTGGCACGTTGCGGCGGGCGGTTTTCGCAGGCGCAACGCCGCGCGGCCGAAGTGCAATTCATCGGCGACGGTCATGAAGTAGCGCAAGTGATGCAGGCCCGGCATTTGTTGTTTTTCCAGTATCAATAACGACGGAAACGGTATTGGCCGGTGTTTCTGTCGGTGGTCAGAATGTGAGAAGACCCGTTCGGTAAAGGTGCCCGGTTTGGACGTGCGGGGAGTTGCACGTCACCCGGTCGCCTGGTTTTCAAATCGTTTTCGCAGGTAGAAAAATGAATAACAGCGAGACCTCTGCAATCCGATTGTCGTTATCCCGTCGTGCGCTGAATCTCAGTGCACCGGGAACCTCCAGCATGCGCAGTAAAGCCAATGCCTTGAAAGAGCAGGGCATCGAGGTCATCAACTTTGCGGCGGGCGAATTATCGTTCGATGTCAGCCAGGACATGAAAACGGGCGCCATCGAGGCCATAGAAGGCGCGCGCAACCGTTACACACCGCCGATTGGCTTGCCCCAACTTCGGGAGAAACTTGCGCAACAGGTCAGTCAGCGTTGTGGTGTCCCGTATGCCGCCAATGAAGTGGCCGTGACTGCGGGTGCCAAACAGGCGCTTTATAACGCGGCAATGGTACTGCTCAATCCCGGCGATGAGGTCATCGTCGCGACGCCTTATTGGGAAACCTTTCCAACGCAAATCCTGCTGGCCGGTGGCATTCCGGTGTTGGTCGATACCCGAGCCGACGACTATCGCCTGACCTGCAAGGCCGTCGAAAGCGCCTTGACCCCGCGCACTAAAATGATCGTGATCAACACGCCTAATAACCCGACGGGAACGGTCTATCAACGAGAGCAGTTATTGGGGATTGCGCAACTCGCGTTCGATCATCAACTTTGGGTGGTGTTCGACGAGTGCTATCGCAAACTGGTGCGCCAGCCCCATGAACATCACAACATCGTGTCGCTCTTTCCGGCGCTCAAACAACAGACAGTCCTGGTCGATTCGTTCTCCAAGAGCCAGGCCGTCACAGGCTGGCGCGTGGGTTACGCCTGCGCCCCGGCGGAAGTGATCACGGCCATGCATAACATGCAAGGGCACACGACTTCCAATCCCGGCAGCCTTGCTCAATCCGCCGCGCTGAATACGTTGAACGTCGATTCGCCGCACTTCGCCCGCAAGGTAAACACCTTTCTGGATCAACAACTGGTGGCGGCCTGTACCTGTCTTGGTTATGTCGACGGCATTACGTGCGCGCCACCGGAAGGTGCGTTTTATCTGTTTGTTGATGTCTCCCGTCATCTGGGGCGCCATTACCTCGGCACGAAAATTCGCGACGTCGATCATCTCGCCGATTTGTTATTGACCGAAGCGCATATCGCCGTGGTTCCCGGTTCGGGTTTCGGTGATCCCCATAGCATTCGTATTTCGTACGCCGTTGAGCGTGCAGAGTTGATCGAAGGGCTGACGCGCTTCGGGCAATTCATGTCGGAAGTCGTCGCGGATTGACGGCTGTTATTCCTCTTGTCGTAGCGCAGTGATCCACTAAACAAGGAGAACAATGTGGAGAAGTTAAGCCGCAATTTCATCGAATACGTCAATCAGGCACTGGTTGATGTCGAGGACAGGAATCTTGTTGAAGCACTGCTGAGTGGTTTTCACAGCCACCTCGACAAGTTGGATAAGTACTGCGAGACCTATGTCGACATGACGTCCAACAACTGGACCGAGTCGTCACTGTGCACGTTCTTTTGTGGCTGGCGCAGCCCGGACGGGGCGGCCCACGCGGTCTCCAGCATTATTGTGCGGATTCTCCAGGAGTCCGAGTCGTTAACCGACGATGCCAAGTTGAAGATGCTGGACGCGGCGCGGCATTGTGGCGAGATCATCATTGAAGACGTGGGCCTGGGTGAAATGCATGGGCATCCGCACCACTCGAAGTTGTATTACCGCATGGCGTCGGCCATTTGCGGCTCCGATGACTGGCGCCTTCAGGACCGGTTCCTGGACCCGCTCACCAAAGAGTTTTCCAGTTGGGTCGGGGAAAAACGCCCGCTGGCTCCGGACCTCATCGAAGCGCTTGAAATGATGGCCATGACCGAGTTGTTCAACACCGGCGAATACAACGTGATGACCCCGATGTGGAAGCAGTGGCTGCGCGAGGTTCGTGGTTACCCGTCGGGTGAAGCCAATCGGGTCGCCGCCTTCCTCAGTGTCCACTGCGGCAGCGTCGAGGCCCGCCATTTCAAGCATGCGGCAGAGGCCTTGAAACTCTACGCCAGCGCGACTCGGCAACCGATCAACTACCTGCGTATCGAGCGTCTGTCCAAGGATTACGTGGCCAGGGCCTGCGACCACCTCGGCAAGATGGCTTCTGTATTGAAAAGCGAAGTGCCTGCCTGGGACTGACAGGATTTGACCGCCGCAAAACGGGTTCGGTCGAACCCTGGAGATGGAGCCGCGTTGCCTGGGGATCGATGAAATACTCGATCTGGTCCCCGGCACCCGGTAGTACTCCCGTGACGCTTCAGGCGTTCTTCGTCCCCTTAACCTGCTCATCGGCGTGGTACGAGGAACGTACCAACGGGCCGGAAGCGACGTTCTTGAAGCCCATCTTGTAACCTTCCTCGGCAAACCAGGCGAACACGTCCGGGTGCACGAAACGCTGCACCGGCAAGTGGCTGCGGGACGGTTGCAGGTACTGGCCGAGGGTCAGCATGTCGATGTCGTGTTCACGCATGTGCTTCATGACTTCGATGACTTCTTCGTCGGTCTCGCCCAGGCCGAGCATCAGGCCGGATTTGGTCGGAATGTGCGGCATCATCTGCTTGAAGCGTTGCAGCAGGGTCAGCGACCACTGGTAATCCGAACCCGGACGCGCAGCCTTGTACAGGCGCGGCACGGTTTCCAGGTTGTGGTTGAACACATCCGGTGGCTCGGCGGCGGTGATTTCCAGCGCCACGTCCATACGCCCACGGTAATCCGGGACCAGGGTTTCGAGCTGCACGTTGGGCGACAGCTTGCGGATCTCGCGGATGCAGTCGGCAAAGTGCTGAGCACCGCCGTCACGCAGGTCATCGCGATCCACCGAGGTGATCACCACGTACTTGAGCTTGAGGTCGGCGATGGCGATAGCCAGGCTTTGCGGCTCGTTGACGTCCAGTGGTTTCGGACGACCGTGGCCAACGTCGCAGAACGGGCAACGACGGGTGCAGATGTCGCCCATGATCATGAACGTCGCGGTGCCGCCGGAGAAGCATTCGCCCAGGTTCGGGCAGGACGCTTCTTCGCAGACGCTGTGCAGCTTGTGTTTGCGCAGCAGGGCCTTGATGCGGTCGACTTCCGGGGACGCCGGAATGCGTACGCGAATCCAGTCGGGTTTACGCGCAAACTCATCGGTCGGGATGATCTTGACCGGAATCCGCGCAACCTTTTCCGCGCCGCGCAGTTTGACGCCGACTTGCATTTTTGCCGTGGGGGTTACGGGCGATTGCGCCGGTGTGCTCATGTACTTTTTCCTTTTATACGAGCCGAAGAAAACGATCCCTGTAGGAGCTGACGAGTGAAACGAGGCTGCGATCTTTTGATCTTTTAAAAAGCCAGAATCAAAAGATCACAGCCTCGTTTCACTCGTCAGTTCCTACAGGGCCAAATACAGTCGCGGTGTGGTTAGCCCTCCCGCTGGCGGATCAGTCGCGATAGACCGGGAAATCACTGCACATCGCAGCCGCTTGCCGTGCGACGTGGGCCTCGACATCGGCATCGCCGAGGTGATCGAGAATGTCGCAGATCCAGCCAGCCAGTTCGATGCTCTGGGCTTCCTTGAAACCACGGCTGGTGATCGCCGGCGTGCCGATGCGCAGGCCCGAGGTCACGAACGGTGATTGCGGGTCGTTGGGCACGGCGTTCTTGTTCACGGTGATTCCGGCGCGGCTAAGGGCGGCGTCGGCGTCTTTGCCGGTCAGGCCCTGGCGGATCAGGCTGACCAGGAACAAGTGGTTGTCGGTGCCACCGGACACCACGTCGTAGCCACGTTCGATAAAGACTGTCGCCATCGCCTGGGCATTGCGGATCACCTGTGCCTGGTAGGTCTTGAAGGCCGGCTCCAGCGCCTCTTTGAAGCACACGGCTTTGGCCGCGATCACGTGCATCAGCGGGCCGCCCTGACCGCCGGGGAATACCGCTGCGTTGAGTTTTTTCTCCAATTCCGGATTGGCCTTGGCCAAGATCAGGCCACCGCGCGGGCCACGCAGGGTTTTGTGGGTCGTGGTGGTGACAACGTCGGCAAACGGGATCGGGTTCGGGTACAGACCGGTCGCCACCAGCCCGGCGACGTGGGCCATGTCGACAAACAGGTAAGCACCGACCTTGTCGGCAATCGCCCGGAAGCGCGGGAAGTCCAGGGTCTTCGAATACGCGGAGAACCCGGCGATGATCATCTTCGGCTGGTGCTCGACCGCCAGACGCTCGACTTCGTCGTAGTCGATCAGCCCGGTCGTGGTGTCGATGCCGTATTGCACGGCGTTGTACAACTTGCCGGAAAAACTCACCTTGGCGCCGTGGGTCAAGTGACCGCCGTGAGCCAGGCTCATGCCCAAAACCGTGTCGCCGGCTTGCAGCAGCGCCAGATAGACCGCCGCGTTGGCCTGACTGCCAGAGTGCGGCTGGACGTTGGCGTAATCAGCCCCGAACAGTTGCTTGGCGCGATCAATCGCCAGTTGCTCGACCACGTCAACGTGTTCGCAGCCGCCGTAATAACGCTTGCCCGGATAGCCTTCGGCGTACTTGTTGGTCAGGCCGCTGCCTTGCGCTTCCATCACCCGTTGGCTGGTGTAGTTTTCCGAGGCGATCAATTCGATGTGATGCTCTTGTCGAGCATCCTCGGCGTTGATCGCCGCCAGCAATTCGTCGTCGTAGCCTTTGATCTGGTCGTGTTTGCTGAACATGGTGCAACCCTCTGTTGTTCTCTGAATCGGTTGATATGGACTTTGTAGGAGCGAGGCTTGCCCGCGAAGAGGCCTTCAAAACCGCCAAAAGCTTCGCGGGCAAGCCTCGCTCCTACGGGTTATGCGTTTTTTTGCGTTCCGTGCGGTGTTGTTAGGCGTCCTGGTAGTCGGCAATCGATGGGCAGGCGCAGATCAAATTGCGATCGCCAAACACGTTGTCGACCCGGCCCACGGGCGGCCAGTATTTGGCGTCGATCAAGGTTTCCAGTGGATACACCGCTTGCTCACGGCTATACGGATGCGTCCACTCGCCAACGATTTCCGCCGCAGTGTGCGGGGCGTTTTTCAGCGGGTTGTCGTCCTTGTCCAGGGTGCCGTTTTCCACCGCGCGGATTTCTTCGCGGATGCGGATCATGGCGTCGCAGAAGCGGTCCAGTTCTTCCTTGGATTCGCTTTCGGTCGGCTCGATCATCAGCGTGCCGGCCACCGGGAACGACATGGTCGGGGCGTGGAAGCCGAAATCGATCAGGCGTTTGGCGACGTCATCGACGCTGATGCCGCTGCTGTCTTTCAGCGGACGCAGGTCGAGGATGCATTCGTGCGCGACCAGGCCGTTGCTGCCGGTGTAGAGCACTGGGTAATGCTCTTCGAGGCGACGGGAAATGTAGTTGGCGTTCAGGATCGCCAGTTGCGAAGCGCGCTTCAGACCGGCGCCGCCCATCATCCGAATGTACATCCAGGTGATCGGCAAAATGCTCGCGCTGCCAAACGGTGCGGCGCAGACCGCGCCTTCCTTGCGTTCCATCTGGGCATGGCCCGGCAGGAACGGCGTCAGGTGCGATTTCACGCCAATCGGGCCGACGCCTGGGCCGCCACCGCCGTGGGGGATGCAGAAGGTTTTGTGCAGGTTCAGGTGACTCACGTCGCCGCCGAACTTGCCCGGCGCGCAGAGGCCGACCATCGCGTTCATGTTGGCGCCGTCGATGTACACCTGGCCGCCGTGGTCATGAATGATGCCGCAGATTTCGCGGATGCCTTCTTCGAACACGCCGTGGGTCGACGGGTAGGTGATCATCAGCGCGGCGAGGTGTTCGCGGTGCTCGATGGCTTTGGCGCGCAGGTCTTCGATATCAACGTTGCCACGCGCATCGCACGCGGTGACGACCACGCGCATGCCAGCCATGTTGGCGGTGGCCGGGTTGGTGCCGTGAGCCGAGGAGGGGATCAGGCAGATGTCGCGACGGTCTTCGCCACGGCTCTGGTGATAGGCGCGAATCGCCAACAGGCCGGCGTATTCACCCTGGGAGCCGGCGTTCGGTTGCAGCGAGATCGCGTCGTAACCGGTGGCGGCGCAGAGCATCGCTTCCAGTTCGTCGGTCAGTTGCTGATAACCGGCGCTTTGCGCGGCCGGGGCGAACGGGTGCAGGGCACCGAATTCAGCCCAGGTCACCGGAATCATTTCGCTGGCGGCGTTGAGTTTCATGGTGCAAGAACCCAGCGGGATCATGGTGCGGTCCAGCGCCAGGTCCTTGTCGGCGAGCTTGCGCAGGTAGCGCATCAGCTCGGTTTCCGAGTGGTAGCGGTTGAACACCGGGTGGCTGAGGATTGGCGATTGACGCACCAGTGTGGCTGGAATGGTGCTTTGAACGCTTGCAGCCAACGCGGTGAAGTCCGGCAGGGTTTTACCGTCGGCCAGCAGGGCCCACAGGGTTTCCACGTCAGCTGGCGAGGTGGTTTCGTCGAGGGACAGGCCCAGACGTTCGCCATCCACCACGCGCAGGTTAATTTGTTTAGTACGTGCTTTTTCGTGCAGAGCGGCAGTTTGGGCGCCGGTCTTGATGGTCAGCGTGTCGAAGAAGTTTTCCTGCTCGACGTTCAGACTGATCGCTTTCAAGCCTTGGGCCAGAATCGCGGTCAGGTGATGCACGCGATTGGCAATCTGCGTCAGGCCTTTCGGACCGTGGTACACGGCGTACATGCTGGCGATGTTGGCCAGCAGCACTTGCGCGGTGCAGATGTTCGACGTGGCTTTCTCGCGGCGGATATGTTGCTCGCGAGTCTGCATCGCCAGGCGCAGGGCCGGCTTGCCGAAACGGTCCACGGAGACACCGACCAGACGGCCCGGCATGTCACGCTTGAATGCGTCTTTGGTCGAGAAATACGCTGCGTGCGGGCCACCGAAGCCCAGCGGCACGCCGAAGCGTTGCGCACTGCCGATGGCCACGTCGGCACCGAACTCGCCCGGCGGGGTGAGCACGGTCAGGGCCAGCAGGTCAGCAGCGACCGCAACCAACGCATTGGCAGCGTGGAAACGCTCGGTCAGTTCGCGGTAGTCAAACACATCACCGTTGCTCGCCGGGTATTGCAGCAGCGCGCCGAAGAACGGCGTCACGTCAGTCAGTTCGAGTTCGTCGCCAACGACCACGTCGATGCCCAATGGCTCGGCACGGGTGCGCAATACGTCGAGGGTTTGCGGGTGGCAATGCACCGAGGCGAAGAACGCGTGGCTGCCCTTGTTCTTGCTCAGGCGTTTGCAGAAGGTCATCGCCTCGGCAGCAGCGGTGGCTTCATCCAGCAAGGAGGCGTTGGCGATCGGTAGACCGGTGAGGTCGCTGATCAAGGTCTGGAAGTTCAGCAGCGCTTCGAGACGGCCCTGGGAGATTTCTGGTTGGTACGGCGTGTACGCGGTGTACCAGGCCGGGTTTTCCAGCAGGTTGCGCAGGATCGGCGACGGCGTGTGCGTGCCGTAGTAGCCCTGGCCGATGAAGGTCTTGAACAGCTGGTTTTTGCTGGCGATGGATTTGATCAAGGCCAAGGCATCGGCTTCGCTCAGGCCGTCTTCGAGGCCGAGCACGCTGGTGCCCTTGATGCTGTCCGGGATGACGCTGGCGCTCAGGGCTTCCAGGGAGTCGAAACCGAGGCTGTTGAGCATGGCTTGCTCATCGCCGGAACGCGGGCCGATGTGGCGGGCGATGAATTCGTTACGGGTGTCGAGGAGGGTGGTCATGCAGAAGTCCTCAAGCGTCGTCGCGGGTCAGGCGCTCGTAAGCGGCCTGGTCGAGGAGGGTGCCCATGGCGCCGGCGTCGTTGGGGCGCATACGGAAAAACCAGCCTGCCCCCAGCGCATCTTCGTTGATCAATTCGGGGGAGCTTTCCAGCGTCGAATTCACCTCGACCACTTCGCCATCCAGCGGCATGTACACGCTGCTGGCGGCTTTCACAGACTCCAGCACCGCCACTTCATCGCCGGCACCGAACGCGCGCAATTCCGGCACCTGAACGAAAACCACATCCCCCAACGCTTGCTGGGCAAAAGCCGTAATGCCCACGGTGATCAGGCCATTACTCTCAAGGCGCAGCCATTCGTGATCGACGGTAAAACGCAATTCGCTCATATCAACTCCTCATTGTTCTGACTCATCCGCTGCAGGTGGCGAATGACGATTGCAAGCTCGTGTCGGGCAACGAGCGTGGCTTGAGGGTTGATAGCAAGGGCGGTGCCAATGTTAATTAGTTGTTGTAAATCAATGACTTGAGATGTTTATAAGCAAATTGGTAGCGAGCGCTCGTATTGAAATCAATACAGGCGAAGAAGGGAGAGAGGGAGAAGTCCGGGCCAGACAGGTCGACAGGGTTTTGTCCTGAATTCAATACAGTGTATTGATTTAAATACACCCCCCCGTAGGGGGATCGTGCAGGGCTTATGGCTTGGTGGGAATCCCGTACTTGCGCAACCGGACCGCAATCGCGCTATGGGAAGTTTGCAAGCGTGCCGCGAGCAAACGGCTGGACGGATAACTGCGATACAGCTGTTCCAGCAAGTTCTTTTCAAACCCTTCGACAGCATCCTCCAGGCTGCGCACCTCGCCATCGTTTTTACGCTCTACCGCCGTACGGGCGATGTCCAGGTCGTCGATGTCCACCAGCGGGTTTTCACAAATGGCCGCCGCGCGAAAGATTACGTTCTGCAGTTGCCGCACATTGCCCGGCCAGCGGTTGCCCAGCAGCGCCGGGAACGTCCCGGGGGCCAGGCGACAGGGCGGCCGCTGGATCTGCGCGCAGGCCTGCTGCATGAAGTGGTGGGCCATCAGCAAAATGTCGTGGCCGCGTTCACGCAGTGGCGGCACTTGCAGGTTGAGCACGTTGAGGCGATAGAACAGGTCTTCGCGAAAGCTGCCTTCGGCGACCATTTTTTCCAGGTCGCGATGGGTGGCGCTGAGCACTCGCACGTTGACCCTGACTTCACGATCACCACCCACCCGACGGAAGCAACCATCGCTCAGGAACCGCAGCAGTTTTGCCTGCAAGTACGGCGACATCTCACCGACTTCATCGAGAAACACCGTGCCCTGATCGGCCAGCTCCAGCAGGCCGAGTTTGCCGCCGCGCTGGGCACCGGTGAAAGCGCCGGCGGCGTAGCCGAACAGTTCGCTCTCGGCAAGGCTCTCCGGCAATGCCGCGCAGTTTAAGGCCAGGAACGGCGAGTCGTGGCGGCTGCTGATGGCATGGCAGGCGCGGGCCACCAGCTCTTTGCCGGTGCCGGTTTCGCCCTGAATCAGCAACGGCGCGTCGAGGGTGGCCACCCGCTGGGCGCGGGCCTTGAGCGTGCGAATCGCCGGGGACTCGCCGAGCAGCGCATCGAAACCTTCGGCATGGTCGTGGTGCAGCGCCGACAGGCGTTCGCCGATGCGGTTCGGTTGATAAAGGGTCAGCAGGGCGCCGGCATCGGTGATTGGCATGGCGTCCAGCAACAAGGTCTGGCCAGCGAGGCTGACTTCGCGCATGGGCAAGCGGAAACCATGCTCGATCAACGCGTCCAGCAAATCCGCCTCATCAAACAACGCGGACAGCGGCTCACCAGCGGGTTCACGACCGCAGAGTGAAATCAGCGCCGGATTGGCCAGTAACACGTAGCCACGCTCATCCACCGCTAATACCGGATCGGTGCTGGCCGCGAGCAATGCATCGAGCTGCAAATGCCGGCGCTGGCCGGGCAGGATGTCGACCACCGTCACTGCCTGTACACCCTGGACCCCGAGAAACGCTTCGCGCAATTCTTCCAAAACCTCGGCGTCGAGGGTCGGGGCATCGATGTAAACGTTCGGCGGGACCATCTCCACGGCATCCAGATTGAACCGGCGCCCACCGAGCAGCGCGAGCACTTCCTGGGTGATGCCGACGCGGTCGATAAAGGTGACGTGGATGCGCATGAATGGCCTGCTAGGGTGACGAACGGAATGAGTATGACCGGCACGCGCCGGGTCTGTCAGGTGTTGGCGGTTTTACGCGAACAGGCCGCCAGATCCTCAAGGAACGCTTGAAGGATCGGCGGCGGGGCGGTGCCGCGTCGAGTGATTACATCGAAGGGTGACATCAGGCACATGCTGCTGGGCGCCAATTGGTGCATCTCGCCGGTCTTGATCCATTGGGCAGCGAAATGCATGGGCAGAAAGCCCAGATAGGCCCCAGAGATCAGCAGAATGGCCAGGGCCTCGATGTTGTCCACGGTCGCCGCGGCCTTACTGACACCCAGGTGTTCGAGGTCGTATTGCTGCATGTAGCCCCTGACAACGATTCGGCTGGTGGCGATCTCTTCGAGCAGTTCGTCGTTCTCGGCCTGGCTGCCATACAGCGGATGCCGACGCCCGCAATACAAGCCCAGCGCCTCCTGATACAGCGGTGTGTGCAAAAGGCCGGGCACATGGATCGGGAAGTGCCCGATGGCCAGGTGCAGGCGGCCGTCGAGCACCCGTTCCTCCAGCTCGGCCGGGGTGCCGACGTACACGTTCAGGTGCACGTCATGCCCCCGAGACACGAAGCGCTGGGTGGTGCGCGGCAGGGGGGAATCGGGATCGGTGATGGTGGTGTCGATGATCCCCAGGTTGAGCTTGCCGCTGATGTGCTGCTTGAGCACGTCGGCGTCCATGCAGAAATTTTCCACCGCCGAGAGCAGGCGCTGCGTGGCTTCATGAATCGCCACGCCTTGCTCGGTCAGGCGAAAGCCGCTGCGCCCGCGCTGGCAGAGCTTGACCCCCAGGCGCGTTTCCAGATGGGTCATCTGTTCGCTGATGGTCGACTGGCCGGCATTCAACGCCGCCTGCGCCGCGGAAAACCCACCGCACCGAACAATCGTGGCAAACACCCTGAGCAGTTTCAGATCGACATCGTGCAGCTGAATCACCTTGGACCTCCCGCGTGTGGATGCATCGGTAATGCCGATATGAGTATCTGATGTTTAGCATTTTTTCCACGAAAACCTGCGCTCATAGTCTTTCCAACGGCGGTCACCTTCCATGTCCGCTGAGTCGATAACAAGAATTGGAGAGGCCTGAAATGTCGAACAACGGTTATGAATCCGGTCGCCTGAACTTGCCGTTCGTAGGGCACTGCACGTTCGCCAAATCCCCGGTGTGCACCGATTGGGATGCGCTGGATGCCGACGTGGCGATCCTCGGCGCACCCAACGACATGGGCACCCAGTGGCGCTCCGGCGCACGCTTCGGGCCACGGGGGATTCGCGAGGCATCGACGCTGTTTTCCTTTGGCCATGCCGGCGCCTACGACCACGAAGATGACGTCATGTACCTGACCGCGTCCGACGTGCGCATGGTCGACGTCGGGGATGCCGATATCGTCCACACCGACATGGTCACCAGTAACCAGAACACCGAATACGCCGTGCGCAAAATCCTCGATGCGGGCGTGATGCCGGTGGTGCTCGGCGGCGATCACTCGATTCACGCCCCGGTGATCAAGGCCTTCGAGGGCCGTGGTCCGATCCACATCATTCACTTCGATGCACACCTGGATTTCGTCGACGAGCGTCACGGCGTTCGCTACGGCCATGGCAACCCGTTGCGTCGCGCTTCGGAAATGAACCACATCGTCGGCATGACCCAGATGGGCATCCGCAACGTCTCGTCGTCCAACCGCGATGACTACGAAGCGGCCCATGCGGCAGGCTCGAAGATCCTTTCGGTGCGCGATGTCCGTCGCCTCGGCGTCGAAGGCGTGTTGGCGTTGATCCCGCAGAACATCAACTACTACATCACCATCGACATCGACGGTTTTGACCCATCCATCGCCCCGGGCACCGGTACGCCGAGCCATGGCGGCTTTCTCTATTACGAAGTGTTGGAAATCATCCAGGCCCTGGCCAAACGCAGCCAGGGCAACATCGTCGGTATGGACCTGGTGGAGGTGGCGCCGGTGTATGACCCGACCGGCATGACCTCAATCCTGGCGGCGCAACTGCTGCTCAACAGCATCGGTTTCATCTTCCACGAGCGGGCTCAGGCGCGGCAGCTCATGAGCGAAACCACCACGGCCTCGGCGTGATCTGACCGCCGCACAGAGGGCATGAACATGGACACAATCGTTAAGCAGTATTTGCAGAAATTCGGCGTCTCGGAAGCGACTCAAACCTTCCTCAGCAAAGTGCAGAAGATGTTTATTGGCGGCGCTTTTGTCGAGGCCAGCGATGGGCAAACGTCCGATGTGATCGAGCCGTCCACCGAAGGCCTGATCACCCGCATCCCAATGGGCACCACCGACGACCTGGACCGCGCCGTGCAAGCCGCCCGTGCCCAGTTCGACGGCGGCGCCTGGCGCCAGGCCAAACCGGCGGAGCGCGAACGACTGATCCAGCGGCTGGCAGACCTGATTGAACACAACGCCGCTGAATTGGCGGAGATCGAATCGATCGACATGGGCAAGTCGGTGGCGTTTGCCAAAGACGTCGATATCCAAGGCACCGTCGACACCCTGCGCTACTTCGCCGGTTGGGCCACCAAACTCCATGGCCGCACCGTCGAGCCTTCGCTGCCGGGCAATTACCTGGCCTATACCCGCAAGGAAGCGGTGGGGGTGGTTGGCGCCATCGTGCCGTGGAACTTTCCGCTGCAAACCATGGCCTGGAAGCTCGGTGCGGCGCTGGCCACTGGTTGCACCGTGGTGGTCAAACCCGCCGAACTGACTTCGCTGTCGGCCTTGCGTTTCGCCGAACTGGTGCAAGAAGCCGGGATCCCGGACGGCGTGATCAACATCGTCACCGGGCGCGGCAGCGTGGTCGGTGCGGCGATGGCCACGCACCCCGGCATCGACAAGCTGACCTTCACCGGCTCCACGCCAGTGGGTCGTACTGTCGGCCGCGCGGCACTGGATGAAATGAAGCGACTAACCCTCGAACTCGGAGGAAAATCACCGGTAATCGTCCTCGCCGATGCCGACGTGCCGGCCGCCGCCCAAGCGATTGCCAACGGCGTGTTCTTCAATTCCGGCCAGGTGTGTGATGCCGGTACGCGGGCCTATATTCATCGCAGTGTCTACGACGAGTTCCTGCGTGAACTGATCGCCTACACCCGCACGCTGAAGATCGCACCGGGGCTGGATCCAGACTGCTTTATTGGCCCGTTGGTTTCGGCGTTGCAAAAGGAGCGGGTGACCGACTACATCGAAACCGGCCGCCAGGAAGGCGCCCAACTGGTCTACGGCGGCCAGCCTGTCGAGGGCCCGGGCTTCTTTGTCGAGCCGACGATTTTTGCCCATTGCCGCAACGACATGCGCATCGTCCAGGAGGAGATTTTTGGCCCGGTGCTGGTGACCGCGCCGTTCGATGACGAAGAAGAGGCGCTGGCCCTGGCCAATGACTCGCCCTACGGCCTGGCCGCCGCGCTGTATTCCAATGACCTTGGAAAAGTGCACAGCCTGATCCCGCGATTGCGCGCCGGTTCGGTCTACGTCAATGCCCACGGCACCCTCGACCCGTCGATGCCGTTTGGTGGCTACAAGCAGTCCGGATTCGGCAAGGATTTGGGTGCGGAGCAACTTGAATACCTGCTCGAAACCAAGGCGGTCTGGATCACGCTGCCCTGAGTCAAGGTTGACTCAAACCCTGTGGGAGCGGGCGTGCTCGCGAACAGGCCGGCACATCCAACGTTGATGCCGGCTGATGCATCGCCTTCGCGAACAGGCTCGCTCCCACAGAGGCGTTCACCCGTAAGGATGCGGTTACTTCGTCATGATCTTCCAACAATAAGAGTCCATCATGAACATTAACGCCAAGTCCGCCCCGAGCGTGTCGGTCCTCGATGACAAACCCGTCGTCGAAAGCCATTCGATTGATTTCATCCCGGAGAACGAGCGCACCGACAAACTGTCGAGCCAGGGCCCATTCTGGTTCCTCGGCAATTTCACTTTCTTCACCATGACCATCGGCTTCGTAGGCCCAAGCGTCGGCCTGACGGCGCTCTGGACCACACTCGCCGGCACGCTAGGCATCATGTTCGGCACGCTGTTCATGGCGTTTCATGGCTCGCAAGGCCCACACCTCGGGCTGCCGCAAATGATCCAGTCGCGGGCGCAGTTCGGCTATCGCGGCGTGATCCTGGTGCTGCTGGCGACGTTGTTTGTGTTCGCCGGGTTCAACATCGTCAACCTGGTGTTGATGATGCAAGGGCTGCACACATTGTTCGGCTTCAACCCCGCGGTGATCGCGGTGGCGGTGACGATACCGGCGGCGGTCCTGGCGATCCTCGGCCATGACTGGATGCACCGCAGTTTCAAATGGGCGTTGTACCTGTCGCTGCCGCTTTACGGTCTGGTGACGTTAGCTGTGCTGATGGGCTGGGTGCCGGATGCGGCGATGCCGGCATTGGCGGCAGGCGAAGTGGCCCCGGCGCCACTGGGTTTCAACTGGACCGGTTTTATCGCGCAGTTCGCCGCAGCGGCAAGCTACAACATTGCCTACGCCCCTTATGTGTCCGACTACTCGCGTTACCTGCCGAAGAACACCTCCAGCGGCAAGCTGATTGCGGTGGTCTTTATCGGCGCTTCGTTGTCCGGCGCGTGGATGATTTCCGTCGGTGGCTGGCTCGCCGATCACCTGCATTCCACTGACGTGCTGGTGGCGCTCGGGCAAGTCGGCAACACCGTCTCGCCGCTAATGGGCACTGCCGTGGTGGTCATTACGATTCTGGCGTTCCTGCCGGTCATCGCGATGAACATCTACAGCGCCAAGTTGACCACGCTGACCTGCGTCGACTCCATCAAACACATCGAGCCGACCCGCAAGGCGCGGATCCTGGCGATCGGTTTTGTGATCCTGCTGCAACTGGGCGTGGCCCTGAGCATCCAGAGTTCCGGCAAAGGTTTGTCGGTGCTGGGGATCTACCTGGTGGTGATGCTGTACTTCCTGGTGCCCTGGACTTCGGTCAACCTCACCGACTACTTCTTCGTGCGCAAGGGCCGCTACGCCATCCCGCACTTCTTCATGCCCCACGGCAACATCTACGGCAGTTGGGGCCTGCGCGGTATCGCCGCGTATGCCATCGGCTTCATCTCGATGATCCCGTTCTTCTACATCTACGACGGTGTCGAACAGCGTGAAGTCTATGTCGGGCCGCTCGCCAAGGCGCTGGGCAGCATCGACATCGCCTGGCTCGTCGGGCTGATCGTTTCGGGCCTGGTCTACTACTGGTTCAGCCGCTCGATCGATCTCAAGCGCGAAGAGGTCGTGATCCAGCACATCGAGAAAACCTGCCCGCAATACACCACCGGCGACACGCTGACCAAGCACCCATTGCCCGTTTTCAACGAATCGACGGTCGGGAGATAACCATGACTACGCAAAAATACGACTACATCATTATCGGCGCCGGCTCGGCAGGTTGTGTGTTGGCCAACCGCTTGAGCGAAGACCCATCCACCTCGGTGCTGGTACTGGAATTCGGCGGCAGTGATCGCAGTGTGGTGATTCAGATGCCGAGCGCGTTTTCGATCCCGATGAATACCAAGAAATACAACTGGCGCTACGAAACCGAGCCTGAACCTTTCCTCAACGGGCGCCGTATCCATTGTCCACGCGGTAAGGTGCTGGGCGGTTCATCCTCGATCAATGGCCTGGTCTACATCCGTGGCCATGCGTATGACTTTGATGAATGGGAATCCCTTGGCGCGCAAGGCTGGGGCTATCGCAATTGCCTGCCGTACTTCAAACGGGCGGAAAACTACGAAGGCGGGGGTGACAGTTACCGTGGGCAAACCGGGCCGTTGCACACCACCAACGGCAACCACATGAAAAACCCGCTGTACGGCGCGTGGGTCGAGGCCGGTGCCGAAGCGGGCTACATCAAGACCGACGATTGCAATGGCTTTATGCAGGAAGGCTTCGGTGCGATGCACATGACGGTCAAGAATGGCGTGCGTTGCTCCACGGCCAACGCCTACCTGCGCCCGGCCATGGATCGGCCGAACCTGACGGTGGTCACCAAGGCGATGACCCGTCATATCATCCTCAAAGGCAAGCGCGCCGTGGGAATCGTCTATGACCACGAAGGCCAGACCCATGAGGTCTATTGCAACCGCGAAGTGTTGATTTCCGCAGGGCCGATCGGTTCGCCGCACCTGCTGCAACGCTCCGGTATCGGCCCGGCCGAGGTGCTGCGCAAGGCCGGGGTCGACGTCCGCCACGACCTGCCGGGTGTCGGGGAAAACCTGCAGGATCACGCCGAGGTCTACATCCAGTTCGGCTGCAAGGAACCGGTGACCCTCAACAGCAAAATGGACCCGTTGAGCAAGCTGTTGATCGGTCTGCGCTGGCTGTTGTTCAAGGACGGGCTTGGCGCCACCAACCATTTCGAGGCCGGTGGTTTTATCCGCTCCGAAAAGGGTTTGCGCTGGCCGGACATTCAGTTCCACTTTCTGCCGGCAGCCATGCGCTACGACGGCAACAAACCGATCAAGGGCCACGGCTTCATGGTCCTAACCGGGCCGAACAAGCCAAAGAGTCGCGGCTATGTGCGCATTCGCTCGGCCGACCCGTACGAGCATCCGCAGATTCAATTCAACTACCTGCAACGGGAAGAGGATCGCGAAGGGTTTCGCCGCTGTATCCGCCTGACCCGGGAGATCATCGGCCAACCGGCAATGGACCGCTTCCGCGACGGCGAGATCGCACCGGGGCCATTGGTCAACAGCGATGAGGAGATCGACGCGTTCGTGCGTGAAAACCTCGAGAGCACCTACCATCCCTGTGGCTCGTGCCGCATGGGTGAGGACGACAGGGCGGTGGTCGACTCTGAGCTGCGGGTGCATGGCATCGCCGGGTTGCGGGTGATTGACTCGTCGGTGTTCCCGACTGAGCCGAATGGCAACCTCAATGCGCCGACCATCATGCTGGCCGAGCGGGCCTCTGATCTGGTGCGCGGGCGCAAGATGCTGCCGGCGTCGGAAGCGGCGGTGGGGCGTGTTGAGGATTGGGAGACGAGTCAGCGGACCTCGTTGCCGGCGCGGAACGTGCGGGTGTGATTCAACTCAAGGTCACTTGAGAACATTGTCCTTGAGGAGAAAGAACTTACTTGTGGCGAGGGAGCTTGCTCCCGCTGGACTGCACAGCAGGCCCCTGCTTTTTTGGATAGAGCGGGGCCGCTTCGCAGCCCAGCGGGAGCAAGCTCCCTCGCCACAAGTTCGGTGTCAGGCTTGATTGACGGGTATCAGCGTGCTGGAAGATCCCATTTTTCACGCAACTGCGCGTATTCAGCTTCGGGCAACTGAACCAGCAACGGCTCCTGTCGCGGGTCCAGCCAACTGAACAACTTCGCAATGTCCGCCGGGTCCATGGCCGTGCAGCCCACCGTCGGCGAAGTCGGCCCCCGCCAGATATGGAAGAAAATGCACGACCCCGCACCCGCAGACGCTGGCGTGTTGTGCTCGATGAAAATGCCGTTGCGGTACATGTCATCGTCACGTCGCATCTGTTCGGAGCTGTTCCAGTCCTTGGTCACCGTGGTTCCGTCGACCAGTTCGTTGTAGCGCTTGGACTGGCTATCATCCACGCATTCAATGGTCGAGGTCAGCGGCTGGTAGGGCAGTCGGGTGTCGGCGGTATTGGCGTAGCCGAAGGCTGTGCCCAGTTTGAAAATCCCCGCCGGTGCCTTGCCGTCGCCTTCACGTTTGACCGGTCCTGCACGTTGCTCAACAACCGTCAGGCCCTTGCCCCAGGCCAGTCCGCTTTTACCGACCATCACCGCAAACGGCTCACCGACTTTTTGAAAGCTTGGCCCATGACGCTCATAGCGCTGGGCGGTACCCTGGATGTCGGTCCAGTTTTTGGTGGTGACGATGATTAACTGATGACTGCTGCTGAGTTCCATCGGGGTAATGGGAAAATCCATGACCTGATTCAACGCCGGATTGCCGGTGTAGGTGAAGTGCCACCACTCTTTCGAATAGCCGACAAACCCTTCTTTTTCCATGGCGCTGGTGAGTCGCTGGCGATTGGCTTTGGCGGTCGCGTTGATCGCCGTGCTGTCGGCGTGTGCCGGCTCGTCGAAGCAGTCGAAACCGGTGCCCATGTCCAGCGCGCCGTCGTGCCAGCGCTGGCCATACGGGGCGGTGCAATCGACTTGCCTGGCCGAGGGTGAGCCAGTGGCGGCGGGCAGGGCATTCGGGCCCGTCAGGGTGAGGTCCATCGTGCTGCCTTTGGAATGCCCCGAGACTCGGGCCACATACCCCAGGTGCCAGAAGTCTTGCTTGTCCACGCGAGGATAGAATTCGGCTTTGGTCGGATCGCCCGGCACCTTGGCGAAATTGCCCATATCGGCGACCGCACGGGCGGGCCGATAACAGTCGAATACTTTCAATCCGTAGCCTTGCGACTTCAGCGCGGTTTGGACACGGGCCAGGGCCTTAGCCGCGTCTACTGATAAAAGGCACTCGGGCGCCTCGTAACCGTCGAGCGGGTGGCCGGTGAAGTTGTGGGCCGTGGCGTAGCGGATGTCTTGCTCAATGCTTGGGTCGATCGAGCGCAAGTAGACCATGTGCTCGGGCCGGGTTTCGGCGTGAGTCACGCCAGACACGACGAGGCCCAGGCATAAGATCGGAAGGTAAATTGCACACATGCGAGCCAGCCCTTCGGCTTTCGGTGGCCTCAACATCAATCGCGCGGTGGTTCTGTGCATGGTCCGGTCAGTCCTTGTCGGAGCGGCATTATTTTTTCGGCGCTTTACCGCTGCTGGGGATGTGCAGGTAAGCCATCACGCTTTCAGTCAGCTCGGTCGCCAGTTTCACCGCTTCTTTATTGCGCGCCATCACGCCAGCGACCAGGCCTTCGATCAACGCGAGCACCGCGATGTTGGAACTGGTCAACACCGGGTGATCAGCCGGGGCAAACAGCGTGTGTTCGGCGATGCTGGTGAGCGGCGAAGCAGGGGAGTCGGTGATCGCCAGCACCGAGGCGCCACGCTCGTTGGCGAAACGCGCCAGTTGCAGGGTGTCGAGGGAGTAACGCGGCAGGGAGATCGCCAGCAACACATCTTGATCGGTGATCGCCGCCAGGCGGTAGGCGGCGTTTTCGTTGCCGCCTTCCATGCTGATCGCGGTGGCATCGGCGCAGAACGGCATCAGGGTCGAGGCGGCGAGGCCAGCGAAGTAGACGCTGTTGCCAAAGCCGAGGATGTAGATCTTGCGCGCCGTGGTCAGGCGGGTGACGAACGCTTCAAAGGTGTCGGCATGGTTGTTGGTCGCGGCCGTGGCGAGGTTGCTGCTGGCGCTCTGGATTTGCTCATGCAGGCCAAACGCGCCGCCCGGACGGTGGGCCAGTTCGTTACGCAGTTTGTCCACCGGGGACACCATCTGCTGCAACGTCGCCACCAGTTCGGCCTTCATCCCGGTGTAGCCGCCCAGGTCCAGGGCCTTGGCCAAGCGATTGACCGCCGCGGGCGAGGTCGAGGTTTCGTGGGCCATCTCTTCGATGGTTAACGTCGCCGCGCGCAACGGATGACGCAGGATAAAATCCGCGACCTTGCGCAGTGATGGCGGCAACTCGGCAACGATTTCCGCGAGTTTGCGCATGACCGGCGCGGCATAGACCGTGGTGTTTTTCGATGAAGTCGGCATGTGCGGCTCAACAGATCCTGAGGGCATAAGGTTGGCTGGAGTGTATCCGAAGCCAACCGTCGGTGCGCTGCGCGGGTGTGCCTGACTATTTCAGGCTCCCGGACAAAAACTGCTGCAGGCGTTCGGACTGCGGATTGACCAGTACTTCACGCGGGTCGCCGCGCTCTTCGACCTGGCCTTTGTGCAGGAACACCAATTGGTTCGACACCTCCCGGGCGAAGCCCATTTCGTGGGTGACGACCACCATGGTCCGGCCTTCCAAGGCCAGGTCTTGCATGACTTTGAGCACTTCGCCGACCAATTCCGGGTCGAGGGCCGAGGTCGGTTCGTCGAACAGCATCACCTCCGGCTCCATCGCCAGCGCCCGGGCAATCGCCACGCGCTGCTGTTCGCCGCCGGACATGTGCGCGGGCCACGCATCCTTGCGATGGGCCACGCCGACTTTGTTCAGGTAATGCTCGGCTTTTTCCCGTGCCTCTTTCTTGCCGATGCCTAGCACATGCACCGGGGCTTCCATGACGTTTTCCAGGGCGCTCATGTGCGACCACAGGTTGAAATGCTGGAACACCATCGACAGCCGCGAACGCATGCGTTGCAACTGTTTCGGCTCTGCAGCCTTGAGCCCGCCGAGTTTGTTGGTCACCAGTTTCAGCGGTTCGCCGTTGAGTACGATGTTGCCGGCGTTGGGTTGTTCCAGCAGGTTGATGCAACGCAGGAAGGTGCTTTTGCCGGAGCCGCTGGAGCCGATGATGCTGATCACATCGCCGGCCTTCGCTTCCAAGGACACGCCCTTAAGCACTTCGTGGCTGCCGTAGCTTTTGTGCAGGTTCTGGATTTCAAGTTTGTACATGCTGTTCACTCTTCTGGCATCAGTCGCTGAGCAAGCGACCCTGGCGAATAAGGCGGGTGCCGGCGACTTTGGCCAGCCACAAACCGGGTTGGGCAAAGCGCAGACGCTCCCGGGCATAAAGGATGCCGTCGGTGCTGGCGCGCACGATGCTGTGGCGATCGGTCAGCGGATCCAGCACTTCAAACAGTGGATCGCCGACCCGGACCCGCGCGCCCAGTGGTTGCAGAAAACTCACCACGCCGGGGTGTGGCGCATAGGCGTACTGCGCGCCGGCAAACGGTGTTGCTTCACAGCAACTCGGTGGCGCGTCCGGCCAGTCACCGCTGATCAGACCTTGTTCGGCGAGGTAACCGAGAATGGCTTCGGCGCTGTCGATGCATTGCTCGCGCTCGGTGTCGGCCATGCCCCGCAGTTCGATGGTGGTAGCGGCACACGCCAGCGCTATGTTGGCTTCGGGAAACAGCTCGGCCAAGCGTAACCAGGGAAACGCGCAGGCTTCGTCGAAGGCACTGCCGCCGGCATCTTCAGCGAGCAACGCGGCGCCGGCACCGAGTCGGGCGGCCAATGAACGCAGGCGCGGCCAGTTTTGCGGCATGGCGTAAAGCAACATGATCGACTCGAAATCGCAGTGCAGGTCCAGCACCACATCGGCGTCACACGCATGCTCCAGCAGCAGTCGGCGCAGGCCATCGAGTTCTGACGTCGCGGGCGGCATGTCGGCGAGGACATCGGTCATGGCGCGGCGGATCAGCGCGGTGTTGACGTCGGCGTCGTCGCCCAGTTGACCGTTCACCAGCGCGGCGACGGCTTCGGTCAGTTCGGGGAAGTCGCGGTTAAAATTCTTGCCACTGTTGAATTCGAAGCGACCTTGGTGGGTGGCCTGGAACATCTGGGCGATGCCGATCGGATTGGCCATTGGCACCAACTCGATTGTCCCGTTCAGCCGACCTTGTTCTTCCAGCACCCGCAAGCGGCGCTTGAGCTCCACCGCCACACGCATGCCTGGCAACTCATCGGCATGCAACGAGGCCTGGATGTATGCCTTGCGCGATCCACTGCCAAAGCGAAACAGCGACAGGCGCCGTTCCGTGCCAGAAGCACTCCACGGCAACAGGTATTCAATGTGTTCCATAAACGCTCCTTAGTGCTTGCGCGGTGCCAGGTATGCCAGCCAACGGCGCTCGGCCAGCTTGAACAGACGCACCAGAATGAAGGTCAGGGCCAGGTAGATCAGGCCGGCGGTGATGAACGCCTCGAACGGCAGGTAGAACCGCGAACTGACTGTCCGCGCGGCGCCAGTGATGTCCACCAGAGTGACGATCGATGCGAGGCTGGTGGTTTGCAGCATCATCAGCACTTCGTTGCTGTACTGCGGTAACGCCCGGCGCAGGGCCGACGGCAGCAGGATTCGTCGGTACAAAGTGAAGCGCGACATGCCCATGGCCTTGGCCGCTTCGATCTCGCCGTGGGCCGTGGATTTCAGGCTGCCGGCCAGCAGTTCCGCGCTGTAGGCACTGGTGTTGATCGCAAAGGCCAGGCAGGCGCAGAAAGTTGCACTGGAGAGGTACGGCCAGAGCGCGCTTTCACGCACCGCAGCGAACTGCGCCAGGCCGTAATAGATCAGGAACAATTGCACCAGCATCGGCGTGCCGCGAATCACGTAGGTGTAGAGCCACGCCGGGAAGTTGATCAGCGGCGAGCGGGACACGCGCATCAGCGCTAATGGGATCGCCAGCACCAGGCCGAACGCCAGGGAAATCAGCAGCACTTTGAGGGTCAACAGGGCACCGCTGAAATACAGCGGCAGGTTTTCCCAGATCAGGTTGTAGTCGAGCATCTTGGATAGCTCCCGATCACAATTCGGCGGCTTTGATGCCGACCGAATAGTGTTTTTCCAGATAGCGCAGCACCAGCAACGACAGGCTGGTGAGCATCAGGTACAGCGCCGCCACCGCGAGGAAAAAGGTGAACGGCTCATGGGTCGCGTCCGCGGCGTTCTTGGCCTTGAACATCATGTCCTGCAGGCCGATCACCGAAATCAGTGCGGTGGATTTGGTCAACACCAACCAGTTGTTGGTGAACCCCGGAATGGCGAAACGGATCATCTGCGGCACCAGGATTCGCCAGAACACTTGCGCGCCGCTCATGCCATACGCCATGCCGGCTTCGGCCTGACCTTTGGGAATCGCCATGAAGGCACCGCGAAAGGTCTCCGAGAGATAGGCACCAAAAATGAAGCCCATGGTGCAGACGCCGGCGATGAAAGGATTGATGTCGATGTAGTGGGTGTAACCGAGCGCGAGGGCGATGCGGTTCACCAGATCCTGGCCGCCGTAGAAGATCAGCAGGATCAGCACCAGGTCGGGAATGCCGCGAATCAGGGTGGTGTAGCTTTCGCCGAGCATGGCCAGCCATTTGAGCGGCGACAAGCGAAACGCTGCACCGATCAGGCCGAGGGCAATCGCCATGGCCATGGAGGTCAAAGCCAGGTTGATGGTCAGCCAGGCGCCATCGAGAATGCTCGATCCGTAGCCGTGAAGCATGATGAAGTTCCTCAAAAAACGCGCGAGACAATGCCCAAATCAGCGCCCGCAAGGGCCGGCGCCGGGGTGTCGGATAGGGGGGTTACTCGCCGTAGATATCGAACGCGAAGTACTTGGCCATGACTTGCTGGTACTTGCCGTTGCTGCGGATCGCGTCAATCGCGGTGTTGAGGCGCGCAACGGTCACGCTGTCACCTTTGCGCACTGCGATCCCGGCGCCACGACCGAAGTATTTCGGGTCGTTGATGTCCGGCCCGACCAGGGCAAAACCGTTGCCTGCCGGGGTTTTGATAAAGCTCTCGTCGGTATTGACGATGTCGGCGAGGGTGGCGTCCAGACGACCCGAGGCGAGGTCGAGGAACGCTTCGTTCTGTGAGCCGTAGCGCACAACGTTAACCCCGGCTTTTTCAAGTTGCTCGGTGGCGAAACGGTCGTAGGTCGAAGAGCGTTGCACCCCGACTTTCTTGCCCTTGAGATCCACCAGTGGGTCGTTTATCACGTTGCCGGTCTTCATCGCGAACTTGCCCGGCGTGTGGTAGTACTTTTTGCTGAAGTCGACCGACTTCATGCGGTCTTCGGTGATCGACATCGACGACAGCACCGCATCGATCTTGCGCACTTTGAGCGACGGGATCATGCCGTCGAACTCCTGAATCACCCACTCGCATTTGACCTTCATTTCTTCGCACAGCGCATTGCCGATGTCGTAGTCGAAACCACTGACGTTGCCCTCCGGAGTTTTGTAGGAGAAGGGTGGGTAAGCGGCTTCTATACCGATGCGCAGGCTGTCTTCGTCGGCGTGGGCCATGAAGCTTGCGGCGCACAGGGCCAGGGCGCCTAGGAATGCTGTCTTGTTCATATTGTTGACTCCTTGGAGGGGCGGTTCGGGTGGTTTTGGTGTGGCTATAAATGACACGTAAAATTTCATAAATCAATACAGTGAAAATAAACATGTCAAAATGGGGCGTAAAAAAAGCCTCGATTGATTCGTGGCCTATTGTTCGCAGGCGTCTTGCCTGAGGGTTTCAGCCGAATGAGGAGGTGCTGAATACCGTCAGTCGGATCACCCGCTAACGAGCTTTTTTATCGCTCCTCAGCATATTTTTAATAATTTTCCTCTGCAGAGGGATGTCGCACTATCGAGCCACACCCAGCGTGGTTCGGCTCTCCCGGATGAAGGCCGTTGCTCATAACGATGTAGGTCCCATGAGGCCAGCACGATGGAACTGTTATTGGTCTCTGGCCAGCACTGCCCGGCTTTACCCTAATTTTAAAAAAACAGCTGCGGGAGCGTTCCATGTCTTTAACCTTACGTACATGTATCCCTTTTTCCCTGGCCCTGTTGTGCACTGGCGTGTTCGCCGCGCCGCAGGATTTGACCGTCATTTCATTTGGCGGCGTCACCAAGCAGGCCCAGGACAAGGCCTACTTCCAACCCTTCAACGCCAGCGGTGCCGGACGCATCGTCGCCGGTGAATACAATGGCGAGTTGTCGAAAATCAAGGCGATGGTCGATGTCGGCCATACCAGTTGGGACGTGGTCGAGGTCGAAAGTCCGGAGCTGTTGCGGGGCTGTGATGCCGGTTTATTCGAGAAGCTCGACCCGGCCAGTTTTGGCGACCAGAGCCAGTTCGTGCCGGGGACGTTTACCGAATGCGGCGTGGCCACTTACGTCTGGTCGATGGTCATGGCGTTCGACCAGAACAAGCTGACCAAGACGCCGTCCTCGTGGGCGGATTTCTGGAACGTCAACGACTTCCCGGGCAAGCGCGGCCTGCGCAAAGGCGCGAAGTACACCCTGGAAATCGCCCTGCTGGCCGATGGCGTCGCGCCGGATCAACTCTACAAAGTGCTGAACACGCCCGAAGGTGTGAGCCGCGCCTTTGCCAAGCTCGACAAGATCAAGTCGAACATCCAGTGGTGGGAGGCTGGCGCTCAACCGGCGCAGTGGCTGATTGCCGGTGACGTGGTGATGAGCGCCGCCTACAACGGCCGCATCGCCTCGGCGCAGAAAGAGGGCATGAACCTGAGCATCGTCTGGCCGCAAAGCCTCTACGACCCGGAATACTGGGCCGTGGTCAAAGGCACGCCGAACAAGGCCCTGGCCGAACGATTCATCGCGTTTGCCAGCCAGCCGCAGACCCAGAAAGTGTTCTCGGAAAACATCCCTTACGGCCCGGTTCACCGCCAGGCGCTGGCACTGCTGCCTCAGCAAGTGCAGCAGCAATTACCGACGGCTGACGCCAACATGGCCAAGGCCCGGGCGGTGGATGCGGAATTCTGGGTGGATCATGGCGAGGAGCTGGAAGAGCGCTTTAATGCGTGGGCGGCTCGTTAACTCCGTCGTTAACCTATGGCGAGCAAACTTACTGTGGCGAGGGGGTTTACCCCCGTTGGGTCGCGAAGCGGCCCCCGCTTTTAAGGGGACTGCTGCGCAGTCCAACGGGGGTAAACCCCCTCGCCACAGGTTCAGTGTTATGCCTGACGCGCCACCAACCGCAACGCACTCGCCACACTACCCACCGCCGCAAATCCCGCACCAATGCTCAGCGCCAACACCGGGCCATGGGTGCCTGACATCCCGAAGCTCAACGCCACCAACGCCGCGCCAGTCGCCTGGCCGATCAGTCGGGCCATGGCGATGGTGCCGCTGGCGCCGCTGCTGCGTTCCCTGGGCGCGCTGGTCATTAGGGCTTTCTGGTTGGGGGCCTGGAAGAATCCGAAGCCGATGCCACAGATGATCATGCGAATCACGATCCCGATGGCGCTCGGATCACTCGGCATGATCGCCAGGGACACCATGCCCGCGCTGAGAATGGCTAAGCCAATCCCTCCCAGCAGACCGGGCGGATAGGTGTCGGACAGACGCCCGGCAAAGGGCGCGATGAGCGCTACGACGATGGACCATGGCGTCATCAGAAAACCGGTCTGGATCGGGTCGCGTCCCAGGGTCGTTTCGAAGAAGAAGGGCAACGAGACGAACGCCAGGCCTTGCGTAGCGAAGGAACAGAACGCAGTGAGCGTGGAGAGGGCAAACATCGGGCGCTTGAGCAGGTCGAGGGGGAACATCGGCGCCGGATGCCCGGCTTCGCGGCGCAGCATAAAAGCGCCTGCGACCAGGAACACCGCCAGGGCGATCAACACGCTGCTCATCGAGCCCAACTGTGCGGCCTGGCTCAGCGCGAAAATCAGCGCACCGAAAGTGATGACATTGAGCACGGCGGTCAACCGGTCAAACACTACGGCTTTGGGTTGGCTGGCCGGCAAGGAACTCCAGGCGAAGGTCAGGGCGAACAAACCCAGGGGCAGGTTGATCGCAAACAGCCAGGGCCAATTGGCCACCGACAGCACCAGCGAGGCGATAGTCGGGCCGGCGGCGAAGCAGGTGCCGACCACCAGCGCGTTCAACCCAAGGCCGCGGCCCATGCGTTCCGGCGGGAAGATCATACCGATCAACGCGGCATTCACGCTCATGATCGCACTGGCCCCGACGCCTTGGAGGACGCGGGCCACGGTCAGGGTCGGCAGCGACCACGCCAGCGCACACAACCCCGACGCCACCACGAACAGGATGATGCCGCCGAGGAACACTTTGCGGTGCCCGATGATCCCGCCCAGCGCGGCAAACGGCAGTAACGTGGCCACGGCCGCCAGTTGATAGGCGTTGATGATCCAGACCGACGCGGCGGGGGAGGCGTTAAGGTCCGCCGCAATGGTGGGCAGCGCCGTGTTGGCGATGGCGGTGTCGAGTACCGCCAGGGCAATCGACACCAGAATCGCCACCAGCCCGCGCAGTTCGCGGGGGGTGAGTTTGCCGGATGCGACGGTGGGCAGTTGGGAGGCGGGTTGAGTCATCCGTTGCGACCGCCCAGGACAAGGACTGAAAGACTGATCATGCTGATTCCCCGTGTGCAGGCGTTGCGCAAGGGCCTCACTCTACCTAAATCGGTAGACGGTCCGCGACCCTCACTTACTTGGCCCCGAACAGCATCGTCCAGTAAACGCCCTCGTCGCTGCGCGCATCCGTGGCAAAGGCTGCGCCGACCTGGGTGAACATCGGGTTCATCAGGTTGGCGCAGTGTCCGGGGCTGGCGAGCCAGCCGGCCATCGCCTTGCTTGGTGAGCCCTGGCCGGCGGCGATGTTCTCGCCAATCTGCCGGCCACGGTAGCCGGCGGCCCTGGCACGGTCTGCGGGCATTTCGCCGTCCGGGTCCTGATGCGCGAAGTAATTGCCGTAGGCCATGGCCTTGCTGTGGCCCTGTGCGGCGGCACCCAGCGCGGCATTCCAGCTCAGTGGCCGAGCGGCGGCGAAGCGCTGACGACCACACATGCGTGGTCTCGCCCGTGCCGCGTTGACCTCGGCCAGCAACGTTTTGCTCGCTGCTCGGCTGTCGCTCATCTGACTGTCGAGCACCGGCCGCGCCAGTACCACTTGCCATTCGCTGCGGGCGCGACTGATGCCGATGTCGGCGTACTGCGCATCGAGCAGCGCGCCGCAGTAGTTGTTCTGCAGCATGTCGAAGGCGTCTTCGGCATCTTGCGCGCCGACCAGGCGGATGGTCCGCACGGTCACCGCTTGATAACCGTTCTGCTTCAACCCTTCGCGCAACGCACCGCCATAACCGACCGGCAAGGCCAGGTTCGACTTCAGCGCCAGGGGCTTCAAGGCTTGGACCGGACGTATCGAACAGCGACGGGGGTGGGCGCGGAAGTCGTTGATGTCCGACACCAGTTGCCGTTCTTCACTGGCATGGGCGGGCAGCGCGAACAGGGGAAACAATGAAACAAGGCCGAGCGAAACAACGCGAAAGGACACGAAGGGGTGGCGCATGGGGCGAACGGCTCTGAGGAAATACGACCATGGGACTGAGGCTGCGCTTGCCACCTGGGTGGGCGAGCACATTTCAGGGCAGGTCTAAGACTGCGGGTTTTGAATCTGGTTCATGGCGTGATTGTTTTTTTGGAAGTGCGCAAAAAGTTGCGCACTTGTATTGGATTTCTCTTCGGATAATTCGCTGTAAGCCACGCCGTTAAAGGCTTACAGCCAAGTGCGCAAACCGATGGTGCCCCCGGCTGCACCGTTCACTACCTCTTCGAACCCGGCTGCTTCGTCCCGGTCGCCCAAGCCGTGCGCCACGCACCGATCAATCTGCTGGGCCAACCGGATCACAGCGGCGAGTACAGCCTCGACGACGATCCGTTGTGGAATCACAAGGCCACGGCCTCAGCGTTTGATGCGCTGGCCTGGTATCAGTGCGATCACCTGGGCACACCGCAGGAGCTGACCGATCCACAAGGCAACATGGCCTTGACCGCACAGTACAAGGCGTGGGGGCAGGTGACAGAGCAGCGCCGACCTTAAGGTAAATCAATGGCCGGCGTTGGCCATAAAGTCAGCTGTCCGCTATGCAAGGGAATATGAAAACCGCCTGCGGCGCCAGCTTGATTGCAAGCGGCCCGAAAGAAGCTGTCATCAACTGATACCCACCACCTGAAAACTCGCCCCGCATCGGCTGTTCAGTCTCGAGCCTCGATCAACAACCGCTCAATTTGCGCCAACTCCCAAGTACTGAGCAAACTCACCGGGTCGGTGCCGTAACGTTGCCAGGTATCGAGCACACCCTCGCGACCGTCCGGGGTCTTGCAGCTTTGGCAGTGCCGCAGATGGTTACCATCAAGGTCGAGGGTCAGGCGCCAACCCTCGATATCGATGTTCATGTGGCCAGTCGCACCGGGTGCGTCGAGGCGCAGCAGAGGGCGAATGCCCAGGGCGGCATCGCGCAATACCTGACAGACCTCGCGGGCGGTCAGGGCAGGGTGGTGAGTGGTCATTCCCCGTCTTTCGTCGATTTGATGACATTGCTGCGCAACCGCACGATCGCTTTCTGCAATTGCGTGAACTCGTCCTGCGTCAGGCCCGTGGTATCGGCGCCCAATTGCGGCTGGTCCTTGCGTAAATCGTGACCGGCCTGCGTCAGGTTGATCCGCACTTGGCGCTCGTCCTCGGGATCGCGTTGGCGCTGGAGGTAGCCCATGGCTTCGAGCTTCTTCAGGATGGGGGTGAGGGTGTTCGATTCCAGAAACAGCTTTTCACCGAGGCTGCCGACGGTCTGATTGTCTGCCTCCCACAGCGCAACAATAGTGATGTATTGCGTGTAGGTCAGCCCGACTCGTTCGAGCACCGGTTTGTAGGCTTTGCCGAACGCCAGGTTGGTGGAATAGACCGCGAAACACAGGAAGTCGGAGAGTTTCAGATCGGCGGGGTTAAATTTGTCGGTGGGTTCCATGTGCATCCTCTTTGGCCAGTTTTATGGCTTGAATGCGTGAAATATACATCGTGTGCGATGGTGTCGGAAATGCTCAAATTTAGCGCGAACGTCAGCGGTGGGCGATCGGTTCGACGAGCAGGGCAGCGTCGAACCGGCCACACGAGGTATTACGCGGTGAGAACGTTCAGGGCCACGTCGATGTTGCCTCGCGTTGCTTTCGAGTACGGGCAGATTTGGTCGGCGGTGTGCGCCAGTGTTGTTGCCACGTCGTGTGCCAGGCCTGGCACCCGCAGCGTCAACCGCGCCTGGAGGAAGTAGGCCGGGCCGGTCTGACCCAGGTCGACTTCGATATCCACGGAGAAGTCCGACGGCAACACCACATTCATTTCACCAGCCACCAGGCCGACGGCAGCGGTGTAGCAGGCTGACCACGCGCCGGCGAACAGTTGCTCGGCGGCCGGGTGCGGTTGAGTGCCTGCGAACACGTGTGCCGGTTTCGCGTTGCCGGGCGACGAGAGCTGGATGTCGACGTTGCCGTTATGGCCACGGGCGGTGCTGCCAGCGCTGCTCAGGGTGGTGTGGGTTTTGCCGGTGGCCAGTACTTTTTCAATCTTGCTCATGGTGAGTTCTCAACGTCTCGGTGGTTGTGTTCGCATGCGCTTGTATCGCATGCGACATATAGGGAGCTTTTAAGATGTCAGTTGTTATCCAAGCTGCTCAAGGCATCACGCCGTGAGTACGTTCAGGGCTACGTCGATGTTGCCTTTGATCGCTTTCGAGTACGGGCAGATGCTGTCGGCGGCGTGCACCAGTGCGTTGGCGGTGTCTTCTGACAAACCTGGCACGCGCAGGGTCAAGCGAGCCTGGAGGAAGTAGGCCTGGCCGGTCTGGCCCAGATCGACTTCGATGTCGACAGCGTGATCGGCCGGCAACTCGACATTCAGTTGCTTGGCGGCGAGGCCGACAGCGGCGATGAAGCAGGCAGACCAGGCGCCGGAGAACAGTTGCTCGGCGGTCGGGTGCGGTTGGATGGCAGTGAACACGTGGGCCGGTTGGGTACTGCCGGGCGAAGAGAGCTGGATGTCGACGCTGCCGTTATGGCCACGGGCGGTGGTGCCAGCGCTGCTCAGGGTGGTGTGGGTTTTGCCGCTGGCCAGGACTTTTTCGATCTTGCTCATGGGATGAATCCTCAAAATTGCATTAGGGGTGATTTTGTTATCGTGTGCGTTTATATCGCATCCGATGGAATAATATTCCTCCAGATGCAGAGGTGTGTCAACAGGGAATTTGGGGCCTCGCCGACGAGCGGTAAATCGGCGTTTCCGGATCAATGCTCGAACAGCCCGACGATGGCGCTGTAAACTGGCCGCCCGATACACGACCCACTTTCAAGAGATCCTCAATGGCAAACCAAGACATCACCTTCATCCCCGACCCAGACGCGGACTCCATTTCCTCCGACGTCGCCGGTTTCGGCGGCCTGCTGGTTTCCACGCAGATCCCCACGCGTGCCGACGGCAGCCTGGAGCTGGGCGGGATTGTCGAGCAGAGTGAATGCACCTTGCAGGCGCTGAAAGTGGCGCTGGAGGGTGCCGGAAGTTCTATGGATCGGGTCTTGCACCTGACCATCTACCTCACCGACATGGCCGACCGCGCCGCGTTCAACGAGGTGTATCAGCGCTTCTTCGCCAAGCCCTGGCCGGTTCGCGCCGCGGTCGGCGTGGCTGCTTTGGCGGTGGAAGGCATGCGTGTGGAAGTCACGGCGATGGCGGCGAAGGGCTGAGTCTGAGTCTGTTGTGTTATCCGGCGGCGCTGCGCGAGTGATTGCCGCCGGATAAGACAACGAGCGTCATCCCCCACACCGCAAAGGACTGCATGTGAACACGCTCGCTATCTTGCAACCGTTATTCGACAAGCTGATATGGCTACTCCCGCTGCTGCTGTTGGCGTCGCTGCTGAAAACGCGACGGTTCAAGGGCTGGTTCGGTGAGCGGCTAGTAGGTTTTTTCGCACACTATCGGTTGGATCGTCACGTCTATCGGCGCCTGCATAACGTGACGCTGGACACCCCGGACGGCACCACCCAGATCGATCATGTGTTCTTGTCGCCCTTCGGCATCTTCGTGCTGGAGACCAAGAACATGCGCGGCTGGATCTTCGGCGGTGAACATCAGGCGCAGTGGACGCAACAAATTTACAAACGGCGTTCCAAATTCCAAAACCCGATGCGGCAGAACTACAAGCACTTGAAGGCATTGGAAGTCGCGTTGGGTGTTGGGCCCGAGCATCTGCATTCGGTCATTGCTTTCGTTGGCGGCAGCACCTTCAAGACCGAAATGCCCGCCAATGTTATCCAAGGCATGCGCTTCATTCGCTACATCAAATCCTTCCAGCAACCGGTGTTCAGCGAGGCGCAGGTGACCGTGATGTTGCAGGCCTTGCAAACCGGCCGCCGAGCACCGACGTTCGCGACCCAGCGTGAGCATGTGCAACGTCTCAAGCAGCGCAGCGATCCATCGGCGTTGCGCCAATGCCCGCGCTGCGGCAGTGAGCTGGTGGTTCGTACATTCAAAAGCGGCCCTAAAATGGGCCAACAGTTTTGGGGGTGCAGCACGTTTCCCAAGTGTCGGACGATGCAGCCGATTGGCTAGCCGGGTTGCCGGGGTTGTCGACCCCAAGCCCACATCATCAGCGCACAAAAAACAGGCACAACTTGCGTCACATTCAACGCCGCGCAGAAAGCTGCTGCGGCGCCAAAAAAGCATCGTGGAAGTAGTTACGAAACGCCTGCATCGCCGGGCTGAATTCGCGCTCGCGATGCCACGCCAGGCCGACGCTCATGGGCGTCACCTTGTCGGTGACGGTCAGGGTTTCGATGCGTTTGCCTTCCAGCGACCAGGGGCGGTGCACCAGGTCCGAAAGAATCGCCACGCCGCTGCCATTGGCGACCATGCTGCGCACCGCTTCGACGGAACTGGTGCGCACCCGCACGTTTGGCTGTTGGTGTGCGTTTTCCCAGTAGCGCATGGCGCTTTGTTCGGCTTCGTCCACGGTCAGCAGGATGTAAGGTTCCTTCGCGACATCGGCGAGGCTGACGGCTGAACGTTCGCACAGCGGATGATGACTGGGCAGCCATAACCGGCGTTCGGAGTTGAAGAGAATTTCCGAAACGATGTCCGGGTGAGTGAGGTTCGCGGTGAGCACCACCGCCATGTCGAATCGACCTTCCAGCAAGCCTTGTTCGATGGCCGTCCTTTCCTGTTCGTGAACTTCGATGGCCACATCCGGATGCCAGTGTTCCAGTCGTTGCAGATGGTGCGGCAGGAAGTAGCCGATCACCGTATAGCTCGCGGCCAGGCGTAACAGACCACTGGCGCGGATGTCAGGCAACGGGCTGTTCAGTGCGTCATCGACGCTGCGCAAAATCACGTAGGCCCGATTGAGAAAGTGCCGCCCGGCATCGGTCAGGCTCATGCCCTGAGCCGAGCGCTGGAACAACAGCGTGCCGAGAATCGCCTCCAGTTCCTTGATCGCCGTGGTCACCGCGGACTGGGAAATATTCAAGTGGATCGCCGCTTGGGAGATTTGCCCGATCTCGGCGGTGGCGACGAAATAGCGGACTTGGCGCAAGGTCAAGGACATGAGCACTCCGGACAATGAGGTATCTGTTTTTCAGAAGATACCTTATCTGTTAATAGATCTTCCCAAGGGGTAAAGGGGAATCTAACGTGGCCTGCATGAAGTCACAAGCGTCGGGAGCAAGCGTCATGCAGGCAGTAGATTTCAACTCGGACATGGGCGAAGGTTTTGGTCCATGGACCATCGGCGATGGCGTCGACAATGAGCTGATGGCCTTTATCAGTTCGGCCAATATCGCCACCGGTTTTCATGCTGGCGATCCCAGCACCATGCGCCGTACCGTCGAGCAGGCGAAGCGCCTGGGCGTGGCCATCGGCGCGCATCCAGGGTTTCGCGACCTGGTCGGTTTTGGCCGCCGGCACATCAATGCACCGGCCCAGGAACTGGTCGACGACATGCTGTATCAGCTGGGTGCACTGCGTGAACTCGCCAGGGTTCAGGGCGTGGCGCTGCAACACATCAAGCCCCACGGCGCGCTCTACATGCACCTGGCCCGTGATGAGGAGGCGGCCCGTCTTCTGGTGGAAAACCTTCAGCGTCTGGAGCCTGAACTGCTGCTGTATTGCATGCCCGACTCAGTGATCTGGCGCGTTGCCAAAGAACTCGGCCAACCGGTGATCCGCGAGTTCTACGCCGACCGTGAATACGACCTCAGCGGCTCCATCGTCTTCACCCGCAACGTGCGCGCTTACGACCCGGCGCAGGTGGCCGCGCGAGTGTTGCGCGCCTGCCAGGAAGGCGTCGTGCGCACGGTCGAGGGTGAAGACCTGGCCATCGAATTCGACTCCATCTGTTTGCACAGCGATACCCCGGGGGCCCTGGCGTTGGTCGAAGCCACGCGCAGTGCGCTCGATAGCGCCGGGATCAAGGTGCGCGCACCCCGCTGATACCACACCAGAACACCGGGCACACAGACGCCAGGGTTTGCACACCGATTCATTTTTGCCTGCCTTTCTACAACTATTCCAAGAGGAACAGACATGGCCGAACACACTGTCATCACCCCGTTACCCGGGACCTTCTACCGCAAAGCCACCCCTGAATCGGCGAATTTCGTCGAGGTCGGCGCGCACGTCGGCGCCGACACGGTCATTGGCCTGATCGAAGTCATGAAGCAGTTTTCCGAACTGACCGCCGGGACGGCCGGTCGCCTTGGCGCATTTCTGGTGGAAGACGGTGATCCGGTGGAGCCGGGTCAGGTCATCGCAACACTCGACGAGGAGTGAGGGCGCGATCATGACTCAAGGTATTCGTAAATTACTGATCGCCAATCGGGGCGAGATTGCCGTGCGGATTATTCGTGCAGCCAAAGAGCTGGGAATTCCCACCGTGGCTGCGTGCAGCGAAGCGGACGTCGACTCCCAGGCCGCGCGCATGGCTGATGAGGTGCACATCCTCGGCCCGGCCCGCGCCGATAAAAGTTACCTCAACGTCGAAGCGTTGCTTGGCGCCTTGAAAGCCACTGACGCCAACGCGGTACACCCTGGCTATGGCTTCCTCTCCGAAAATGCGGATTTCGCCGAAGCGGTCATCGCCGCCGGTGCCATTTTCGTCGGCCCCAGCCCAGATACGATCCGGCGCATGGGTGATAAAGCCGAGGCCCGGCGTACTGCGCAAGCGGCAGGCGTACCGGTGGTGCCGGGTTCACCCGGTGAGCTGTTCGACGTCGAGTCTGCGCTCAAGGCAGCCGAAACCGTTGGCTTTCCACTGTTGATCAAAGCCTCGGCCGGTGGCGGCGGGCGCGGCATTCGACTGGCGGAAAACGCCCAGCAACTGACTGAAGAGTTTCCCCGTTCTCAACGCGAAGCCCAGGCGGCGTTCGGCAATGGTGCGGTGTACCTGGAGCGGTTTATCAGCAAGGCCCGGCACATTGAAGTGCAGGTGTTGGGTGACGGTCAGCATGCCGTGCATTTGTTCGAACGCGAGTGCTCGCTGCAACGTCGCCGGCAGAAAATTTTCGAAGAAGCACCGTCGCCAGTCCTCAGCCGGCAGCAGCGGGAAACACTCTGCACCAGCGCCGTGCGCCTGACCGAAGCCCTTGGCTACAAGGGCGCAGGAACCCTGGAATACCTGTATGACGACGCTACCGGCGAGTTCTTCTTTATCGAGATGAACACGCGGATTCAGGTGGAGCATCCGGTCAGCGAACTGATCACCGGTATCGACCTGGTCCAGGCCATGTTGCGCATTGCGGGCGGCGAGCCGTTGGGTTTCAAACAGAGCGATATCCGACTCAACGGCGCCGCGTTGCAAATGCGTTTGAACGCCGAAGACCCGGCACGGGATTTCTTCCCCAGCCCGGGCCTGGTCGAGGAACTGATCTGGCCACAAGGTGAAGGCATTCGCGTCGATACGCATCTGTATCAAGGCTACCGCGTGCCGCCGTACTATGATTCGCTGCTGGCCAAGCTGATTGTGCATGGCGCTGATCGTGCCGAAGCTTTGGCCCGGGCGCGGGTTGCGGTGGAACAGACCACGCTTGTCGGCATGGCCAGCACTTTGGCGCTGCACGGCGAGCTGCTGGAGCAACCGTGGCTGCACAGTGCCGACTTCCACACTGGCACCCTGGAAACCTGGCTGGCCGAACGCCGCAGCGGAGGTGAAGCATGAGCACGCCAATCCGCTACAGCTTTGGCGCCGATGAGCATTTGTTTGCCGAAGTCAGCGACAGCATGTCCCTGGACGCGTTCTTCAAGGGCCTGGCCGTTACCCGAGCCGTGGAGCGGCTGGCGCTGGATGGCGTGCTCGACATATGCCTGGCCAACGCCTCATTCCAGATTCGTTTCGACCCGGATCGCATCGCCCCTCACACCTTGCTCGAAGCGGTAAAAATCGCCGAGGTCGGAGCAGTCGCCGAGCGCACTTTGCAGACGCGGATCATCGAGATTCCGGTGCTCTACAACGACCCCTGGACCCACGAAACCCTGATGCGTTTTCGCGACCGTCATCAGGACCCGAGCGCCACGGATCTGGAATACGCCGCGCGGATCAACGGCCTGGCGGATGTCGAGGCGTTCATCGCTGCCCACAGTGGCGCGCCATGGTTTGTCTCAATGGTCGGTTTCGTCGCCGGGTTGCCGTTCATGTTCCAGATGGTCGAGCGTGAGCGTCAGTTGCAGGTGCCCAAGTACCTTCGCCCACGCACCGACACACCGAAATTGACCCTGGGTCATGGCGGTTGCTTTGGCTGCATCTACTCGGTGCGCGGTGCTGGTGGTTATCAGATGTTTGGCGTCACGCCCGCGCCGATTTACGACCCGCAACAGAACCTCGCGTACCTGAAAGAACACATGGTGTTTTTCCGTCCGGGCGACATCGTGCAGTTCAAACCGATGGACCGTGAAGCCTATGACCACGCAGTGGCCGAAGTGGAAGCAGGGCGCTTTGATCTGCGGATTCGCCCGGTGGAATTTTCGCTGGACGCGTTTCTGGCCGATCCCGTTGGCTATCCCAAGTCGTTGCAGGAGGTGTTGGCATGATCAAGGTACTCAAACCCGGTCTCGCCACTTCGGTACAGGACCTGGGGCGTGAAGGGTATTACCACTTGGGCATTCCGCCTTCCGGCGCGCTTGATCAATATGCTTTGAGCGCGGCCAATCAACTGGTCGGCAACCCGGCAGGGGCGGCGGCGCTGGAATGCACGCTGCTCGGTCCGGAGCTGGAATTTCAGCAGGATGCGCTGGTGGCGGTCTGTGGCGCGCACATGACGCCACGGGTCGATGGCGTGGAAATGCACCATGACACTGCGTTCACGGTGCAGGCCGGGCAGGTGCTGCGCTTTGATTTTCCCAAGGCAGGGGCTCGCGCCTATGTGGCGGTGGCCGGTGGCATTGATGTGCCGGTGGTGCTCGGCAGTCGTTCCACTTACGCGCTGGGCGCGCTCGGCGGTTTTCAGGGGCGCAGGCTGGTGGCTGGTGACGAATTGCCGGTGGGCATTGCCAGCGGCAAGAGCCGCGCCGGGGCCAGTTTGCCCATGGCGTTGCGGCAGTCGCTGGGTGGCGAAATCACCCTGCGGGTAGTGCCGGGGCTGTATTACCACCGCTTGACCGAATCGGCGGCTCGCAGTTTCTTTGCCGAACCCTGGACCGTCGGTTCGGAAGCGGACCGTATCGGCTATCGCTTCAAGGGCGGCAGCGCACTGAGTTTTCAACCCCGTGAGCAGCCATTCGGCGCCGGTTCCGATCCGTCGAACATTGTCGACAGTTGCTACCCGATCGGCTCGATCCAGGTCCCGGCCGGGCTCGAACCTATCGTGCTGCACCGCGATGCGGTGTCCGGCGGTGGCTACGCGATGATCGGCACGGTGATCAGCGCCGACCTCGATTTGATCGGCCAGATGCAACCCAACCAGAAGGCCCGCTTTGTGGCGGTCACCCTCGAAGAGGCGCTGGAAGCGCGACGCTCCTATAAGAAAAAACTCAGCTGCCTGAGCAAGCTGTTCCCTTCCTGATTCTGCCCGCCGCATCGCGCGGGCCATGCCAAACGGTAAGCCAGCGCCGCACTTCGGTGCGGTGACGGCTGCCCGCGCTTCAACCTTTGACTGGTTCTGGAGTTCACGCATATGGCTGCTTTATCGCAATCGAGTCAAACCGGGCAAGACCCGGCCAACCATCCCGTTCCAACCGAAGCGCGCATGGGCCGACTGTCTCTGACCATGGCTTGGTGGGCGGTGTGCAGTGCGATGTTCTACATCGTGGTGGGCGCTTCCCTGGCGTTGTCGTTCGGTGCTCGCAACGCACTGATCGGCATGGTCCTGTCGGTGATCAGCTACGGTCTGGTCAACAGCGTGCTCAGCCGCTTCGCGATCCGCAGCGGCTTGTCGGTGGCGTTGTTTTCACGGTTGTTGTTCGGCAGCACCGGCGCGTGCCTGGCGACGTTGATCTTCTTCTCGACCGCGATCTATTACGCGGTGTTCGAAGGTTCGGTCATTGCCGTGGCGCTCAATCACTTGTACCCGGAGCTGGTCTATCCACTGGCCGCACTCATCGTGGTGCTGTACAGCGTGCCGATGATTCTGGGCAGCGTGCAGCACTGGCTGGACAAGCTCAACGGCGTGTTGCTGCCGGTGTACCTGGGCGGCTTGCTGGTGGCGGTGGGGCTGTCGATCAGTCGTTATGGCTATCAGCCGCAATGGCTGGATTTCGGCCCGGCAACGCCCAGCGCTTTCGGCTGGTGGGACTGCTTTGTGGCCTACATGGGCGTTTGGGTGTTGATGCTGTTCACCTTCGACTATGCGCGTTTCGGCAAGCCTAAAGATGCCGAGTATCACGGTCGCTGGAACTTCGGCATGCCGTTTTACGCGGTGACGTTCCTGCTCAATGGCGCGGCGGGGATCTATCTGGTCAGCAGCATTCCCCACGAAGGCGCGCTGAATGAAGTCTCGGTGGTAATGGCGATTTTGCAGTTGATGGGCTTGTGGGGATTGCTGTTTGTCTGGGCCACGCAGACCCGCATCAACACCGCCAATTACTACTTGGCGACGCTGAATATGCAGGCGTTCTTTGCACGCTTTGGTGTGCGTGGTTCGTACCTGATATGGGCGCTGGCAGTCGGGGTGATCGTGTATGGGCTGATGCTCGCGGACGTGTTTGCCTACATCCTCAAGGCGTTGGCCTATCAGGGGATTTTCGTGGTGGCCTGGGTGGGTGTGGCGTTGGCGCAGATACTTTACGGTCGCAGTGAAGTGGCGGCGCTCGAACGGGTGGCTGCGTTTAATCCGGTGGGTTTGACGGCGTGGTTTGGTGCCACCGCTTTGGGGCTGGCATTGATGTTTTCCGGCGGCGGCCTGAGCAGTTTTTCTGCGCCATCGACCGTGATCGTTGCGTTTGCCTTGCAGGCAGGTTTGTCCCGCCGAAGCCGGGTACGGTTGCAACTGGCGGAGTAGGGGCCGGCGCACAGAAAAGAGGCGGCTCATTGGAGCCGCCTCTTTTCAGCAATTACCCGCGCCGGGGCAGTTTCCAGCCTGGACGGATGAAGTGGCAGGTGTAGCCATCGGGCAGGCGTTCGAGGTAGTCCTGGTGTTCCGGTTCCGCCTCCCAGAACGGCCCGGCCGGGGTGATTTCGGTGACCACCTTGCCAGGCCAGAGGCCGGAAGCCTCGACGTCGGCCACGGTGTCTTCGGCGACCTGTTTCTGCTCATCGCTGAGGTAGAAGAGGGCAGAACGGTAGCTGGCGCCGACATCATTGCCCTGGCGATTCTTGGTCGTCGGGTCATGGATCTGGAAGAAAAACTCAAGAATCTGGCGGTAGCTGATCTGTTCCGGGTCGAACACGATCTCGATCGCTTCGGCGTGGTTACCGTGGTTGCGATAGGTCGCATTCGGTACCTCGCCTCCGGAATAACCCACCCGCGTGGACAGGACGCCGGGGTAGCGTCGCAACAGATCCTGCATGCCCCAGAAGCAGCCACCGGCCAGGATGGCGGTTTCGGTTTGCGTCGTCATAGACAGTCATTCCCCTCAGTGAAGTGCGCGTTACTGATTGGTGATCGGGCTGTTGAACTGGTCGGAGTAACTGCCGTCCATGAGCGAGGATGCTACGCGATCCGAACCGATTCCACTGCGCGAATACGCAAGACGAGCAGCGCTGACGTGATCTGCGCCGTCTGCCGCGACTGCGCCGGCACCGACATGATCGGAGCCGTCTGCTGCGACTGCGCCTGCACCAACATGATCTGCGCCGTCTGCCGCGACTGCGCCGGCACCTACGTGATCGGAGCCGTCTGCTGCGACTGCGCCGGCACCTACGTGATCGGAGCCGTCCGCCGCAACTGCGCTAGCACCGACATGATCGGAGCCATCCGCCGCGACTGCGCCGGCACCCACATGATCGGAGCCATCTGCTGCGACTGCACCAGCGCCGACACGATCCGCGCCGTCTGCCGCAACTGCGCCGGCACCCACCCGATCCGAGCCATCTGCTGCGACCGTTCCGGCACCGACACGATCGGAGCCGTCCGCCGCAACTGCGCCAGCACCGACATGATCTGCGCCGTCTGCCGCGACTGCGCCGGCACCGACATGATCTGCGCCGTCTGCTGCGACTGCGCCGGCACCGACATGATCGGAGCCGTCTGCTGCGACTGCACCTGCACCCACATGATCGGAGCCATCTGCTGCGACTGCGCCGGCACCTACGTGATCGGAGCCGTCCGCCGCGACCGCACCCGCGCCGACACGATCCGAGCCATCAGCCGCGACCGACCCCGCGCCAACACGATCGGAGCCATCAGCCGCAACCGCACCTGCTCCGACACGGTCCGCGCCATCCGCCGCGACCGACCCCGCACCCACATGATCAGCCCCATCCGCCGCCAAGGCACGTGCCTGTGCAGCCCAGGCTCCGGGCACTAACATGGTTGCCGCGAGCGCCAATACAACGCCTGAAACAAGCTTATATTTCATGATGTTCTCCATAACCCATCAGCCAAAAATCATTGAGCATGGCCGGTCGTTTTAGGTTGGGCGACGCGGCGCACGGACTCTTGGCTGGTTACGTTGGCAATTGGCACGGGCGCGCTGTGCTGCGCACGGGTGTCGACATGTTGCATCACACACAGAGATCGAACTAAAGAGTATAGATCGCCAATAACGACTGGCCCGGACCGGTGACCATCGGTGGTTATTTTGTGGTGACGGCAGTCTTCCAGGGCGCAGCACGCTATGGGTAACAGCGCGTTTTTCACCCGCATTAAAAAACACCATTTTTTGCTCCACGGCGTGGCGTTCGGTAACGAATCGCACCGTTTCGGCGTGCATGCCTGTCCCTGAAGACATTTCTCAGACAAAAATCTTTCAATCAGACCCTGAATTCCTGAGTTGGCACGGTAAACGCAATAGTGTGATTAGACGATTGTTGAACAATCGTCATTTCCCTACTGCATTCCAACCGAGGATACGAACATGCAAAAAGGTCTGACCGGCAGCAAAACCACGCGCAACCTGGCGCTGATGGTCGCCCTGGCTTGTGTGGCACCGCTACTGTCTGCCGCAGAGGTGGTAGGCACGCTCAAGCAGGGAGAGTTGTCGATTGGCTCCGACCTGACCTATCCGCCCTACACCTATCTGGAGCAAAAGCAGCCTGCCGGCTTCGACCCTGACTTCATGCAGTTGATCGGCAAGCAGCTGGGGCTGGCGCCGCGCTTTCTCGATACGCGGTTTGCCAACCTGATACTGGGCGTCAATGCCCAGCGTTTCGACCTGGTGGCGTCGGCGCTGTATGTCACCCCGGAGCGCGCAAAGCAGGTGGATTTTCTCAGCTACCTGAAGACTGGTTCTTCGCTGATGGTGCTCACGGCCAGCGACTTCCGGCCCCAGCGCCCGGAAGACCTGTGCGGCAAGCGCGTGGGCTCGATCAAGGGCGCGTCCTGGGTGCCCAAACTCAACAAAGTGTCCACCGACTACTGCCTGGCCTCGGGCAAACCGGCGATCGAATCCCGAGAGTTCCCGACCTCGCCGGAAGCGGCCCAGGCCCTGCTGGCCAAGGCCGTTGACGTGCAAATGGAAGATCCCGCCGTCGCCAAGATCACCGTGCAAAAACTGCAGGGCAAAACGGTGATCAGCTCCAACGAACTGATCTACCCGGTGGTCATCGGCCTGGCCGTGCGCAAAGGCAACCAGGCGCTATTGGGCGAGCTGACCACCGCACTCGGCCAGATCAAACAGAACGGCAGCTACGGTGAATTGCTCGCCCGTTACAACCTGGACGAACCGAATGCCGAAGAAATCAACGCGGCGCTGGGCACCTCTGCACCCTGAGGTATCCGGTAGCCGATTCATCGATTCTTTCCAGGCTGTGGAAACCTCACAGCAACGCGGAGTACGTACATGCAATTCGATTGGCATTACACCTTGGGCCTGTTGTGGAACGGCGACTTTTGGCGCGCCGTGGCAACAGTGGTCGAACTGAGCCTGGAAACCTGGCTGCTGGGGATCGTCTTCGGTTTCTTCCTGGCCCTGGCGCGCCAGTCGCAGCGGCGTTTCCTGCGGGATGCGGCCAGCCTTTATATCTGGTTCTTCCGCAGTCTGCCGTTGCTGGTGCTGTTGATCTTCGTCTACAACCTGCCTCAGGCGTTTCCTTCCACCAGTGCGCTGCTGTCCAATCCCTACGCGGCCGGCCTGATCGCCTTGGTGCTGAGTGAAGCGGCGTATATCGCCGAGATCCATCGCGGTGGTTTGCTGGCGGTGGCCAAGGGGCAACTGGAAGCGGGCAAGGCCCTGGGCGTCGGCTATCGCGGTGTGCAACGACTGATCGTGGTACCTCAGGCGCTGCGCGTCGCGTTGCCGACCCTGGCCAACGAATACATCACCATCGTCAAGCTGACCTCGCTGGTCTCGGTGATTTCACTGTCGGAAATCCTGCTGGTCGGCCAACAGCTCTACACCCAGAACTTCTTGGTCATGGAGACCCTGTTCGCGGTGGCCTTCTACTACGTATTTATCGTCACGGTGTTCAGTCGCCTGCTGCGGCTGCTGGAAAACCATCTGGACGTGACCCGGCGTAAACCCAAGCGCATAGCTCCCGTTGAACTGGGGCAGGTGGCGACCCGGCGTGCGGCCGGTCAGGCTGAGCCTGGCGAGTTTGCGTTGCAGGCGCGGGGCGTGCGCAAGTCCTATGGCGAACTGGAGGTGCTCAAGGGGGTCGAGCTGAATGTGCGTTGGGGCGAGGTGGTGTCGATCATCGGGCCATCCGGTTCCGGCAAGACCACGCTGATCCGCACCATGAACGGCCTGGAAAGCCTCGATCACGGCGAAATCACTCTGCAAGGCCAACCCTTTCTGCGGGGCACAAAAGAACCGCAAGGGGCGCTGGGTCACAAGGTACATATGCAAGGCATCGTCCAGGTCGGGATGGTGTTCCAGGGCTTCAACCTGTTCCCGCATAAGACCGCCCTGGAAAACGTCATGCTCGCGCCGGTCTATCACGCCCATGGCGACGGCGATGAACTGCGCTTGTTGAGCCTGGCGCTGTTGCGCAAAGTGGGCATGTTGGAGCATGCCGGCAAATACCCGCATCAACTGTCCGGTGGTCAGCAGCAGCGCGTGGCGATTGCCCGGGCGCTGGCCATGCGACCTTCGGTGATGCTGTTCGACGAGCCGACCTCGGCCCTCGATCCGGAGTTGGTCGGTGACGTACTGGCGGTGATCGAGGAACTGGCGCGCGAAGGCATGACCATGGTGATCGTGACCCATGAAATGAACTTCGCCTTCCGGCTCTCTGATCGGGTGGTGTTCATGGAAGCCGGGGAGATTATCCAGAACGCCGCGCCGCGCGAGATGCTGGAACAGCGCAGCGAGCGCATGACCAAGTTCCTCAAAGACGTTCAACTGGCGTGAGCAGAGGAGTGCAACGGTGAATCAACCCAAGGAAAAAAGCCTGTCGCTGCCGGACCAGGTCGCCATCGAACTGCGTGAAGACATCATTGGCGGGCGCCTGTTGCCGGGCATGGCGTTGGTGGAAAGCGAGCTGGTCAACGCCTACAACGCCTCGCGCAACACGGTGCGTGAGGCGCTGCACCAGTTGGGCCGTGAAGGCTTGACCAGCTATGTGCGCAACAAAGGTGTGATGGTGCGGCGAATGGGCATCGACGATGTGCGCGACATCTTTAAGGTCCGCCGCACCCTCGAATTACAGGCGATTGCCGCGAGCAAGCCGTTGCGCGAGTACCAGTCCGATCTGATGCTCGATGCCATCGAGGCGGCGCAACTGGCCCAGGATCGCGAGAACTGGCAAGCCTTCGGCACCCACAGCCTGCGGTTTCACCAACACATCGTCGGCCTGATGCGCAGCCCGCTGTTCGACGAATTCTTCACCCATGTGGCGGCGCAGATGCGCCTGGTGTTTTCCAATGCGCCGAGCGAGGAAACCTTCCAGAAACCCTGGCTCGAACGTGATCGGCACATTCACGACCTGCTGGGCGATGGCCGCAAGAAAGAAGCCGAGGAAGCCATGAGCAGCTACCTCAACGACTCCGAACTGGAGCTGCTGCACATCCTGAGCAGCCAACCCAAACACTGAAGAGAGGATCCATCATGTACAAGGATTATCCAGCGGCTTACCAAGTCAGCAAAGGCGCCGCCCTGCAGGTCGACAAAGCGTTCTATGACCGCGTGCGTGAAAGCAAGGATGGCCGCACGCTGGTCGAGCAATTCGAAGTGCCGATCCGCACCGGCCGCGCCTGGAAAGTGCCGGCGGGGCATGTGTTTCGCGTGACCACGCCAGTGGGACCGCAGGTTGGCGACTTCAACGTGTGGAGCGCCAACGATCCGCGCGAGCGCATGTGGGCGGCCCGCACCCGTCAGTTGCAAGGCGCGCACGTCACCACTTATGACCGGTTGTGGTCGAACCTGCCGTTCCTGCGGCCGATGGTCACCATCACCGACGACAGCCTGGCCGGCTACGGCATCGACGAACATGGCGGCCGTTTGCACGACCTGCTCGGCACCCGTTGTGACCCTTACGTGAACAAGATGCTCACCGGCGAGGACTTCCATCATCACTGCCACTCCAACCTGACCCGCGCGGTACTGCCCCACGGTCTGACCGAGTTCGACGTGCACGATGTGCTGAACATTTTCCAGTGCACCGGCCTCAATCACGACGACATGTACTTCATGAAGGCCTGCCCGGCGAAGCAGGGCGACTACCTGGAGTTCTTTGCGGAAATCGACCTGCTTTGTGCGCTGTCCACCTGCCCGGGTGGTGACCTGTCATTGCCGATGTGGGGGCCTGATGCGGAAGATCCATTGAAGGTCTGCCGGCCATTGGGCGTGGAAATCTACCGTCTCGACGAATCGCTGCTGGAGGGTTGGAAACAGTCTGAACGTGCCGCCTATAACGGCAACCATGGCTTGCTGATTCCCAAAGCCGAGTGGGAAAAGTAAGGCCCGACCCCTGTAGGAGCAAAGCTTGCTCGCGAAGGCGCCATATCTGACACACCGCGTGATCGTTCTTCGCGGGCAAGCCTTGCTCCTACAGGTTATCGGGTGTCGTTCGCGAGTATCGCCGCCGGCACCGGCCCCTGTAGGAGCAAAGCTTGCTCGCGAAGGCGTCAGTCCTGACACACCGCGTGATCGTTCTTCGCGGGCAAGCCTCGCTCCTGCAGGGACATGTTTCATACGGAAAATAAATACGTGCCCTTTACGGTTCTCCGCTGGCCACGGCTATGAACTTCCCGCTTTTGTGGGCTATAAAGAGTCACTCGGATCGAGCCAGATAAATTCCCTTTGATGGAGGGATGTTGATGAGTCGAGGCGGTCTCGTACTGCTGATCCTGATGCTGTCAGCCTGTTCCAATGCGCCATCGGTTCCCGTGCTGGGCGCGTATTTCCCCGACTGGCTGTTCTGCATCCTCGGCGCCGTGTTGCTGGCCTTTCTTGTCCACGCTCTGCTGGCCCGGCGTGGTTTTGATGCCTGGCTGGCGCCACCGTCGCTGACTTACCCCTTGCTGACCGTACTGTTTGCCCTGTGCACCTGGTTGCTGTTCTTTCAGTCCTGACCGGGAGTGGCCCGTTATGAGCAATGTTGTGAAGACGCTGCCCCGGCGCCTCTTACTGGTGGTGCTTTTGCTGCTGACGCTGGTGCTGCTGGTGTGGGTGGTCTGGCGGCTCGATAAGGCGCCGCGCACCGATGACGCCTATGCCTACGCCGATACCATCAACGTCACCCCCGAGGTGAGCGGCAGCATTATCGAACTGCCGGTGCACGAGAACCAACAGGTGAGGCAGGGCGATGTGCTCCTGCGCATCGATGCTCGACCCTACCAGGATGTTTTGGATCAGACCCAGGCGTCACTGATCGCGCTGAACCAGGAAATCATCCTCAGCCAGCGCCAGGTGGATGCCCAGCAGTTCAACTCTGATGCGGTAAAAGCCAGTATCGACCGGGCCAAAGCGGCGGCGACCCAGACCGCGGACACCCTGCGCCGCATGGAGCCGTTGCTGTCGCGCGGCTATGTGTCCGAGGAACAGGTCGACCAGGCGCGCACCGCCGCCAAAAGCGCCCGCGCCGAATTGAATGCCGCACAGCTGCAGGTCAAACAAGCCGCCGCTGCGGTCAGTGGGGTGGATGCGTTGGTGGCCAGGCGCGCAGTGATCCAGGCGCAGGTTTCCCGCGCCGAACTGGATCTGGAACACAGTGTGGTGCGCGCGCCCTTCGACGGGCTTATCGTCGGCCTGACGACATCCGACGGCCAGTTCGCGGCCGCCGGGCATCCGCTGTTCAGTCTGATCGATACGCGGCGCTGGTACGTGGTGGCGAACTTTCGCGAGACTGAACTGGCCAATATCCATACCGGCAGCCGCAGCACGCTCTATCTGATGAGCGACAGCCGACGTGCTTTCAGCGGAACCGTGGACTCCATCGGCTTCGGCGTCTTCCCCGACGATGGCGGCGCCCAGGTCAGCGGGCTGCCGAAGGTCGCGCGCACCATAAACTGGGTGCGGGTGGCGCAACGTTTTCCCGTGCGCATCCGCGTCGATCAGCCCGATCCGCAACTGTTTCGCATCGGCGCATCAGCGGTGGCGGTGATCCATGCCGACAGCGCCGAAGGTCAGCGGCAATGACAGCCGTGGAGAGTAGGCCTGCGCGTTTGTGGCGCTTTCTTTGCGCGCAACTGGCGCCTTTCCCCGGGCGTGCCAACGCGCTGTTGCGCAATCTGGTGGCCTGCACCCTGGTGATCATCCTCGCGATGAGTCTGGAGCTGCCGTTGCTGGCGCTGTCGCTGATCATGGTGTTTTTCGTCAGCCAGACCAATGTGGTGCTGACGCGGATGGCCGGCATTCTGTTCATCGTCAGCGCCACGCTCGCCATCGGCATTGCGATCCTGCTGCTGAAATTCACCTACGGCTATCCGCTGCTGCGCATCCTGTGTGCCAGCGTGGTGTTCCTCGTGAGCATGTTCGGCATGCGCGCCACGCGCCTCGGCCCGTTGTTTTTTGTGGTGGCTATCGTGACCATTTACGTGCAGAGCCTGGTGGATCTGGTGGCGCAACCCGAGTTGCTGCTGCGCGCCTGTTTGTGGGTGTGGATGGCCGTGGTCTATCCGACGCTGGTTACCGTGCTGGTCAACACGTTGCTGCTACCGCAAGAGCCGCAACAACTGCTGCGCGAGGCCATGCAACGGCAGTTGGCGCAAGTCGACGCGTGCCTGGCCGCGCTGGAGGAGGGGGATGCAAACGTCCCGGCGATCAAACCGGCCGACGTGCAACAGGGCGTGCTCAGCCTGCATAAACTGCTGAAGTTCGCCAGCATGCGCGATGCCGGCTATCGGGCCCGAGAGGTGCAACATCTTGCGCGGATCAGCGGCGTGTCCCGGCTGTATGCCGCCGCGGCATCGTTGCGCGCGCCCGTCCCGGACATCGAGGCACTGGCGGCGTTACGCCAGGATTGCGTGGCGCTGGCCAGGGGGATCGAGGTTGACCTCATGTCGTTGCCGCCATTGCACAGCGAGGCGTTGCTGCGGCCACTGATGCCGGTGGCACTGGACGAAATGCGCGACGCTTTGCGCACCCTGGCCACCAATGATCACGAGATCCCGGCCAGCAAAGCGCCGGTGAAGGAACCCATGCTGGCGAGCGATGCCTTCAGCAATCCCAACTACCTGTTGTTTGCCCTCAAGACCTGGTTGGCGGCGCTGTTGTGCTATGTGTTCTACAACGCGGTGGACTGGCCGGGCATTCACACGGTGATGCTGACCTGCGTGATCATCGCCTTGCCCAGTCTCGGCGCCTCGACCGAGAAGGGGCTGTTGCGCATCGGCGGTTGTCTGGTGGGGAGTGCCCTGGCGCTGCTGTGCATGGTTTTTGTCATTCCAGGCCTTGAAACGTTGGTCGGTTTGTTGGTCATGAGCCTGCCGGTGATCGGCTTCGGTGCCTGGGTCGCCGCGGGTTCCGAGCGCATCAGTTATGCCGGGATGCAGATCATGTTCTGCTTCGCCCTGGCCTTGCTCGAACAGTTCGGCCCGAGCATCGACCTGACGGAGATCCGCGACCGTCTGGTGGGGATCATTCTTGGCGTTGTGGTCAGCACGCTGGTGCATGGTTTGTTGTGGCCGGAAGGCGAGGGGGACAGTTTGCGTCGACGCCTGTCCGCGACCTTGCAGGGCATCGGCGGATTGTTGCGCGCACCCGCATCGGGTGGTTCGACCGATCACTTGCACGAACAGAGCGTACGCAATTGGGGCCAGCTCGCCGACTGTGAGGCCATGCTCGCGCGTGTCGCCCTGGAGCCCGGTTGGCAACAGGGCGAGCATGAGGAGCTGACGTTATTCACTCAAACGGTGCTGGCCAAGGCGCGGCAGCTCCTTTTGCTCACCGGTCAGTTGCAGCGCAACCGGGCGGCGCTCGATGCCCAGTTGCCAATGCCGCTCAGGGCCTGGCTGGACGGACAGCAGGAGCAGTTGGGGGCGTGGCTGGTCAGCTACGCGGCGTGGCTGCAAGACCGGGCGGTGGAAATGCAACGCTTGCTGCCATTCGATCCGCCAGCGGATGGTGGGCCGGGCGCCGACGAACTGCTGCGGGCGCTGCGTGAGTTACGTCGTCTGTCAGGCTCGCTGCCGGATTGGCCGTCGTTCGAAACCGGCACGCTGGCGGAGCTGCGTTCATGAACTGTGGCGCGCGTTTGTGCGCGGTACTCGGCCTGTGCCTGATCGTCGACGGGTGTGCGCTGATCCGCGAAGACGGCAACCTGGCCGCACAGCGTGACCCGGCCAGCATCCGTCTCGCCGACGACCTGCACCTGGCCCGCGACGGTTGGCCTGAAGCGCGCTGGTGGGCGCGTTATCAGGACCCGCAACTCAACCAGTTGATCGATATGGCCTTCGCCCGGTCTACGAGCATCGCCATCGCTCGCAGTCACATCGATCAGGCGCGCGCACAGGCGGCTTCGGTGAAATCGCTGACGGGCGTACAGGTCGAGCTGACTGCACTGGTCAACCGCCAGCACGTTTCCGCGAATGGTTTCCTCGGGCCTTTTGCTGAAAACGAGCCGTCGATCGGCCTCACCGGTCCCTGGTACACCGAGGGCATCGTCGGCCTCGGCGGCGCCTACTCACTCGATCTCTGGGGACGACAGCGCGCGCAAGTGGACGCTGCCCTCGGCGTGCGCAACGCGCGTCAGGCCGAAGCGGCGTGGGTGGAACTGGAAGTGTCCAGCGGCGTGACCCTGCTGTATTTCCAGATCCAGACGGCGCAGCAACTGCTCGCTGACTTGCAGCAAATGTCGATCATTGCCGCCGAAGTGGTGGCCGCGCACCAGGCGCTGATCGAACGTGGTCTGGAGTCGCAGCCACAGAGGCAGCAGGCGTTGAGCAACCAGGCGCTGATCGATCGTCAGATCGTCGCTTTGCGTAGCCAGACGCAACAATTGCGCGAAGCCATGCGTGCGTTGCTCGGTGTCGGCGCCGAAGTGTCCCTGCCATTGGCGCCGCGAGCCCTGCCGGAACATCCTTATGGCGTACCGCAGAGCCTGGGTTATGAATTGCTGGCGCGGCGCCCGGATTTACAGGCGATGCGTTGGCTGGTGCAGTCGTCCTATTCGAACATCGATGCAGCCAAGGCAGCCTTTTACCCGAGCTTCGATATCAAGGCATTCTTCGGTGCCGACGCGTTGCACATGGGGGATCTGTGGAATCACAGCAGCCGACAAATCAACCTGATTCCCGGGATGACCCTGCCGATTTTCGACGGTGGGCGGCTCAATGCCGAACTGGCCAACGCCCGCAGCCTGAGCAACAGCCTGGTGCAGCAATACAATCAAGCGGTGCTCGACGCCGTGCGCGATGTCGCCGTAGCCGGCAGCAAGTTGCAGGGCCTGGAAGCGCAAGAGGTGCTGCAGCAGGGGCGAATCGGCAACATGCGTTTCAACCGTGACAGCGCCGAGGCGCATTACCGGCGCGGCCTGTTGGGGCGGGTCGTGGCACTGGAAGCGAACCTGCCGTTGCTGGCAGAACATAGCGGCCTGGCCTTGCTGCAGGGTCAGCGTCTGGAAAGCGAGGTGACCTTGATCAAGGCGTTAGGCGGTGGTTATCACGCCACTGATTCAATCGCGGCCGTCAAAGAATGAGGGGTGTAGGCGCTGCCGAAGGCTGCGATCTTTTGATTCTGATTTTTTGACGCCTTCACAAACGCCAAAAGATCGCAGCCTTCGGCAGCTCCTACAATGAGCGGGTCAATCCCGATTCTGGAGAACCGAAATGGTCAGCAAAAACCTGATTTGTCTTTGGTACGACGGCACTGCGCTGGACGCTGCAACGTTCTACGCCAAGACCTTTCCGGACAGCGCCGTGGGCGCTGTCCATCGCGCGCCAGGTGACTATCCGGCGGGTAAGCAGGGCGATGTGTTGACGGTCGAATTCACGGTGATGGGCATCCCTTGCCTCGGGCTGAATGGTGGGCCAGGGATCAAGCATAACGAGGCGTTTTCGTTCCAGGTGGCGACCGACGACCAGGCTGAAACCGACCACTTGTGGAACGCGATTGTCGGAAACGGCGGCGAAGAAAACGTCTGCGGTTGGTGCAGGGACAAGTGGGGCGTGTCGTGGCAGATCAGCCCACGCGTCCTGACCGATGCCGTCACTGACCCCGATCAAGCCAAGGCCAAGCGCGCGTTCGACGCCATGATGACAATGGGCAAAATTGACATCGCGGCGATTGAGGCGGCTGTGCGGGGGTAACCAGTGGGTGTCAGTGACGTAAATGCTGAATGTGCCACCGCTTTCGCGAGCAAGCCTGCTCCCACATTTGCACTGTGTCGTTCGCGGGATTTGTGACCGACGCAGGCCCCCTGTGGGAGCGAGCTTGCTCGCGAAGACGGTGGCCCAGGCAAAAACAATATCGCCTGACCCACCGCTTTCGCGAGCAAGCCCGCTCCCACATTTGCTCTGTGTGGTTCGCGGGATTTGTGACCGACGCGGGCTCCCTGTGGGAGCGAGCCTGCTCGCGATGACGGTGGCCCAGTCAAAAACAATATCGCCTGACCCACCGCTTTCGCGAGCAAGCCATACTCCCTCACGGCATCCGCTATCAGGGATGGTAAAGCTTGTACTCCTGGCTCACCCCTCCATAACCGTAAGAACTCGCCTTGCAATCGATGACATGAATATTCGAGTGCGGGTGCAGGTTGCCGATTTCCTCGGCCAACAGTGCGAACGCCTCCTGCTGATACCGTGCTTTCTGCGCCTTGGTGTTGGTTTCATCCGTGATGGTGACCTCCAGGCGGAACGAGTTTCGCCCGAGTTCAGCCAGGGAGCGGCTGTCAATGAACCACAGTTCATGGGGGACGAATTGCACCATCACCATGGTCAGTTCGGGGCGTTTTTCCAGCACCTCACAAGTCAACGCGGTGAGCTGGGGAACGATACGCCGGACCAGTTCGGCATTGGGCTCGCCAGCAAGTTTGAGTGTGATACCAGGCATGATTGAATCCTCGCAGGAAGTAATGTCGGGTTCAGGGTAAGGCGCTGGTTGAATGCTGAAAAGCCGGAAGATATGATCTTATCCATCGGTAAAACGGCAGGATAGATATGCGCCCCTTCGACCTGGATCTCTTGCACTCCTTCGCCGTGGCGATGGAATCCGGCAGCCTCTCAGACGCTGCCCCCAAACTGTTTCGCTCCCAATCAGCGTTAAGCGAACAGCTGCGCAAACTTGAAGCCTTCACCGGCGTGACATTGCTTGAGCGTGGCAAAAAAGGCGTCAGGCCCACCCCGGCTGGCGAGCGCTTGTTGGTGCATGCACGAGAAATGCTCGCTTTCAGTGATCGCGCCCTGGAAGACGTGCGGGGCGTCACCTTTGCCGGCGAGTTGCGGCTGGCCATCACCGACTACTTCCTGCCCAGCTCGATCGCCGATCTGCTGAAAAAACTGCGAACACGCTATCCACGCCTACGTCTGCATGTGTCCGTGCGCAAGAGCATGCAGATCGAGAGCGGGGTGGAGGCGGATGAGTTTGATATCGGCCTGTCGATGCGCATCCTCGACGGCCGCAGCCTTCCCGAGGGCATACCGGTTCGACGGGAGGCACTGCATTGGGTATCGGTCGCCGGGTTCGAACCCGAGCGAGAAGAAAACACCCCGCTGCCACTTCTGGTACTGCCCCAGGGATGCAGTTTGCAGCGCCTGGCTCGCGAGACGCTGGAGCAGCATGACGTGCCTTATGTGGTCGCGCATTCCGCGTCCGGTGTCGCAGGGCTGCAATCAGCCCTGGTGGCCGGTTTGGGCGTCGCTTGCTTGAATGCCTCCGCTGTACCGCCGGGGGCAGAGGTGTGCCGGTCAGCCCGGCATTTGCCGGTTTTACCTGAGGTCGAGTTCAGTCTTTTACCGCCTCGTCCAGGTGAGTCTGAATTGGTGAGTGCTGTACGGGAAATGCTGGCCAGCCAGTTTAGTTAATGGTCTGCGCGTGATCAGAAAAACCTGATGGGTTATTCACCATTAATCATGATGAAAAGTTGACCGCATTTAACGCGGGCCTGCCTGTTTAAAGCTGCCGCAGCGTACGACTTGCACAAACATTACGATGTCATCGAGTTCGACCATGGTCAGTCATTCCTGACGCTATTGGACGAGTGCAATCCAATTGTCCCGACTAGTCAACTAATTGGCCCGACCCTATTGTTCCAGGCATCGGACGGGCCTACGTGCGCCCGTCGATCCGTTTGACCAAGGCACTGAAATCTCCTTCGGCCTGAAGACTTGCAGCCGAACCGATTTCACCACCCAGAAACTATTTACTGGAGAACGACCATGTCACCTACCCAAAAGATCATCGCCGTCGTCGGCGCAACCGGTCATCAGGGCGGCGCCGTTGTGCGCGCGTTGCAGGCAAGCGGTCAATTCAAGGTACGTGCGTTGACGCGCAATCCGGCCAAGCATCCGCAGTTGGCTGACGAGGTCGTGCTGGCGGATCTGGATAATCCGCAGACACTGGAAGCCGCGTTTGCAGGAGCACATGGGGTTTTTCTGGTCACCAATTTTTGGGAACCCGGCGCGGATGAGCACAAGCAGGCACTCGCGGCCATTCACGCGGCGAAAGGTGCCGGTGTGCAGCATTTCATCTGGTCGACGCTGCCGAACGTGGAGGCGATCAGCCATGGCAAGCTGGATGTCCCGCATTTCACGGACAAGGCAAACATCGACCGCATCGTGAGTGAGGCTGGATTTGCGCACCACACATTCGTGATCGCGCCATTCTTCTATCAAAATCTGCTTGGCTTGATGGCTCCGAATAAACAAGCGGATGGGACCACGGGGTGGGCGATGCCGCTCGATCCGCAACAGCGCGTCATTCACATGGGCGACGTCACTGAACTCGGCCACGTCGTGGCCGGTGCATTCGCGCAGCCTGAACTTGCAGGGAACGGTGAATATTTACCCCTGGTCGGCGACTTCCTGAGCTTCAACGAGGTCATCACCGATCTGAATCGATTGGGGCATGATTTTTCGTTCAAACACGTCCCGCAAGAACTGTTCGCCGGTTGGTTCCCAGGCGCCAAGGAAATCGCGGAGATGCTTGCCTACTTCGAGGCCCACACCTACCTCGGTGCGGATTCGCGCGACGAAATAGCGTTGGCCAACAGAGTAGCCGGCCGGCAGCCGACTAAATTTGCCGCATGGGCTCAGGCAAATTTCGACATCCCGGCATCCGCCTGACGCTGCGATTGCCACGCGGTGACGTGATATTCGAATTGGCTGCTCTGTGGACGCTGGGTTCGCAGGGCTGTCCACGAATGAATCCAAGGCTCTTTCCTCCCGATGCAGGGGGGCAGGGGCCTTGCCGCCATTCGCTATCGATACACCTCAGGTGCGTCTGCCGCGTTCATCTTCTGGATCACCACATTGATGAACGCCGATACCGCGAGCGGCAGCTGCCGACGGCTTGGATACAGCACGTTCATGCCGGAGCCATTGGGTTGGTATTGAGGCAGCACCGGGACGAGCACACCCGCCTGGACCTCAATCTTGGCCATCACGGGCGGGAGCAGCGCAATGCCGAGTCCGGCCACGGCGGCTTTGCGCAGTGCCTGTGCGGTATTGCCGCTGAAGCGCCCGACAACCTGCACTTCTTCCTCTCCCTTTGGGCCGACCAGGCGCCATGTGGCGTGGCCGCTTGGGTGCGCGGCGATTACACAATCGTGGCTCACCAGGTCCTGCAGCGTGCGGGGTGAACCGCGAGCAGCGATGTAGGCGGGGCTTGCCACCATCCCGACGCTGGGGGGAGCAAGGATCTGACGGCCGACATAGCCTGAATCGTGCAACGACCCGCCACGAAAAGCGACGTCGATCTGCTCTGCGATCAAGTCAGCCTTCGCATCGCTGAGCACGAAGTCGAGCCGCACGCGCGGATGTGCGGCCAGGAACTCGGTCACCCACTCCATCTGGAAGAAGTCGAAAAAATCGGCCGGAGCCGCCACGCGCACCAGGCCGCTGGGCTCGTTGCTGCCCGACATCAACTCTTGCCCAGCTTCGACCAGGCCATCGACCGCTCCCGCGCAACGCTCATGAAAGCCTTGGCCAGCACTTGTGAGCGTGAGCTTGCGGGTGGAGCGTTGCAGCAGCCGCGTACCGAGACGCGCCTCGAGCTGCTGGATGCGGCGACTCACGGTATTGGGCGGCATGCCCAGTCGTCGCGCCGCCTCTGCAAAGCTGCCGCTGCGGACCACCTGTACAAACATGGCGATGTCATTGAGGTCGATCATGGCGGGTTATTCCTGGCGCTGGTGGACGAGTGCAATCCAATTGTATCGGCTAATCAAGTAATCGAACCGGCCCTATTGTTTCAGGCATCCAGCCGCGAGGCACACTTTCTGTGAATCATCATGACCCTTGAGCAAAAATCTCCCATCGGCATTGTCCCCGGCTCTGCACGCGAAACCGTTACTCACCGCGCAATCAGCTACCGCACAACAGGTAGCGGGCATGGCGCGATTGTGCGACTGATGAGTCCTTCCGATCTGGGCCATCTGATCAAGCCTTTCGTTTTCCTTGATCTGTTTGAAGGTGAGAGTTCATTCATTCACGGTATGCCAATGCACCCACACTCGGGGATCGCCACCGTCACCGTTATTACCGAAGGTAATTTGCGCTTCGAGGATGCTGAGTCGGGCACCGGGACGATTGACTATGGTGGCGTTGAATGGATGCGGGCAGGAGGCGGGGTCTGGCACGGGAAGGAGATGTCGGTAGGGACATCGAAGCGGGTTCAGGGTTTTCAACTGTGGGTGGCACTACCGCCCGCGTTGGAAAACGCGAGTGTCGACAGTCAATACCTGGAGTCCAGCGCAATGCCTGAAGTGGGGCCTGCGCGGGTGACTCTTGGAACGCACGAAGGTGTCAAAAGCCCGGTGCGTGCGCCCGCCGGAATGAATTACCTGCTGGTCACGCTACGTGCCGGGGAATCCTGGACCTATGTTCCGCCCAATGGGCACGAGTCATTGTGGTTGAGTGTCAGTCGAGGTGCTCTAAGCGCACCAGGGATAGTCACTGCGGGAGAAATGGTGATCTTCGAACCTGGCAACGGCGTCGTTACGCTGAAGGCTGTACACCAAGATGCGGTCTTCGTGATCGGTTCCGCGACACCTCACCCCTACGATCTTGCGCTGGGCAACTACTCGGTCCATACCAACTCGCAAGCCCTGCGTGCAGGAGAGGCAAAAATTGCCGAGATTGCCGTTCGGTTGCGCGAGTACCTGCAAAAGCCAGGCGAGTCGGGCGCTGTGCCCGTTTTCAAATGACCCGGCTTCTAATCGAAGCCGTCGACAATACCGAAGTGATCCTGGTTGAGGTGTTTTGATCATGAATACGATCATCATGACCGGCGGGACTTTTGGCCTGGGGGACGCAACCGCAAAGCAGTTGAGCGCTTCTCCCGACATCCAGCTCATCGTTGGTGGGCGAGAAACCCGCTTGCCACTGGAGCTGGCCAGTCTGGGCAGTATCAGGCAGTTCGCCAGGCAAGTTCTCGACACGCTGGGCAACAGAAAGATCAATGCCCTGGTGCTCAATGCCGGGCTCAGCTTCCCCGTTGCGGCTCGCACGGTGGACGGATTCGAAACCACTTTTGCGGTCAATCACCTGGGCCACTATCTGCTGTTACGGCTGCTTGCGCCGTCGTTGGCGCGTCATGCAATTGTGGTGATGACTACCAGCAATACCCATGATCCGATGTTTAGCCCGGTCGCCCCGTTTGCATTTGTCGATGCGCAACAACTGGCGCATCTGGACCTTGAAAAAGGCGCGCATGGCAGCGTGGCGTTTGAGGCCGGGTTTCGCGCCTACGCCACCTCCAAGCTGTGCAATCTGTTGACGGCCCGTGCCTTCGCGGCGTCCTCCGTGGTCAAGGCTCGGCGTTTGCGGGTTATCGCCTATAACCCGGGTTACATTCCCGGCACCGGCCTGGGGCGCAACTTGCCTGCCGGGGCGCTTTCGTCTCCCGCCCTGGCATCGAATCCTTACTTCGAAGAGCTCATGCGACGGCAAGCCGGAGACGTCCTGGCCGACCTTGCGTTGGGGCGGATTGTCCCGCCGAAGGGGCATCTGTATGCATCACTGGTGAGAGGTGAACTGACTTGGCCCGAGCCATCCGAACTCGCTCGTCGTGAGGATGTTGCCCAGCAACTGTGGCGTGACAGTGCAGTGTTAACTGGCCTGGATTGTGATTAGTTCAGCTTGTTGCTGAGTCGCTGGTAAAGCAGACCCCTCTCAGTCTGCTTTCCTGTTCGTCAACTCTGTTGCATCGACCGGTTGAATCCACACTTGGCAGTGGCTGCAACACAGAAAGAAAAAGCTGACGCCGCCGATAAGCGGATGCATTACGTAAGTTAACTACAGGGAGACAAAACTTGTTTGCTCTCCCTTTTTCGTTTGTGCGGCGGCGGTGGGCGCTGTCAGTTAATCCGGGTGCTCACTACCTCACCGGTGGCGGTATCCTCCAGCCACACTTCCAGCCGATTGAGGCCCACGTACCTTGAACGAGCCATTATTTTCTGGCCAGGTTTGCCATCGAACTTCAGGTCCGCAAACAGAAATTGACTGGGCAGCCGGTATTCCAGTTGGATAGTGTAGGTGCCCGGCTTCAGCACAGCGCGCTGCGGAGAATCGTTCTTGTAGTAGTACGTGGAAAACGGGATATCACCGACTTTTTTGTCGTTGATTCTTATGATGTTCAGGTTCGGCTGGAGATCGACATAGTGACGCTGGGGTCTGCCCGCATAAGTATCGGTTTCGACCACGGTGTAACGCGACTCGTCACCCTCTGTGACGGGATCGACGTTGGAGTACGCGGGCATTTCCGCACAACCGTGCAGGCAAAGCAGTGCGACGACAAATGGCAGGAAGATCTTTTTCATCAATAGAACCTGTTCACTGAATAACGTTAACGGCATTTGTTGTGTCCGGGTTTGGCAGACTATTCAGACGTAATTGCCCAATACCCGGCTAACCCGGGATGGCGCGCTATTCTGCTGCCCTGAGCGTTTTGATCTGGACCATGAGCATGGAAATATCAGAGGTTTCCACGAAGAGGTCATAGGCCTCCAGGTAGAGGTACACACTACTTGTCTGCAGCCCGTTGTTTGCGGCGCAAGTAACATTGCGCGCCATCCCTTGCAGCGAGGCTACTTTTTGCGTTGCAGGAAAGGATGCACCCACCGAACATTTGAAATGTTGCACAAACGGCTTGCCAGTGCTGGGCGTAAAGTTTTTGTTGTAGGCGATATCACTCCCAGGCTTGAGGTTTTGCCAATCGCCATCCAGGTCGATGCTTGTGAGCGTGCTTGGCTGGCGAGTTTTGCCAGCAGGCTGAGCGCTGCTCGTCGTGGCAAGTTCGATCAGACCGCGCCAGCGGATGCTCACATATTCCTTGCCCAAGGCACCGGCCGCCTGTTCACGCCATAGTCCGCGAGCAGGGCCCGGTTGCAGATACAGGTCAAGTGGGCTGTCGTTGATCTCGGCGCCAGGCACCATTGGGGAGGAAGCGCTGTAGGTTAATTGCAAATGGCTGAGCGTGTGGGTCGGTTGTCCCTGAGGCAGTACGCTTACCTGTGTCAGCAGTGATGCCGAAACCTCAGGCGTGAGCATGTTCGGTGGCAATTTTTTCCGGACGACAGGCGTGCCGAGTTGCGCCAGATTGGCGGGTGCGGTGCACACAGCGTCAATCAGCCGAGCGCGTTGCGCTTTGTCCAATGCACTGTCAAGCGGCTGAACGGGTGCTGGCAGCAAACTCTGGTCGCTTAAACGATAGGCCAGGCGGGTGCTGGCCTGACGGGCAACGCAGTCGACCTCGACACGCTCAAACTGTCGGTCGTAGGGCTGCCCTTCGTTTTCATCGAGGCGGGTGCGGCCATAGTCGATGCCCGCCCAGATGGAGCGTCGGGAGTTATCCATGCCGAGGGTGCCCGGGTCTAACAACAAGATGTCTTCGCTCTCGCCGGGCAGTTGCTTCCAGGCGCTGTCTCGAACCGCTTGGCACATTTGCTGGGCGATGTTGCGCGCGGGGTCCGCCGGCAGGTAATAAGGACTGCTCAAGTCCTTTGCGCGTCGATAGATCATTGATGTTTTCGCCGAATCGCAGTCCGCGAAAAGCCGGGCCTGGGTGGCTGGGCCGGTGCCTTCAGCGGGTACATTGACTGTCACCACGGCCGTTCGGCCGAGTCTGAAAGTGCTATCCAGCGGCAGCGACAGGGATTTTATACGGCTCGTCATGGCTTGATTTTCTACCTCGCGCTCGGCAGCAACGCGTTTGTAGTAGTCGGCCATTCCATTGCCTTGCAGGGCACAACCCGTCAAGGTCACAGCGAGGACGGCACCCGCCAGGCGAAGTAGTAATTTCACAGCAAACAGCTCCTTGGCGCGCCACGAATTCATCGCGATAGCGGGCGCGTACTTTGTAGGGGGATCAAGGGGTTGAGGTTATTGCGGCGCGCCCGAGACAGTACTGCGTTGTCGCTGAAGGCTAAGGAATAGCGAGGAAACGGTATTTCCGGGTTTGCGAGGGGAGTTCATGGACGGTCCTTCGTCGATTTCTGGTACGAGTCCATTTGAGTCGGCTCAACCACCAAAACCTTTAGGGGCGCCAAGTTTCAGCGCTTGTCGAGCGTTCAGCTTTGTTTGTTTGACGAGCAACAGTTGAGTACGACGGAGCGGGTATCGACCGCTGTGTGATGGCAGTCGAGTTACTAGTGAAAAGGCGTTTGCTCAGGTGCATTCCCTGAATGGCCCCGGTCGCAGAAATTTGACATGCGCGGCGTTGCTCGACACAGTCGCGCCCCGATCCGGCCAACGGTGCCGGTCGTTCGTGGTGAAAAGGGGTTGTAGTTGAACGAACACACATTGTCCATGCGCCTGGAACGCGTGGCGGCGCATGTGCCCGCCGGTGCGCGCCTGGCCGATATCGGCTCGGATCACGGCTACCTGCCGGTGGCGTTGATGCGCCGTGGCGCCATCGTGGCGGCGGTGGCGGGGGAGGTGGCGTTGACGCCGTTTCGCGCGGCTGAACGCACCGTGCGCGAGAACGATCTGGACCAACAGATCAGTGTGCGCCTGGCCAATGGTCTGGCGGCGATCGAGCCCGGAGACGGGATCACGGCGATCAGCGTCTGCGGCATGGGCGGCGAGACGATCCGCGACATCCTCGAGAGTGGCAAGGCGCACCTCAACGGCGAGGAACGCCTGATCCTGCAACCCAACGGCGGCGAACAACCCCTGCGCCAATGGCTGATGGAAAACGGCTACCGCATCCTCTACGAGGAACTGTTGCGGGAAAACCGCTTCGACTACGAAATCATCGTCGCCGAGCGCGCCGGGCCAGTGGAGTACACCGCCGAGGAACTGTATTTCGGCCCGCTACAGATGCAGGCCCGCAGCCCGGTGTTCCTGGCCAAGTGGCAACGCATCCTGCGTGAGAAGCACAAGACCCTGACCAACTTCGCCCAGGCGCGGCAGGCCGTGCCCGAGGAGAAGCTGCAAGAGATCGCCCGGCAGGCGCGGTGGATTACTGAATTGTTGGCTTGAGCCCGGATTTGTGCGCGTTACGACACTCGCGATTCGCCTGTCTCGTTGCTCAAACTCCCGGCCGTTACACCGATGCGCGAGAACACCAGCCAGGCAAACAGCAGCACACTGACGCCAATCAGGATGGACGCGACGGCAATCAACGGCTCGACAGTCGGGAAGCCCTCGACGCTATGGCCTGGGCCGCTCGGGCGCTGGTTCGTCAGGCACTGGCGGAGGATGAACAGGCGCGAGGCAAGCGCAATGCTGTGAAGAAGAACTCGTAATCTTCAGCTCCACCACACTGAATCGTGCCTGGGCAAATCAGGTAGTTCATTAGCCTATAAAGCCGAGGCAAAAGGTTATTAGACAGGCAAAAGTAACCTTGCTAAAAAATGAGTGCATGGCCGCGATTCGCGTGACCACTGCATCATCTCCATTGGTGAAATGGAAATAAGCCCAACATTGAGCTGGGCAACGATCAATGAGCCTGATTGACAATACAGGGATCGTAGCTGCGACTTTGGCCAACTGCTCGCACAAGTGCATTGGGCTCATTGATCCCTTTTCTCCTTCGCCGGCTGTCTGCAGCTCCCCGTGTTGCGTCCCTTCTTTCCTCTGAATGCCTGCATTTTCATGGCGCACAGCCACCATTGGTCGCATAGCGTGCCATCACATGGAACGCCACTGACTGGCTACCCTCTACCCTGTAGACCAACAATAGGGGTTCCAATGAGAGAGGCGCAGCGAAGACTCGTCATGACAGCTTGGCGTAAGCTATTCGCCTTGACTGAAAACCAAATAAACCCAGAGGAAAAATACTTCAGGTTGTTGAGGAGAGCTGACGACATGGAGCGTGCTGATCTCATCACCAGTGACGAGTGGCGCAAGCTGGTCCAACAGGCCGGAACGTCGCTTGCCGCCACTGCGGAGTGCATGGGCGGCTCGGGGGAATAAGCCGGTTATTGGCATTCCATTCACGGAATAAACCGATACCCAACCCCCGTCTCCGTCACCAGATGCCGGGGCTGCGAAGGGTCCACTTCAACCTTCTTGCGTAACCCGCCCATAAACACCCGAAGGTACGGCGTGTCGGTCGTATGCGAAGGTCCCCACACGGCTTTCAACAGCTGCAAGTGGGTCAGCACCCGGTTTGGATGCGAGCACAGATGCACCAACAACCGATACTCCAGCGGCGTCAAATGCAATGGCATACCGGAGCGCTCCACCACCCGCCGTTCGATGTCGATGCGCACATCGCCGAAGCTCAACACTGAATTGTTATCAGCGTCTTTCGCCTGTCGACGTAGCAGCGCACGCACGCGGGCGAGCAGTTCGCCGGTGCCAAAGGGCTTGACCAGGTAATCGTCGGCGCCAGTGTCCAGGGCGAGGATTTTGTCTGACTCGGCACCCCGGGCCGACAACACGATGATGGGCACCGGCGACCAACTGCGCACGTCGCGGATCAGGTCGATGCCGTCGCCGTCGGGCAGACCCAGGTCGAGGATGATCAGGTCGGGGCGGCGGGTGCCGGCATCGATCAAGCCACGGTGGAAAGTGTCGGCTTCATGCACGTCCAGTCCCTCGGCTTGCAGGGCCATGCGCACGAAGCGGCGGATTTCTTTTTCGTCTTCGATGATCAGGACGTGCGGTACTGATTCGGTCATGGCTGTTCCTCGTCAGTCTGCTGGGCAAAGGGTTCGATGACGGGCGGGGTTTCACGTGGCAGGCGCAACGTGAAGCAGGCGCCGCCCTCGGGCCGGGTGATACCGGCAATGCTCCCGTCATGGGCCTGGGCAATGGCCCGGCAAATGGCCAGGCCCAGGCCGACGCCGGGGATCGCGCTTTCTTTTTTGCCGCGCATGAATTTGTTGAAGATCGCCTCTTCGTGACCATGGGGCAGCCCCGGTCCCTCGTCGGCGACCCACAGTTCGATGGTGTCCGTCGTGGCCCTGGCGCCGAGGCCAATGGTGGTGGCGGTCGGGGTGTATTTGACGGCGTTCTCGATCAGGTTGATCAGGATGCGTTCGATCAGCACCGCGTCGATGCGCACCGGCGGCACGTCATCTTCCAGCGCGACGTGCACCGAACGCCCGCCGAGAATCGGCTGGATGGCCCGCAGGGCACTGCCTACTACGTCTTCGATGGGTTGCCACTGGCGATTCAACACGACTTTGCCGGACTCCAGGCGTGCCATGTCCAGCAGATTGTTGACCAGCGTATTCATGCGCAACGCCGATTCACCCACGGCCGTGGCGATCTCGGCTGCTTCACCGGTCAACGGCGGCTGGGTCAACTTGAGCGCTTCGGCAAGCCCGACCATTACCGACAGCGGCGTGCGCAGGTCGTGGGAAATGGCCGAGAGCAGCGAATTGCGCAAGCGCTCGGACTCCATTTGCACCGTGGTGTCCTGGGCCACGTTGATGTAGTGAATGCGTTCGAGGGAAATGGCCAGCAACGAGGCGCAGGTGTCGAGCAGGCGCCGCTGTTCCGGTACCACCAGCCGGGTGGTGTCGCGAGGCTGCACCGCAAGTATTCCACGGACGCGCATCGGCGCCGACAGCGGCAGGTACAGCGTCGAACTGGAGGGCAGGGTGTCGGTGCCGTAGCCCGCCGGTTCAGTTTTATCGAACGACCACTGGGCGATGGCCAGGTCGACTTGCGGTGCATCGCCGGTGACCAGCGGGGCCTGCAATTTGTTGTTGTCGTCGGCCACCAGCAAAGCCGATCGCGCGCCGAACTCGGCTGACAGAAACTGTGCGCTGATGTCGGCTATCTGCTCGGTGAGCAGCGCGGCGGAGAGCAGGCGCGACATCTCGTAGAGCGCGCGCATGCGGTCTTCGCGGCGTTGCGCCACCCGCGCCTGATACGTCAGGCCGGCGGTCATTTGCCCGATCACCAGCGCGACCACCAGCATGACCACGAAGGTCACCAGGTATTGCACATCGGCAAAGGCGAAGGAAAAACGCGGCGAGACGAAGAAGAAATCGAAGGCGCCGACGGACATGAACGCCGCCATCACTGCGGGGCCACGACCGAAGCGCACGGCGACGGCGACAACGGCCAGCAAGAACAGCATGACGATATTGGCCTGCTCAAGAACGCTCGCCAGCGGCAGGGCAATCAGCGTCGTCACCGCGCATAACCCGGCGCTCCAGAGATAAGCCGACCAAAGGATCGGACTTTCGCGAGTGGCAGATGTGCGCTCGGGTCGTGGACTGCCGGCCGGCAGCGAGACTTGAATCACATCCAGATCCGCGCCCAACGCGCCAATCCGGTCGGCCAACACCTGACGCCAGAATCTGCGTCGCGGCTGCTCGTCGCGCCCCAGCACCACCTTGGAAAGATTGTGCAGACGCGCATATTTCACCAGCGTTTCGGCAATGTCCTGACCGGCCAAGGTCGAGATTTGCGCGCCCATGTCCTGAGCCAGTTTCAGCGTCGCCAACACCCGGCGGCGTTTGGCCTCTGGCAGGCGCTGCAAGGTCGGGGTCTCGACATACACCGCATGCCACGGCACGTTCAGTTGTGCGGCCAGACGCGCCGTCGAACGCACGGTTTTCTCCGCCTGTTCATGGGGCCCGATGCAGGCGAGCAGCGAGTCGCGGGTGCCCCAGACCGGTTTCACCGCGCTGCTTTGGCGGTACTGCAACATGTCGCTGTCGACCCGGTCAGCGGTGCGGCGCAGCGCCAATTCACGCAGGGCAATCAGGTTGCCTTTGCGAAAGAAATTCTGCACCGCGCGCTCGGCCTGTTGCGCCAGGTAAACCTTGCCTTCCTTCAGACGCTGCAACAGATCGTCGGGTGGCAGGTCGACGATCACCACTTCGTCGGCGGTGTCGAACACATGGTCGGGCACGGTCTCCCACACACGAATCCCGGTGATGCCGCCGACAATGTCGTTCAGGCTTTCCAGGTGCTGGACGTTCATCGTTGACCAGACATCGATCCCGGCGCTGAGCAGTTCTTCCACGTCTTGCCAGCGTTTCGGGTGGCGGGAGCCGACGGCATTGGAGTGGGCCAGTTCATCGATCAGGATCAAGCCTGGCGCGTGGGCGAGGGCGGTGTCCAGGTCGAATTCGTTCACGGTGCGCTGCTTGTCGATGACCTGCTTGAGGGGCAGCAATTCGAGGCCTTCGGTCAACGCCTGGGTTTCGGCGCGGCCGTGGGTTTCGATCACCCCGATCAGCACGTTGATGTCCTGCAACTGCGCGGTATGGGCGGCGGTGAGCATGGCGTAGGTCTTGCCGACCCCGGCGCTGGCGCCGAAGAAAATCTTCAGCCTGCCGCGTTTGGCTTGCGCTTCTTCCTCGCGAATCCGGGCCAGCAGTTGGTCCGGGTCGGGACGTTGTTCGGCCATCACGCTCACCGTGTGTGAGTTGGCGCTCAGTGTGCGGCGTCGAGCGCCAGGTTCAGGGCCAGCACGTTGACCCGAGGCTCGCCGAGGAAACCGAGCAGCGTGCCTTCAGCATACTCGCCGATCAACTGGCGGACTCGTTCGACCGGCAGGTTACGCACCCGCGACACCCGGCCGGCCTGATACAACGCGGCCGCCACGCTGATATGCGGATCAAGACCACTGGCGGAACTGTAGACCAGGTCGGCGGGCACCGTTGCGCTGTTGTCGGGATCGGCGTCGTGCAGGGCGCCGATCCGTCCCTTGACCGCGTCCATCAACGCCGGGTTCAGCGGGCCGAGGTTCGAGCCGCTGGAGGCCTGCGCGTTATAGGGCATGGGGCTGGTGGCGGAAGGGCGGCTCCAGAAGTATTTCGGGTCGCTGAAACCCTGGCCGATCAACAGCGAGCCCACGGTTTTGCCGTCCCGTTCGATCAGGCTGCCGGCGGCCTGATGGGGAAACACCAGCCGCGCAATGCCAGTGGTCACCAGCGGATAAGCCAGGCCGGTGAGCAGTGAAAACACAATCAACAGGGTCAGCGCCGGACGCAACAGAGTGGCCATGACAGTGCTCCTCAAACCAGACCGACGGCGGCCAGCGCCATGTCGATGATTTTGATGCCAATGAATGGAACGACGACCCCGCCCAGCCCGTAGATCAACAGGTTGCGCCGCAACAGCAGGGCGGCGCCGACCGGGCGGTATTTCACGCCTTTGAGCGCCAGGGGAATCAGGAAAATGATGATCAGTGCATTGAAAATCACCGCCGACAGTACTGCGGAATTCGGGCTGGTCAGGCCCATGATGTTCAGCGCCGCCAGCGATGGATAAGTGGTGACGAACGCTGCCGGGACGATGGCGAAATACTTCGCGACGTCGTTGGCAATCGAGAACGTGGTCAGCGAGCCACGGGTCATCAGCATCTGTTTGCCGGTTTCCACCACCTCGATCAGCTTCGTCGGGTTGCTGTCCAGGTCGACCATATTCCCGGCTTCCTTGGCCGCTTGCGTCCCCGAGTTCATCGCCACCGCGACATCGGCCTGGGCCAGCGCCGGGGCATCGTTGGTGCCGTCACCGGTCATCGCCACCAACCGGCCTTCGGCCTGGTAGCGGCGGATCAGTTCGAGTTTCTGCTCTGGCGTGGCTTCCGCCAGAAAGTCATCGACCCCGGCCTCGGCGGCGATGGCGGCAGCGGTCACCCGGTTATCGCCGGTGACCATCACCGTCTTGATACCCATGCGCCGCAGTTCGACGAAGCGTTCCTTGATCCCGCCCTTGACGATGTCCTTAAGCTCGATCACGCCCAGCACTTTGGCGCCGTCGGCCACCACCAGCGGCGTGCTGCCCCGGCGGGCCACGTCTTCGACAATGGTTTGTACCGCGTCGGGGAAATGACCGCCCAGGCTCTGCACATGTCTCAGGATCGCCTCGCCAGCGCCTTTGCGCAGTTGGCGAGTGCCCATGTCGACGCCGCTCATGCGGGTTTGCGCCGAAAAATGCACGAAGTGCGCATCGAGTGCGCCGATGTCCCGTTCGCGCAGGTTGAAGCGCTGTTTGGCCAGCACCACGATGCTGCGGCCTTCAGGCGTTTCGTCGGCGAGGGACGCGAGTTGCGCAACGTCCACCAGCTCCGCTTCCTTGATCCCCGGCGCCGGTAAAAACGCCGAAGCGTGACGGTTGCCGAGGGTGATGGTGCCGGTCTTGTCGAGCAGCAGAACGTCCACGTCACCGGCAGCCTCCACGGCACGGCCGGAAGTGGCGATGACGTTGGCTTCCATCATGCGGCTCATGCCCGCCACACCGACCGCCGACAGCAGGCCGGCAATGGTGGTGGGGATCAGGCACACCAGCAACGAGATCAGCACGGTGATCGACACCGGCGTCCCGGCCTGGGCCACCGCGACCCCGAACAGCGAGAAGGGCAGCAGCGTTACGGTGACGCCGAGGAACACAATGGTCAGCGCCACCAACAGGATCGACAGGGCGATTTCATTCGGGGTTTTTTGCCGTTTGGCGTTCTCGACCATGGCGATCATGCGGTCGACGAAGGTTTCGCCGGGGTTGGTGGTGACGCGCACGACGATCCAGTCCGAGAGCACCCGGGTGCCGCCGGTGACCGCCGAGAAGTCGCCGCCACATTCGCGGATCACCGGGGCAGATTCGCCGGTGATTGCCGACTCATCCACCGAGGCCGCGCCTTCGATGATTTCGCCGTCGGCGGGGATGATCGAGTCGCCGAGGTCGCCGGCCTCGACCACCACCACATCGCCTTTGCACAAGCCGCTCGATTGCGCCAATTGCCATTCGGCGCCGTAGTGCGGTTCGCGCAGTTTTTTCGCCCAGGTTTCCTTTTTCAGGTCCCTCAACGAGGCCGCTTGCGCCTTGCTGCGGCCCTCGGCCAGGGCTTCGGCAAAATTGGCGAACAGCACGGTAAACCACAGCCACAAGGCAATCGCGAGGATAAACCCGGAACTGGCTTCACCCTGGCCGCGCAAGGCCTGGACCCACAGGGCGCTGGTGATGATCGCGCCGATGTAGACGACGAACATCACCGGGTTGCGCCACTGGATTCTGGGGCTGAGTTTGCGCACGGACTCGAGCATGGCCGGGGTTATCAGTTTCGGGTCGAACAAGGAGAACGCTTTGCGTGTCATGTTCGTGGTCTCACTTGATCAGGTTGAGGTGTTCGACGACGGGCCCGAGCGCCAGCGCCGGCACGTAGTTCAGCAAGCCGACCAGCAACACCGTGCCGATCAGCAGCGCCACAAACAACATCCCGTGGGTAGGCATGGTGCCGCCGGTGACTGCCAGGCGTTTCTTCGCCGCCAGGCTGCCGGCGACGGCGAGCACCGGGACGATCACGCCAAAACGGCCGAACCAGGCGACGATCGCCAACATCGTGTTGTAGAACGGGGTGTTGGCCGACAGCCCGGCGAAGGCGCTGCCGTTGTTGTTGGCGGCCGAGCTGAAGGCGTAGAGGATTTCCGAGAAGCCGTGGGCACCGGGGTTGGCGATCCCCAGTCGGCCGGCCTCGGCCATGACGGCGATGGCGGTGCCGAACAGCACCAGCAACGGCGTCACCAGAATCGCGATGGCGACCATTTTCATCTCGTAGGCTTCGATTTTCTTGCCGAGGTATTCCGGGGTGCGGCCGATCATCAGTCCGGCGATAAACACCGCGAGAATGGCGAACACCAACATGCCGTACAGCCCCGAGCCAGTGCCGCCAAACACCACTTCACCGAGTTGCATCAGCACCAGCGGCACTGCGCCGCCCAGTGGCGTAAAGGAGTCGTGCATCGCGTTGACCGCACCGCAGGACGCAGCGGTGGTCACGGCGGCAAACAGGCTGGAGGCGCTGATGCCGAAGCGCAGTTCCTTGCCCTCCATATTGCCCGCCGCCGTGTCGATGCCCAGCGCGGAAAATTGCGGATTACCGAGTTGTTCGTAATGAGTGACGGCGATCACCGCGATGACGAAGATGATCGTCATGGTTGCCAGCAGTGCCCAGCCTTGACGGATGTCACCGACGACGTGGCCGAAGACGAAACACAGCGCGGTCGGGATCAGAAAGATCGCGATCAATTGCAGAAAATTGCTCAGCGCGGTCGGGTTTTCATAAGGATGCGCCGAGTTGGCATTGAAGAACCCGCCGCCATTGGTGCCGAGCATCTTGATGGCTTCCTGGGAGGCGACCGGGCCCATGGCGATGGTTTGCTTGTCGGTGCTGGCGGCCACGGTGACCGGACTGCCCTGGGCATCGAGCTTCGGTTGGCCGGCGTCATTGAGCACCGGCGCCTGGTATTGCATGACTTCCAGCGTCGAAACGTCCTTGTACGGGTCAAGGTTCTGGATCGCCCCTTGGCTAACGAAGAACAGCGCAAAGATCAGCGACAACGGCAGCAGCACCCACAACGTAATGCGGGTGAGGTCGGTCCAGGCATTGCCGATGCTGGTTGCACTGTGACGGGCGAACCCGCGGATCAGCGCCACCGCCACCACGATGCCGGTGGCCGCCGAGAGGAAGTTCTGCACCGTCAGCGCGAGCATCTGCGTCAGGTAGCTCATCGTCGATTCACCGCCATAACCTTGCCAGTCGGTGTTGGTGACGAAACTGGCGGCGGTGTTGAACGAGGAGTCCGGTGTCACGGCACCGAAGCCTTGCGGGTTGAACGGAAGCACACCTTGCAACCGTTGCAGTGCGTAGACAAACAGCAATCCCAATGCGTTGAACAGGACCAGCGCGAGGGCGTATTGCAGCCAACTCATCTGCGCTTCAGGTGTGACGCCTGCGAGGCGATACAGGGGCGATTCGAGGCGCGCGCCGAAGGCAAACCGACCCTCCATCACCGTGGTCAGCCAACGCCCGAGCGGCCAGGCCAACAGACCCAGCGCTAACAGGAAGGCTGCGAGCAGGCCCCAGGCTTGCGTGGTCATAGGAAGTCCTCCGGGAAAAACAGCGCGGCGACCAGGTACACCAGCAACCCGGCCGCAATGATGCCGCCGAACAGATAGAAGCCTGTCATGACCGTCTCCTGTTAAGCGCCGCACAGCCGCGTGCCAGGCCGATAAGGCTGATGAAAAACAAGGCACCGAGTACCAGAAATATGAAGTCCATGGCGTTTCCTCCCGCTATGAGGAAAAGCCTAGAGAGATGGCTGGAAAGTTGTTATCAGGATTGGGGGCGGGGGGATAAAGATCTTATAAAGGCGTGCGGACCCTGTGGGAGCGGGCTTGCTCGCGAAGAGGGCCTGTCAGTCGCCATTAGCATTGACTGACACGCCCTCTTCGCGAGCAAGCCCGCTCCTACAGGGACTGTGCATTGCACTACAAAAGTGGTCGGTCCTATTGCTTAGCTCCAGGTTTTGCCGAGCGCGTCCAGGCCAGCCTTTTGCAAATCCTGCGGACTCATGGCGATACGGAATTTGCAGTTGGCGTTGAAGTTGAGAAAAAACGGTTCGGCAAAACGCGGGATTTCGGAAGCGTCCTGCACGTCGATCAGCAAAATTCCGCCGCGCTTGCCGTCTTGCTCAGTGAAGTAAACCGTCTCCGGTTTGAGGCTTTCCAGCACGCGTCCAATGATTTCACCCACCTTGCCGGCCCGCACCAGCGTGTTGAAGGGTTCGTGGGGGAACTCGACCGTCATTATCATTTTCATTATTCGAATCTCGGTTGAAGTGACTGCTCCCTACCAGAATCCTTACTCCAGAGTGCCGTGTGTCGTTAAGGATAGTTAAGCAGGACAGTGGCCCCGAGCAGGGTTACAGGCGGTCATTGAGAAGCCTCCCGATTGACGAGTATTTTGTTGTGCGATACAACTAAATGATCGTTGCATTCGAGGTGCGCGCCGTGATCGATTCAAACCTGATTCACCACGTTCGCTCGGCGTCGCGCCTGATGGTGCGCGAGTTGGGTTTCATGCAGGCCACGCTGGCTGCAACGGATTATCCGCCGTCATCCGTTCACACCATCGTCGAGCTGGGGAACCGTGATTCCCTGACCGCTGTGGAACTGGTGGCGCTGCTGGGCCTGGAAAAATCCAGTGTCAGTCGCATGGTGCGCAAGCTCATCGAGGCGGGCGAAATCGAAGAAGTGCCCAACGAGCAGGATGCCCGCTCAAAAAAACTGCAACTCACGGAGCAGGGCCGGCGGACCTTGCGCGCGGTGGATGCGTTCGCCACCCAACGGGTCGGCGCGGCCCTGACTCATCTGACGCAGACGCAACAGCAAACGGTGAGTGAAGGCCTGGGCCGTTACGCCGAAGCCCTGCGAACCCAGCGACTCGGCACAGAGCCGTCCATGGATTCGTTGCAGATTGCCCGGGGTTATCGCCCTGGCATCATTGGCCGCATGGTCGAAATGCATGCCACTTACTACGCCAGATACGCGAACTTCGGTCAGCCGTTCGAAAGTCTGGTGGCCAGTGACATGGCCGAGCTGATGGGGCGCTTGCACAACCCGCGCAACGAGGTGTGGGTGGCGTTGGACGGCGAACGCATTGTCGGTTCAATTGCCATCGATGGCGAAGGCGAGGAGGACGGCGCGGTGCTGCGCTGTTTCATTCTGGATGACAGCGCGCGGGGCAAAGGCGTCGGCAAACGGCTGTTGGCTGAAGCCATGCAGTTCTGTGACGAATGGGGCTTTCGTGAAACGCGGCTTTGGACGTTCAAGGGGCTGGATGCGGCCCGTAAACTCTATGAGGACGTGGGCTTCACCCTGGAGCGGGAACAAGAGGGCGAGCACTGGGGAGGACGGATTACCGGGCAATGGTTTGTTAGAGCTGCGCGGGGTAGCCCGTCAATCTGATGTCGAATCGGTGCGGGCTTGAGGCTCGATGGGGCGCAGTTTGAATCGGCAGACGTGACCGCCGCGGACCATGCATTCCGTGTGGTCGACTTCCGCGCCGCCCAACGCCCCGATCAAGGCCAGGTCCAGTTCGCAAACCACCGGATGGGCCTCGGCGAGGCGATGGAAGACGCAGTTATGCGCGACGATTTCCGGTTCGTCGGCGCTGCGAAAGAACACTTCAGCCTCGTATCCTGCCTGGTTCATGTGTTGCACGATCCGGGCTTCGTCGACTACCTGATGTTCACGGTCCAGCGCCAGTTTTCGGCCCAGGCTGCGCATCATCGAGCCCAGGGCTTCGGGGCCGATGATGTCGGCCACTTCGTCAATCAGCACGCTGGCCAACATCTGATACTGGCGCGGGAACTGCTCTTTTGCATGGTCGGTGAGCCGATACAGTTGCTCCGGCCGCCGACCCGTCGGGCGGGTTTCCCCGCGCAGCACTAATCCGTCACGCTCCAGGGCCGCCAGATGCTGACGAATCGCGGTGCGGGTGACCGCCAAGCGATCAGCCAACTCGTCAATGCTCATGCCGCCCGCATGGTGCAGCAGCGCATTGAGCAAGTCCTGCTGTGTGCGGCCCAGTCCTTCCAACATAGTGTGACCTCGTGCGGTGTCAGAACTTGTCCGGGAACTGCTTGACCAGTGCCGCCGTCAGCGCGTCCGCCAGTGCCAGTACGTGCGGGCGCATCATCTGCCAGGTGCGGGCTTCACCCGCGTAGTCGTGGGCGGCAAGCTCATCGATTTGCGCAACATGATGCCCGCCGTGGGCGGTCAACATGCCGACCAGTGTGCTTTCCGGCAGGTTGGGATTGGCGCCGGACAGGAACGCCGCGATCGCCTTGGCATTGCTGGTCAAATCCGCGACTGCCGCCTGCTTGCCTTTCGTATCTTTGGCAACTGTGGCGTCGCTGTAGTGTTTCACCGCGCCCCAGTGACCGGCAAGCAGCTTGAGCAATTGATCGGCAGCAGGCTGGCCATAGAGCGGGGCAATGCTGTTGGCGATTTGGGTGGCGTTGCCCACGACCTGATCGGCAGCGATTTTGGCTTGGGATTTGTCGGCGGCCTGATTGGCGATCGCGTAATTGCGAATCCAGAAAACATGCTCGACCCAAAGGTCACGCATCGCCAGGCGCGTGGTGAGCGCGGCGCTGTCGGCGGAGGTCGCGGGGGCGGGGGGCGTTTGGCTCCAGACGGGTTGAGCGCAGAAAGCCAACAACAGTAAAGCCAAGGTTTTGATATTCATGACGGCACCCTCTGATTCGTGGGATTGTCCAACAATATCAATTAAAGCATGTAAATATGTTTTTATTGGTTGAACGCTAAAATGACAGATCAACGGTTAAACAAGGAAGCCCGGGAGCCAAACGCCCCCGGGCTTATCGGTGTAATCAGCGACGATCCAGCCAGACAGTCTGCGCGTTACAGAATTCGCGCACGCCGAAATGCGAGAGCTCGCGGCCAAACCCGCTTTTCTTCACGCCGCCGAAGGTGACGCGTGGGTCGCTAGCGGCGTAGCCGTTGATGAATACACCACCGGTTTCCAGTTCGTCGGCCAACTGCTTGGCCAGTTTGAGATTGCGGGTGTAGATCGTCGCCGTCAGCCCAAAGTCGCTGTCATTGGCCAGCGCCAGTGCGTGGGCAGCATCCCGTGCGGTGATGATCGAGGCCACCGGGCCAAACAGTTCCTGGTTGAACGAGGTCATCTGGTCGGTGACATCCGCGAGCACCGTGGGCTCATAGAAGTTGCCGAGGCCTTCAGCTTTGTTGCCGCCCAACAACAAGGTCGCACCTTCTTCCAGGGTGTCGCGAACCTGTTGATCCAGTTCATCACGCAGATCGAAACGGGCCATTGGGCCGATGTAAGTGTCACTGGACAGCGGATCGCCGACCACCAGTTGGCGGGTCGCTTCGACAAACTTGCGGGTGAATTCCTCGACTACACCTTGCTCGACAATCAGGCGCTTGGCCGCCGCGCAGACTTGCCCGGTGTTCTGATAACGGCCAATCACGGCCGCTTTGACCGCGTCGTCCAGGTCGGCATCGTTGAGCACGATAAACGGATCGGAACCGCCCAGTTCCAGTACGCACTTCTTCAAGGCTGCACCGGCCTGAGCGCCGATGGCCATACCCGCGCGTACGCTGCCGGTGAGGGTCACGGCAGCGATGCGTGGATCGGTGATCGCCGTGGAAACGCCCTCCGGCGTGACGTTGATGACTTCAAACACCCCTTCGGCAAACCCGGCGCGCTGGATGGCGTCGCGCAGCAGATAGGCGCTGCCCATTACATTGGGGGCGTGCTTGAGGACGTAGGTGTTGCCGGCGATCAGTGCTGGAACGGCGCCACGCAGTACCTGCCAGATCGGAAAGTTCCACGGCATCACGGCGAGGATCGGGCCAAGCGGACGGTATTCAATGCGCGCCTTGCCACCTTCAACCAGGGTCGGTTCGGCGGTCAGCATGGCGGGGCCATGTTCGGCATACCACTCGCAGAGCTGCGCACACTTTTCGATTTCACCACGGGCCTGGTTGATCGGCTTGCCCATTTCCAGGGTGATCATGCGCGCCAGTTTTTGCGCGTCATCGCGCAGCACCTGAGCAAGGGCAATCAGCTGTTGCGAGCGCTGTGCTACGGGCGTGCGACGCCATACAGCGAAGCCGCTGGCGGCATGGGCGAGGGCGGCATCCAGTTCCGCGGCGGATTCAAAAGCATAGTGACCGATCTGCTCGCCGTTGGCGGGGTTGATCGAAATGGCATGGGTGAGACTGGAAATCTGGGTCATGGCACCGTCCTGCTGGGTGGGGGATGCGCTCAGGTTAAGGGGATGGTTGTTTTCTGGAAACTGAATAATATTGAGCCTATCGTTCACGTTTGGAGAATGACTTGGATCTGATCCAGCTCGAGATTTTCAAAGCTGTCGCCGAGCACGGCAGCATCAGTGCGGCCGCTCAGCACATCCACCGGGTGCCGTCGAACCTGACGACACGGATCAAGCAACTGGAGCAGGATCTGGGCGTAGACCTGTTTATCCGTGAGAAAAGCCGCTTGCGCCTGTCGCCGGCCGGGTGGAGTTTTCTCGACTATGCCCGGCGTATTCTGGACCTGGTCCAGGAGGCCAGGGCGACAGTCGCGGGCGAAGAACCGCAGGGATCATTTCCCTTGGGGTCGCTGGAGAGCACGGCGGCGGTGCGGATTCCCGAGTTGTTGGCCGCCTACAATCAGAAGCACGCCAAGGTCGAACTGGACCTGTCCACTGGACCTTCCGGCACCATGATCGACGGCGTGCTTTCCGGGCGATTGGCTGCCGCGTTTGTCGACGGGCCGGTCCTGCACCCGGCGCTGGAAGGCGTGCCGGCGTTCGAGGAAGAAATGGTGCTCATCGCACCGCTCAATCATGCCCCGATCCATCGGGCGCAAGACGTCAATGGCGAGAACATCTACGCCTTCCGCGCCAATTGTTCGTACCGACATCACTTCGAAAGCTGGTTCAGCAAGGACGCTTCGGTGCCCGGCAAGATCTTCGAAATGGAGTCCTATCACGGCATGCTGGCTTGCGTCAGTGCCGGTGCGGGGTTGGCGCTGATGCCCCGCAGCATGCTTGAAAGCATGCCCGGCTGCACCACGGTGAGCATCTGGCCGTTGTCGGAGTCTTTCCGTTATTTGCGCACCTGGCTGGTGTGGCGCCGGGGCACGGTGTCGCAAAGCCTGACTATGTTTGTGCGCTTGCTGGAGGAACGGGGCGTGGTGCAGAAAGAAATCTGAACAGTGCGAATAAGCGATACCAATTGGCCATCACCTCCGTTAGAGTACGCGCCGCCCGGGAGACGGATCCCGGGCGTTTTCTAATGGAGTTACGCAGTGAATTACCTCAGCAAAGTGGTTGCCGTCGCAATGTTCGGTCTGGTTTTGGCGGGTTGCACCGGCGCGCCGATGAAAACCCAGCACTATGACAGCAGCCAATACACCGTCCTGGGCCACAGTGAAGCAACCGCTACTGGCCTGTTGCTGTTTGGCGTCATCCCGATCAAGCAGAACAGCCGTTTTGTTCGCGCTCAAGACGCGGCGATCCAGGCCAAGGGCGGCGACGCCATGATCAACACCCAAGTGCAGGAAAACTGGTTCTGGGCGTGGGTCCTGACCGGTTACACCACCAAGGTTTCCGGTGATGTGGTCAAGTTGAAAAACGTTCAATAAGCGCAATGCTTCGCCGATTGGCGAGCGTGCCCGAGACGTGAAAAAGCCCCGGTTTAGCCGGGCTTTTTAGTCTGTGGCGTTTGTCGGAGCGTGCCGTCATGGAGCGGGATGCAAACATGAAAAAGCCCGCACTGGGCGGGCTTTGAAAGTTGAGTAGGTGGCCGGTGCTGGTCTCCGGCTTACGAGATTTATCAGGCCTCTCACAGCGAAGTTTTGTGCTTCACTGCCTCACACGGCATAAGGGCTGGATCTCAGCGCGGAGATCTTTCTAACCGTGTACCCTTCGGAGCGCGCCCCACGCTTCCTCGCTATCCTCTTGCGCATCAGTCTGCGTCTTCACCTACCACCTCAGAATAGCAAAAAGCCCAAGGCCCGGAAGGGGCTTTTTAGACCGATTATGCTCAAGCAAAAGTGTGGCAGGACGGAAAAACGCTATCGAAATTTGCGACTTCCTCAATGGTTCGATTAGTATACGTTTCATATGCATTTCGTATTGTTGTGGGGGGTTGTATGGGTATCGTAAAAATTTCAGAAGACATGCACGAGAATCTGCGTGTCGCCAGCAACGCGCTGAGTCGTTCGATCAATGCTCAGGCTGAGCACTGGATGCGCATCGGTATGCTGGCGGAGCTGCATCCGGATCTGGACCACAGTGACATCAGCCGTTTGCTGATTCGGGCCGAACACGTCGGTGGCCTTGATTTGAAGCAGGTGTGCGCACTTGCCGATGACGCTCAAGTCGCAGCGGGAGCCGCGCAATGAACCGTGCAGTGAAGCCCAACGTAGTGATCAATACTCCGGTTCAAATCGCCCAGTCTGGTGTGGCGGGCAAGCTCGCAGCCGAAGTGCTGGCGATGATTACGCCCCACGTCAAAGCCGGGGTCAGCCTGGACGAGCTCGATCGGCTCTGTCACGACTACATCGTCAACGTGCAGAAAGCCATTCCAGGCAATGTCGGCTATCACGGCTTTCCGAAAACCGTGTGCATATCGGTCAACGAAGTGGTCTGTCACGGCATTCCCTCGCCCCAGGTGCTGAAGGACGGCGACATCGTCAACATCGATATTGCCGTGGTCAAGGATGGCTGGTTCGGTGACACCAGTCGCATGTACTTCGTCGGCGAACCGAGCCCGCAGGCACGGCGTCTGGTGCAGACCACCTATGAAGCGATGTGCGCCGGTATTCGCGTCGTACGCCCCGGCGCGACACTGGGTGATATCGGCCATGCGATTCAGAGCGTGGCCGAGCGGGACGGCTTCAGTGTGGTGCGCGAGTACTGCGGGCATGGCATCGGCAAGGTTTACCACGATGAGCCGCAGGTCCTGCATTACGGCTTTCCGGGCCAGGGTCTGAAACTGAAAACCGGGATGATTTTCACCATCGAACCGATGCTCAACGTCGGCAAACGCCATGTGAAAACCCTGGCCGATGGCTGGACGGTGGTCACCAAAGACCTGTCTTTGTCAGCCCAGTGGGAGCACATGGTGGCGGTTACGGACGACGGCTTCGAGGTGTTGACCTCCTGGCCGGATCAGGTCGAGGGATATCCGGCCCCTTGACGCTTCAGTGTCCTTGGTTACGGCCTGAACCCTTGGCCTGGAAGCGCTGCGCCGACATCATTCCTGCATAGGCTTATGGCTTTTCAACCGTTGAATGTCTTACGGTTAACGACTCAAATGGCGATTTTTCGGAAGGCGAGTCGATGGAACGATGTGACGTAGCGGTTCTAGGATTGGGCGCGATGGGCGCTGCCACGGTGTACCAACTGGCGAAATCAGGGGTCAAGGTGATCGGCGTCGACCGTCATCATCCCCCTCACACTCAAGGCTCAAGCCATGGGGATACGCGCATCACCCGGCTCTCCGTCGGTGAAGGTGCCGCTTATCTGCCCATCGTTCGCAACTCCCACAGAATCTGGCGTGAGCTCGAAGCGCTGTCGGGCGAGTCGCTGTTCGAGCAGTGCGGTGTGCTGGTCATGACCTCCAACCCCGACTATGACGCGCAGGACGCCACTGACTTCACTCATCGCACACTGCAACTCGCGCACACCAACGGCATCGAGCATGAACGGCTCTCAGCCGCACAGATTCGCCAACGCTTCCCGCAGTTTTCACCGGTGCTGGACACCGCCATCGGCTACTTCGAACCCGATGGCGGATACGTCCGTCCTGAGCGCTGCATAGCTGTGCAACTGCAGCTCGCCGAAGCACTTGGCGCGACTCTGTTCAAGGGTGAAACCGTCACGCAAATAACCTCGGACGAGCAGGGCGTCACCGTCACTACCGACCAACGAACGATCCTTGCCGACAAGGTTGTGATCAGTGCCGGCATGTGGTCCCGCGACTTGTTGGGCCAGCCCTTCGACCGCTTGCTGCGGGTGTGCCGACAGAAGTTGTTCTGGTTCGAACTGGAAGATAACGCCCGGTTTGCCGAGGTCTCACCGACGTTCATCCTTCACCACGGGCCCGGTGATGAGGACATGCACTACGGTTTTCCGCCGTTGCCAGGAGAGGGCAGCCTGAAAGTCGGCACCGAGCAATACAGCGAGGAGTCTTCGCCAGACACCCTGGACCGGACCGTTAGCGACGCCGAAGCACGTGAGATGTTCGAGACCCAGGTGCGCGGCAAGATCGCCGGTGTCACTTCGCGTGTCGCCAAGTCGTCGGTGTGTGCCTACACCGTCACGCCGGACGGCGACTTCATCATCGACGAGCATCCTCATCTGAAAAACACGCTGGTGGTGTCCGCCTGTTCCGGTCACGGCTTCAAGCATTCCGCAGCCTTGGGCGAAGCACTGGCGCAATGGTGCGTGCGGGGCAGCAGTGACCTGGATTTGTCGGCGTTTTCGTTGAAACGGTTTGACCGGCAAGGTTGAAGACCCTTACGCGGTAAAACCGACAGGCAAAAAAAATGCCGCCGGTTAAGGCAGCAATAAAAAAGCACGCGTTGTATGCCCTGAGTATTGACGGCGTCAGGTTACAGAATGATGACGCTTAATAGACTTGCGGCACGATGAGTTCCGGTGGCGTCGGGCTGCGGGAATAATCTTCCTGGCGCACGCGCTGGGGCAGCTCGATTGTCGGATGTTCCACCTCTTCATAGGGCATTTGCCCGAGCAGGTGGTTGATGCAGTTGAGGCGGGCCTTTTTCTTGTCGTCGGCTTGCACCACCCACCACGGCGCTTCGGCGATGTGGGTGCGTTCGAGCATGATTTCCTTGGCCTTGGTATAGGCTTCCCAGCGCCGACGGGACTCCAGGTCCATGGGGCTGAGCTTCCATTGCTTGAGCGGGTCATGAATGCGACTGAGAAAGCGCAGGTGCTGTTCCTGGTCGGAAATCGAGAACCAGTACTTGATCAACTGAATACCGGAACGGGCGAGCATCCGCTCAAATTCGGGCACGGTACGGAAGAACTCTTCGTACTGATCGGCGTTGCAAAAACCCATGACCTGCTCGACACCCGCGCGGTTGTACCAACTGCGGTCGAAAAGCACGATTTCCCCCGCCGCCGGCAGGTGCGAGACGTAGCGCTGAAAGTACCACTGGGTTTGTTCGCGATCATTGGGGGCGGGCAGCGCGGCGACCCGGCAGACCCGCGGATTGAGCCGCTGGGTAATGCGCTTGATCACGCCACCCTTGCCGGCGGCATCGCGTCCTTCGAACAGGATCACCACTTTGGCGCCGGTCTTGACCACCCAGCTTTGCAGCTTCACCAATTCGCCTTGCAGGCGGAACAGCTCGCTGAAATAACGTCGTCTCTCTTCCTTTTCACTGCCCTCGTCGACGTGCCCGTCGAACAGCGCATCGAGGTCGTGTCCATCCTCCAGTAATTCCAGTTCCAGCTCTTCGTCGTTGTGATCGAGCAGCTCGCGATGGATTCGCTGCATCAGGGTGTCGTTGTTGGCAAGCATGGTGGGAGGCTCCCGTGGAAGGTGGCGTTGACGATGGTATTCCGGGAGATATGACGAAGTGGTGACGAAAAGACTGTAGGACGTGGGATGAGGCGGTGTCATCTTCGTGTCACCTAAGCCATGGCAAGATCTTCGCAAACCGTCTTGAAGGCCCCGACTGCGGGCGAATGAATCTGCCAGGAATCCCTACCATGAAAGGAGACGCCTCTCTGTTTGCAGCCATTGACCTGGGGTCGAATGCGTTTCGCATGATGATTGGCCAGTCGGTCCGGCGGAATCAGCAGTTCGTCATCCAGGAAGTGAAAACCCTGCGTGAACCGGTGCGTCTGGCGGAGGGATTCCAGGGTGGGGCGCTGGATGAGTTGGCGCTGGATCGGGGCTGGCAGGCGCTCGCGCGATTTGGCAAGAAATTGCGCGGTTTTGAGTCGTGCCGGGTGCGGGCGGTGGCCACCAGCGCGGTTCGCGAGGCTAACAACGCGCAACTGTTCCTGGCCAGCGCCGAGCGTCACCTTGGATTTCGGATCGACGTCATCTCCGGGCAGGAAGAGGCGCACCTGGTGTACGCCGGGGTTGCCCACACGCTGCCGGGCGCGGAGAGTCAGCGTTTGGTTGTGGACATTGGCGGCGGCTCGACCGAGTTGATTCTGGGGCGCGGAACTCAGCCACTGATGACCGAAAGCATTGCCATCGGCAGCGGCACGTTCGGTTCACGCTACTTTCATGGCGGACGCATCACCGCCCAGGCGCTGCTGGAGGCCGAGCGCGTAGCCTCGCTGCAGTTTGAAAAAGTCGCCCGGCGTTATCGTGCGCTGGGTTGGCAACAGACCATCGGCTCGTCAGGCACCGCGCGGATGCTGGCCAAAGTGCTCAAGGCCAACGGCTTGAACGACGATGGCCAGAGCGGCATCACTTACGGCGGATTGTTGCGCCTGTCATTGCGCCTGCTCGAAGTCGGGCACGTCAAACAACTCAAGCTGGCCGGGTTGCAGACTCATCGGCTGAGTATCTTGCCCGGCGGCCTGGTGGTGATGCTGGCGGCGTTCAAGGTGTTTGGCATCTCGCACATGACACCGTCCGAGCCGGGATTACGCTTTGGGGTGATGCATGGGTTGATGAGTCAGCATTGATCGCCGGCGGAACTCATCGCTGGCGCTGTTTCGTAATCCGTCCGGGTCTTGCCCTGGCGGTCGCGGAAGGTGAAGTGGCTGAGAAAAAGGCATAGGCCAAGGCCCAGCATGTCGGCGACAAAATTGGCGTACGCAGAGGCAAACGGGATGCCGTTTTCTCGTGGGTCCACATACATCTCGTTGTACGCCGACAGGAACAGCACAATGATCAAACCACCCCACGGACTCCACGGGATTCCGGCCTTCAGCGCGTAAAAATTTTCCCGCAACGAGCGCTTGAAAAACCGCGACGGGACGGTCACGTAGCCCAACGACATTGCCGCGCAGAAGCCATACAGGAAATGGCAGAAGTTGTAGCTCCAGACAATGATGTTGAACACATTGATCTGGACCAGCAAGAAAGTGCCGAAGATCGCCACGCACAGCAGAAACGGGGTGTAGGTCGAGCGTTGGGTGAACAGCATTGAAGCTCCTTGAGGGGGGATTGATCCGTTGGGTAATGCTACCGGAGTCCTGCTTCCTTTATCGCGGCTAAATAGAGTTGGCGGTACGCGTCTACCAGTTGATCGAGTGTGAATGCCAGATTTCGCCCGCTCGGGTTCGGCAGGACCCAGACCGCTGCACCTCCAAATGTCCTTGGCTGAAGTCCCCACGCAATAGTTCGTTGACCGGATAACGCGCAGTACGCCGCTTTGCCGAGAAACGCCACAAAGCGTGGTGCATAGCGGGTGATCTTCTGTTCGAAGTCTCCGGCGGCAGCGGCGAACTCATCTCGCGACAACTGATCCGCCCGCGCCGTGGGCCGGTCAACCACGGCGGTTAATCCACACTGGTGTTGCAAGATTGTCCGGTCGTGTTCCGGACGCACTTCCTGCGGCGTGAAGCCCGCGAGATGCAGCGTGCGCCAGAAGCGATTGCTCCTGCCGGCAAAATGATGCCCTTGGGCGGCGGCGGTCATTCCCGGGTTGATCCCGCAGAACACCACCGCCAATTGCTTGGCCAGAATGTCTTCGAGTCCCACCTTAAAAGCCTCTCATCCGCAGATTACGTTGACCGCGTTGCGCGCCAGTTCCGTCAGTTCATCCCGGGATTTGCCTGCTCGTGCGCGTATAGAAATGCTGTGCAGCAGGGAGGAGGCGAGGACGGCAAGGGCTGCCGGGTCTGCGCCTTCTTTCAGCTCGCCGGCACTGACTGCTGTTTGTAGACGGATTTCGAGATCGGCGTCGAGCCGGCTCAGTCGATCGGAGAGCACGTCGCGAATTTCCTGATCCTCCACAGCTTCGGTGGTCGCCGTACCAATCGCAAAACAGCCGCGCGGCTGGCCTTCGCCAGAGAAGTAGATCGACAGTTGCCCCTCATAGAAACGCATCAACGCCTCGCGCAATGTCAGCGTGCTGTCCGTCAGCGCCTCGTGCATGGCCGCCGCGGCAAACTCCCAATATTGCTCCAGTGCCTTGATGTACAGCGCGTGCTTGTCACCGAACGCGGCATACAGGCTGGGGCGATTCATGCCGGCCGCGGTGGCGATGCTGTCCAGTGACGCGCCGGAATAGCCGGTGTTCCAGAACACGCCAAGCGCTTGCTGCAAGGCTGTTTGCGGGTCGTATGCGCGAGGGCGGCCGCGTCCTTTTCCCTCGGTGATCTTTTTTTGTGCCATATCGTATAAAACTCTTGATGGAAGGTGGGGGTGTCTATATTCTTACATCATCGCACAAAAATAAGGAACCAAAAATTCCTTGGCTTCAGGTTTGTTGTAGCGGAGCTCGAACTGGGTGTTGCGGCGACCAAACAGGCGCGGCGGAGTGATCCTCCTGACCGCGCACGGGCTGGCTTTCTCATAGCAATTATTGACATCAGGGCCGCAGGCGAATCTTGCAGGCGTTGACCGATTACCCAGTGACAGGTGCAGGCGATCATGACTAAACAGTTCGACATCTCAGCGGCACAAGCCATCGAGCATCCAGGCCCGGACATGCCCATCAAGAAGCCCCTCAGAGAGAAACTGCGGCCGTTTCTGATGATTGGTTTTCCGGTACTTTTCGCAGCCGTCGGGTATGCGCACTACGTGGCCGGCGAACCCTTCGTCACCACTGATAACGCCTACGCCCGGGTGGCGAAAGCGTCGATCAACGCACGCATTTCCGGGCAAGTCGTGGAAATCGCGGTCGAGGACAACCAGCCGGTTCGCAAGGGCCAAGTGCTGTTTCGCATCGACCCGAAACCGTTGCAGATCGCGGTTGACCGCGCACAGGCTCAACTGAGCGTCGCCCGGCTGCGCATTGACGGCCTCAAGGCCAGTTACCGCCAGCAGCAGGCCGAACTGCAATCGGCCAAAGAGTCGGCGGATTTCGACCAGAAAGAATTTGCTCGCAAGAAGGCACTGGTGGCGACCGAGTTCGTCTCCCGCGCCATTTACGAGCGCGCTGACACCGACCTTAAAGTCTCCCGGCAGCGAATCGCATCGATCGAACAACAGATCGCCAGCACCATCGTTGCTTTGAACGGTGACCCCAACATCAACGCCGACAATCACCCAACGGTGCATGAGGCCAAGGCCCAGCTTGACGAAGCGCAGCTCTACCTGTTGTACGCGACGGTGTACGCGCCGGACGATGGCATCGTCGCCAAAGTCGACGATTTGCAGGTAGGCAATTACGTCAATAACGGCGCGCCAGCCTTTGCGCTGCTGTCCGGTCGTCAGGTGTGGATCGAAGCCAACTTCCGCGAAACCGAAGTCACTCATATGCGCCCTGGCCAGGAAGCGACGATCAGCATCGACACTTATCCCGATCACGTTTTCAAGGCCCACGTCACCAGCATGAGCCCAGGCGCCGGCGCGGATTTCGCCTTGCTGCCACCGGAAAATGCCACCGGCAACTGGGTCAAGGTGGTCCAGCGGGTACCGGTTCGTCTTGAGCTCGATGAAGCAGATCCAGCGCTGCCGCTGTTCTCCGGGACCAGCGCCACGGTCAAGGTTGATACCGGGTTTCGCTCGCCGTGGTGGCATCCACTGAAATCATTGCTGACTGCGGGTAACTTCTGATGAACACGCGGACATTAAGGTTCGCCGCGCTGCTCGCGACCTATATGCAGTCGGCGAACTTGCCGTTGCCGAACGCAGTACTGCGCTTGATTCAGGGCAGCCTGTCGATGACCGACGACCAGGCGGGCTGGATTTTTACTTCGTACCTCGCGGCGAGCGCCATCACTTTGCCGATTGCGCAGTGGCTCGCCGGGCGTTTTGGCTTGAAGCGGGTTTACCTGGTCGCGTTGGGTTGCTTCGTCCTTGGCTTGCTGCTGGTTACGCGAGCAACGACCCCGTTGGAATTCATCGGCGCGCGGATTGTTCAAGGACTGGCGAGTGGTGTGCTGGCGCCGCTGTCGATGGCGATTGCCATGGAGACTTTGCCACTGCCCAAGCGTGCGAAATTTGGCGCGACGTGGACGGCTATCGTGCTGTTGGGCATCGTCAGCGGCCCGAGCATCGGTGGTTGGGTCGGCGAACATTTCGGCTGGCGCCCGATCTTCTACCTCAGCCTGCCGTTATCAGCGTTCATCTTCCTGGCGATGGCGCTGTTGCTCGCCGAGAAGAAGGCCGAGAAGCGCCCGACGTTCGACTTCTTTGGCTTCGGCACCTTCACGCTGGGGTTGATCAGCCTGCAGATGTTGCTCGATCGCGGTGAACGCCTGGACTGGTTTGCCTCGACCGAAATCTGGCTGGAAGCGCTGGGCTGTGCGCTGGGGTTCTACCTGTTCCTTGTGCATGTGTTAACCGCCAAGGTGCATTTCCTCAACAAGCGTTTGTTCGACGACCGTAACTTCGTGCTGTCGACGGTGATCTTTTTCGCCGTGGGTTTCGTGCTGTTGTCGACCATGGCCCTGACCTCGCCGATGCTCGACGAGATTCTCGGCTACCCGCCTGACACCACCGGTTCCCTGACGATCCCGCGCGGCATCGGCCTGGTGGGCGCGTTCCTGTTGATGGGCCGGGTTCCCGAGCGTTTCGACCGTCGGCTGTTCGTCGCCGCGGGTGTGGCCCTGGTGGTTTATGCCAACTGGCTGATGCTCGGCTATTCGCCGTTGATGGACTGGTCGCCGGTGGCCGTTGCCGGCGCCATTCAGGGGATCGGCATCGGCATCTTGATGCCGGCGCTGACCAAGGTTGCGTTCAGCACCCTCGACCCGGCACTGCGCCCGGAAGGCACCGGTCTGTTCAACCTGTCACGGGTCTACGGCAGCACCCTCGGCGTGGCGATTGTGCAGCTGTTTTTCTTCAACAACACCCAGGCGATGCACCTGGCGCTGGCCAGCAATGTGACGCCGTATCGCGCCGCGATGCCGTCCCTGCAAGCGCTGGCGGGGTTCAATGAAATGATCACCGGCCAGGCGGCTTTTATCGCCGTGATCGACCAATTCAAGATTTTGATGCTGGCGATGCTGGTGGTGAGCCCACTGGTTGTCTTCCTTCGCAAACCCGTTCCGACCTACTGATTTGTCGTGGAGTGTGCCCAATGAAATCTCATGCGCTTTTCATCACCAGACATCAGCTCCCAAGGATGGTCAGTGCGATGTCGTTTATGGTGTTCCTCTGCGCCTGCACCGTCGGCCCAGACTTTAAAACGCCTGCGGCCAGCGAGTCGCAGCACTTTGACCAACAGGCCGAACAGCAACTTGCTCAACACATCGGCTACGGCAAGAAGATCAACGGTGATTGGTGGTCAGCGTTTCGTTCGCCCAAGCTCGATGCGCTTGTGCGTCGGGCCATCGACGGCAATCTTGAACTCGTAGCTGCCGACGCAACGATTCGGCAAGCGTCCTCCTCGGTCGCGGCGGCGGAAGGGGCGCTTTACCCTCAGGTGGATTTTGGTGCGCAGGCGGGCCGTCAACGCACCCATAACGGACCCGAGCCAACCGTCTCCAACTTCTACGCGATTGGGCCACGGGTCGGTTTCGACCTGGATGTGTTCGGCGGCAACAAGCGCCTGGTCGAACAACAGCAAGCGTTTACCCAGTTGCAAAAGCATCGCTACGAAGCGGCGTACCTGACCTTGACCGGTGATGTCACCAGTCAGGCGTTGTTGCTGGCGTCCGCCAACGCGCAGATGAAGGCCGTTGAAAAGTTGCTGGCCAATGACGCCAAAAACCTTGAGCTGGTACGCGCGGCGCATGTCAGTGGCGCCACCACCCAGATCGACGTGTCGCTGGCCGAAACCCGTCTGGCCCAGGACCGCACGTTATTGCCACCTCTCGCACAGCAGCGCGATTCGGCACGCCATGCGCTGTCGATCCTGACGGGCAAAGGCCCGGCGGACTGGATCGCGCCCGAGTTTGAACTGGCGGAGTTTGCCTTGCCGTCTAACGTGCCGGTCAGTCTGCCCTCGGAGATGGCCCACGACCGGCCGGATGTCCTGCAAGCGGAGGCCGAGCTGCACATGGCCAGCGCGGCGGTGGGCGTCGCGACCGCCAACCTCTATCCGCATGTCGAGCTTTCGGCCTCACTGGCGCAAGCGGCTTCCGGCAATGGCGGCGCGGCGCTGTGGGGTTTTGCGGCAGGGCTGACGGCACCGATTTTCAATGGTGGCACCCTCAAGGCTGAACGTCAGGCCGCCGTCGATGGCTACCAGGCGTCTCTCGCTGGTTATCAGCAGACGGTTATCCAGTCGTTCGGTCAGGTCGCGGACACGCTGCAAGCGATCAACCATGACGCCGAGCAAAACCTCGCGCAGGAAGACGCGTTGCGCGCCGCCGACACGAGTTTTCGCTTGAACCAGCAAGCCTACGCCCAAGGCGAGAACAGCATCCTGCAAGTGCTGGAAGCGGAGCGCGCCTATGAGCAGGCACTGCTCGGGCAAATCCGCGTGAAGACGGCGCAGTACCTCGACACCGTGCGGTTGTACGTGGCACTCGGCGGCAACTCCGTCGGCGTGTTCGAGCAGAAAGTCGCGTCTCGCGAAGCACCGAAACATTCGTATCAATAACGGCTGCGGCCCCAAGTTGTGGAGTAACGATATGTCATACGAAGCTTTTCACGATGGACTTCGCGATACCCGGTTCGCGCTTAATCACGGCTCGGTCGAGATGCCGGCCGTGGGATTTGGCACGCTGTTTAAGGATCTCGCAGTCACGACCCAAGCGGTCAAGCATGCGTTGGACGCCGGGTTTCGCCATTTCGATTGCGCCGAGCGTTATCGGAACGAAGATAGGGTCGGGGTTGCGATAAACGAAGTGCTGGAGGCGGGCACGATCCGCCGCGAGGACTTGTTCATCACCACAAAACTGTGGAACACCAACCACCGTCCCGAGCGGGTCGAACCTGCTTTTGAGGCCAGTTGCCGGCGACTGCAGGTTGACTACATTGATTGCTACCTGATCCATACGCCGTTTGCCTTTCAGCCCGGTGATAACCAGGACCCGAGGGATGCTTTTGGGCATGTGCTCTACGATTCAGGCGTGACGTTGCTTGAGACGTGGCGGGCACTTGAACGGCTGGTGGATGAAGGGCGGTGCAGGTCCATTGGCTTGTCTGATATTACTTTGGAGGCTTTGAAAGAGATCGTGGCCGCCGCCCGGATCAAGCCTGCGGTCGTGCAGGTGGAATCCCACCCGTATCTGCCGGAATGGGAACTGCTGGAGTTTTGTCAGCAACACGGCATCATCGTCCTGGCGTTTGCGCCACTGGGCCATGGCATGGAACCGAACGTACTGGAAGATACGGTGATCACCGGCATCGCCAAGCGTTTGCAAAAGACCCCGGCGCAAGTGGCGTTGGCCTGGTCGGTGCAGCGCGGCGTGGCGTTCCTGACCACGTCGGCGACACCGAGCCATATCCAGGAAAACATCGATATTGAGACCTTGCCGCAACGGGCCATGCGTGAGATCAAGGAAGACATTACGACCCGAGTGCGCTTCAACTCGGTGGTGGAGACCGGTGTGCCGGGGTTTATTCCGCGTAAGAAAGCTGAGTAACCCCGGTCACTTGGACTGACACTTACCCTGTGGCGAGGGGGCTTGCCCCCGTTCGGCTGCGAAGCAGTCGCAAACCATTGCACTCGGTGTCCCTGACACACTTCGGTTGCAGGTTTTGGGGCCGCTTCGCAGCCCAGCGGGGGCAAGCCCCCTCGCCACAGGTATTGTGTCCACCATGATTTTTTTCCGGGCTATTGAGGTGCCATTGATGGACGTTTTCCAAACCATGCGGGTCTTCATCGCCGTCGCGCAAAGCGGCAGCTTCACGGCGGCGGCGGACCTGCTGGACACCACCACAACCAACGTGTCCAAAGCGGTTTCCAGCCTGGAAGCCCGGCTGCAAACACGCCTGATCAACCGCACCACCCGACGCCTGGCCTTGACCGAAGCCGGCCAACGTTATTTGCAGCGCTGCGAGAAAATTCTGGATGAGGTGCGTGAGGCCGACGAAGAGGCGGGCACCGCTCAGGTCATGCCCGCTGGCCGGCTGAAGATTCATGCGATGGCCGCCATCGGTAATCATTACGTGATCGATGCCATTGCCAAGTATCGCGAGACGCATCCCTCGGTCATGTTCGATTTGACCCTGACCAATCGGCTGCCGGATATGCTGGAGGAGGGCTATGACATGTCGATTGTCCTGGCGCGGGATTTGCCCGACTCAGGTTTCGTCGCGCAGCGGCTCGGCATCACGTTCAGCATTCTTTGCGCGTCGCCCGCGTACCTGAAAAAACGCGCAAGTCCCGATTCGCCGGATGCGTTGGTCTCACATGATTGCTTGCGGATTGTTAACACGGTAATGCCGGTTGAAAACTGGGCATTCGAGGGGCCGGAAGGCGTGGCGACGGTGACCATTCCCGAGTCTCCCATTCATGTCAACACGGCCGACGCCATGACGGTGGCCATACTCAGCGGGATGGGGATTGGGATTCAGCCGATTGCCTCGGCGGTCGATGGCCTGAGAGCCGGCACGTTAGTGCGCGTACTGCCGGAGTACCATCTGGAAGAGTTGAATCTGTTTGCGATCTACCCGTCACGCAAGTTCGTGGACGCGAAGATAAGGACATGGGTGGAGTTTCTTAAAGACTACATTCCGGGCATGTTGGCCGCGGATGCAAAAGTCGTCGGCTCATCGAAAAGGTGATCGTCGCCGGCGCCGCAGGTATGGAGTGTCGACCCTCCATCTTCTGCACGGTCCTCAACCGTTTGAACAGCCAGTGCCCATCACTTGATACTGCAGAACGTGTTGTTGGCCCTGAGAGTCTTCATAGGTCATCTGTGCCGGGACCGGTCCGCACTGATCCCCGGTATCGGTAATCGCAATGACTTTCTTGATGTCCAGATTCATGCCGTAAGCGTAACTTTCAACCGCGGTATTGCCGGTCGCGTTCGTTGAATTAGCCTCGTCTGCCAATGCGTGTGCGCCGACACCGAAAAGAGCAAAAAACAGCGCAATGCCTGAAAGTTTCATGATGTTCACCGTCTCATTCAAGGTTAGTTGTTTTACCTCGCGAGCTAGTTGCTCAGCGGGTAGAGGCGATGCTAGGTGTTTGGCTTTGCCCCAAACAGCGGGCCACTGGACAAACACTGTTGCCAGAATCCGCATGAATAGAACCGTTATGCCGCCTCCAGCTGACTCAGCAGCCACTCGCTGAAGCTTCGTGCATTGCTTTCACTGTCACGATGGGTCAACAGCGCCCAGTTCGGGCCGCGAATGGTTTGCTCCACCAAGGGTTGCAACGAGCCATTGGTACGGGCCTGGCAGCTCAACAGTTCGCTGACCAACGCGATGCCCAATCCTGCACACGCTGCGTCCAGCAACAGGCCGGGATCGGAGAAGTTCAGCCCCTGATCCTGCTGGCCGACATCGATGCCAGCCTCCACCGCCCAGTGACTCCAATCCATTTCCCGTTCGCCGTGCAGCGTGGTGCGTTGTGCGGATGGCAACGCCAACACGCTTGGGTGACACGCCGGATAGAGGCGGTCAGCGTGCAGCACTTTGAAGCTGCATTCGGCCTGGGAACTGATGTCGTCGCGCACCGCGATGTCGATGGTCTGGGTGGTCATGTCCGGGACTTCATCGGTGCTGTAGATCCACAGATCAACCTCCGGATGCTGGTGACGGAAATCCCCCAGGCGCGGCAGCAGCCAGTGACGGGCGAACGCCGGCGTGGTGTTGAGCACCAGTTGATTGGGTTTCTGATATTGGCCGAGACGACGAATGCCGACGGCCAATTGTTGCAACAGCGCCTGGGTGGTGCTGAGCAGGTCGTGACCGGCATCGGTCAGGCTGACGCTGCGGCCACTGCGGAAAAACAGCGGTTGCTCAAGGTACGCCTCAAGGCTGCGGATCTGCTGACTGATGGCCGATTGGGTCAGGTTCAGTTCGGCGGCGGCCTTGTGAAAACTGCCCAGTCGCGCGGCGGCTTCAAAGCCGCGAAGGGTGCTGAGCGGGGGCCAGTGCTTGAGCATATTGATAAGTTCCTCTAATCAGTTTTCCACTAAATCCATCGTTTGTTCACCCGATTTTACAGCCGTAGCATGCATGCCAAGCCCATCGAGGCGGTTTTCATTGAACACAATGACTTAACTAAAAGGTGCTTGTCATGCAGAACAACCAAATTCAAAACAGTGGCTGGATGATGCCGGCAGAGTGGGTTCGGCACGCTGCGACCTGGATGGTCTGGCCACACAATCAGGCACTGTGGGAATCGGGTTGGCGCGTCACCTTGCCGCTGGTGCAAGAGGATTTCGCTCGCGTGGCCAATGCCATCGCCCGTTTTGAACCAGTGAAAATGGTGGTTGATCCTTCGGCTGTCGCCAGTGCCAAAGCGCTGTGCGGTCCCAACATCGAACTGATTCCGTTGGCGGTGAACGACAGTTGGTGCCGTGACTCCGGCCCGAGCTTCGTCTGCCACCCACAACAAGGCCTGGCCGGAGTGAGCTGGCGCTTCAACGCCTGGGGCGGCAAATCGGCCCACGACCTGGATGAAAGCCTGGCGCGCCGTGCGCTCAATCACTTGGGCGTGGCGTGCTTCGGCACACCGTTGAGCAACGAAGGCGGGGCGATTCATGTCGATGGCGAGGGCACGCTGATCACCACCGAATCGGTGTTGCTCAACGCCAATCGCAATCCGGACATCAGCAAAGCCGAGATGGAAGAGATCTTCACTCGTCTGCTGGGCGTGAAGAAAACCATCTGGCTGCCGGGCGATCCGGATTACGTGACCGGCGACATGACTGACGGCCACGTCGATGGCGTCTGCGCCTTCGCCCGTCCCGGTGTGTTGTTGGTGGACGCGACCCACGACAAACAGTCGGTGTATGCCGAAGTCGCTCGCGAAAACCGCCGCGCCCTGGAACTGGCCACCGACGCCCAGGGCCGCAAGTTCGAGCTGATCGAGTTGTACGAAGCCACCGATGCCGTGGACACCGAAGCCGAAGTGTTCTGTGCCTCCTACACCAACTTCTACATCGCCAATGGCGCGATCATCATGCCGGCCTACGGCATCGAGGCCGACAACGCGGCGGCGGAAGTATTGGCTCAAGCGTTCCCGGGCCGCGAAGTGGTGCCGGTGCGGATCAATCACCTGGCCCATGGCGGCGGCGGGGTGCATTGCATCACCCAGCAGCAGCCTGCCTGGCCGGTGGAGGGTTGAGATCATGACCCTGTTGACGATTGCGACTACCCAGATGCCATGCACCTGGGACCTGCAACACAACCTCGATCAGGCCGAGCAGCTTGTGCGTGAGGCGGCAGCCAAAGGCGCCCAGATCATCCTGTTGCAGGAGCTGTTTGCCACGCCGTATTTCTGCATCGAGCAAAGCCACAAACACTTGGCGCTGGCCGAAGAATATCGGGACAGCCACGTGCTCAAGCGCTTTGCCGCATTGGCCAAGGAGTTGGGGGTGGTGCTGCCGCTGAGCTGGTTCGAGAAGGCCGGCAACGCCTACTTCAACTCCCTGAGCGTGGCCGATGCGGACGGGCGCTTGCTGGGGGTGTATCGCAAGACCCACATCCCCAACGCCATTGGTTATCAGGAGAAGGAATACTTCAGCCCCGGCGATACCGGTTTCCAGGTCTGGGACACGGCGTTCGGACGCATCGGCGTGGGGATCTGCTGGGATCAATGGTTCCCCGAAACCGCCCGCTGCCTGGCGTTGATGGGGGCGGAAGTGTTGCTGTTTCCCACGGCTATCGGCTCTGAACCGGGCTGTGCAGCGCTGGATTCGCGCGACCATTGGCAAATGACCATGCGCGGGCATGCGGCGGCCAATCTCCTGCCGGTGGTGGCGTCGAATCGCGTCGGCCGCGAAGTAGCGACTACCGATCCGACCTTGCAGATGAGCTTTTACGGCTCGTCGTTTATCTGCAACCACAAGGGCAAATTACTCGCCGAGGCCGACCGCGACAGCACCGGCGTACTGGTGCACAGCCTGGACTTGTCGCTGATGCGCGAAGAACGCCTGAGCTGGGGCATCTACCGCGATCGCCGCCCGGACATGTACGGCGCGTTGCTGAGCCAGGACGGCCGTCACCTCCATTCTCGCTGGGCCACTCAAGGGGTTTGATCATGCGCATCGCCAACCAACTGCTGCTCGCTGCCCTGACGCTGGCGTGTGCCACGCCATCACTGCACGCCGAAGAGAAAACCCTGCGGCTGTACAACTGGGCCGATTATTTTGCCGAAGACACTCTGAGCAAATTCACCGCCGAAACCGGGATCAAAGTGATCTACGACGTCATGGATGGCAGCGAAACCCTGGAAGCGAAAATGCTCGCCGGCGGCAGTGGCTATGACCTGATTTTCCCGGGCGACACGGTATCCGAGCGCCTGATGCGCGCCGGCAGTTTGCTGCCACTGGATCAATCCAAACTCACCGCTGTGGGCGACGTCGAACCCGGCTTGCAGAAACTGCGCAGCCATTACGAGTACTCAGGCAAAGCCACCGTGCCCTACACCTGGGGCACCATCGGCCTGACCTACAACGCCGAGCAGATCAAGCAGCGTCTGGCGGATGCGCCGGTCAACAGCCTCGACATGCTGTTCAAGCCGGAACTGGCGGCCAAATTCGCCGACTGCGGCATCTCGATGATCGACTCGCCCGACGAAGTGCTGGCGGTGGTGCTCAATTACCTCGGTCGCGATCCGCGCAGCGCCAAGCCGCAAGACCTGGCCGCGGCGAGCGACCTGCTGATGAAATTGCGACCGTACATTCGCAAGTTCCAGTCGCAACCGGTGACCGACCTTGTGAACGGCAATCTGTGCCTGTCCCTCGGCTACAGCGGTGACATGACTCAGGCGCAACGCACCTCGGACAGCGCCGGCAAGAACACTTCCTTCCAGTACCGCATTCCCCGCGAAGGCACCACGGTGTGGATGGACACCATGGCGATTCCGGTCGACGCTAAACATCCGGAGTACGCCTATGCGTTTATCAACTTCGTCATGCGCCCGGAGAACATGGCCGCCATCAGTAACTTCACCGGCTATCCGACTTCCAACGCCAAAGCGCGCCCGAGCGTCGATGCGGCGATGCGGCGATGCGCAACAACCCGGATATCTACCTCGACGAGGCCACCTATGCGCGGCTGATTCCCGGCAAGGACATTCCCCAGTCCGATATGCGCGCGCGGATGCGCACCTGGACCAAGTTCAAAACGGCCACCGCGAAATGACTTCAAAAAGGGAGCAACACATGTCGACGCGTCGTGAGTTCATCAAGCAGGTTTCGGTGGTTGCCAGTCTGGGTGCCGCCGTGTCCATGGGCCTGACGCCGTCGTTCCTGCAAGCGGCTACCTCGGGTATCTGGCACATGCCGGATGAGGGCGATAAACACCAGCGGGCCTTCATCGCGTTTGGCGCGCAGGAAGCCATTTGGGAGGATTTCACCGCCGATGTGCAAGCCGCCATTGGCCTGATCGCCCGCACCATCGCCCGTTATGAACCGGTGACCGTGTTCTGTCGCCAGCGCGAACGGGATCTGGCTGAAGAACATTGCGGCACCACCAACATCACCTACGTCATCACTGAACTCGACGACATCTGGATGCGCGACATCGGCGCCAACTTTGTCGTCGATGGGCAAGGCGAATTGGGCGCCGTGGACTTCAACTTTAACGGCTGGGGCAACAAACAGCAGCATCGCAAGGATGCGAAATTGGCGGCGTTGGTCGCCAACAATGCAGAGGCCGATTATCTGCGCAGCGAACTGGTGGGCGAGGGCGGTGCGATCGAAGTGGACGGCCACGGTACCGGAATCATGACCGAAAGCAGCTGGATCAACAGCAACCGCAACCGCGACTGGAGCAAAGCCGAGGTCGAGCAAGAACTGAAAGCACGCCTGGGTTTGCGCAAAATCATCTGGCTGCCGGGGATCAAGGGCAAGGACATCACCGATGCCCACGTTGATTTCTATGCGCGCTTCATCAAGCCAGGTGTGGTGATCGCTAACCTCGATAACGATCCCCAGTCATACGATTACAAGGTCACCCGAGCGCACCTGGAAATTCTGAAAACTGCCACGGACGCCGACGGCCGAAAACTCCAGGTGCACACCGTGTCGCCGCCGCTCAATCCGCGCCAGAGCAAGTTCAACCGCAACAACCCGGATTTTGCGGCCGGCTACATCAATTACTTTGTGATCAACGGGGCGATCATTGCGCCTGAGTTTGGTGACAAAGCGGCGGATGCCAAGGCTTTTGAGCTGTTGTCCGAGCTCTACCCGGACCGCGAAGTGGTGCAGCTCAACATCGATGCCGTCTCTGCCGGTGGCGGCGGTATCCACTGCGTGACCAGTCATCAGCCGTTCGTCTAGCAACAAGTGGCTGTTTTAAAACAAATTAATCTTGAGAGGGGGCTTCCCAGGAGGCGGGAAAGTTGATAAATTTCCGCCCGCTCTTGCAGGGGCGTCGCCAAGCGGTAAGGCAGCAGGTTTTGATCCTGCCATGCGTTGGTTCAAATCCAGCCGCCCCTGCCATATTCCTTATAGAAAAGGGGACAGATCGAATGATCTGTCCCCTTTTTTGTTCTGCATTGTCAAAGCTTATAGCTGATCAGGCTGCGTCAGCCACGTCCCCACCACGCGCCGATCCAGCTCTTCCCAATCCGCCATCCCCAACACCCGCGTGGTGTTCAAGCCGCGTAAATAGCCGCGTAACTGATGGGCCGTGGTGCGCACTCGATCCGAATCGGCGGCGTTTTCACTGAGCACGGTTTCGTACTCGACCAGGTATTCAGCCACCCGGTCACGGAACTCGGGCAGGACGGCATCGCGGATCAGGTCAAAAGTGCGCACGGGGAAATCCTTTTAGTTGTAGTCGGGCTGGCAAGCAGTCTGCACGCGGCGCAACTATTGGTTCAAGCAATAGTGACAATCAAGAATCACAAGTTCTGCTTTGCCGGGCAAACGTCGAAAATCGCCTCCATCGAAAACGTTGCTCAAGGAACATGTGCGATGAAGACACTGAGCCAACTGGCTGTCATGACGCTGCTGCTAGCCGGTTGCGCCTCCGCGCCTAATGACCCGACGCTGACCCTGCAGACGAAAAAAACACCTGCCGAATATGCTGATTGCATCGTGCCCAAACTTCAAGGCAACGCACTGGCCCCGACGGTCTCGCAAACCCAGCGCAGCTACCGGATCGTGGTGCCGAGCAAAGTCACGGCGAACAACGTGCTGGAAGCCTACAAGACACCGAGCGGCGGCAAGGTGTTTGTGTATGAGCGCCACTTGTTGGCGTCGAGCTTCATACCTTCAAGCTTCGAACGTGCCGCGCAGGAATGCCTGTAACCGGTCTACGCTTTTAACGATGCTCCTTTGGTTGGCCGCAACCAACCAATTTTTTGCCCCGCGTCCGGTTGGATCGCGGGGTTTTTTTTGCCTCAGGGATTGAGCAGGAAATAAAAAAGCGGCTCTGAATTCCAGAACCGCTTGGACTTATCGTTGGCATAGCGCGCAGTCAACTCACGGTCTTGACTCGTTACGCAACACGGTAACAAGAAGCCGGAGTGCCGGTTTGCGTCGCGGCGAAAAGTGCAGCGCTGGCGGTGGCGTATTCGTCCCACAGGCGCTGATCCTCGACCGAAGGCCAGGTGATTGCTTCGCCGTTGTCCAGGCCGGCGAGTGCGGCGTCGACGCAGTTTTCAGCGCTCATCACGGTGTCTTTTCCGAGGGCTGACAGTGGCACGCCGGAGGCGCCTTCGACACCTGGGTCATGGAGTCATCAATGGACGAGTCCGCCAGCGGGCGCAACTTTGCAAGGCCTGCATTATTGACCAGCAGTTGCACGCTGGCATCGCTGCTCAGGACCTGTTCCACCTTGGCGACATCCGCCTCTTTCTCGAGATCCGCGACCAGGCTCTGGACGCTGACGCCATAAGTGCTGGTCAATTTGTCGGCCAGCGCTGAGTGTGAACCGAAGGCCGATCAGCCGAACGTCGCCGAACCTGTGGCGAGGGAGCTTGCTCCCGTTGGACTGCGCAGCAGTCCCCTTCTTTTCAGGTAGAGAAGTGGGCCGTTTCACAGCCCAGCGGGAGCAAGCTCCCTCGCCACAAATGGCTCTGCGCTAACCCCACCGCTTAACTGACTGGCATTAGCGTGTGCACTTGGTTATTTACTGGCATCCAGCACCACGCGGTAGCGCGCCTTGCCACTGCGCAGGTGATCGATGGCTTCGTTGACCTGGCTCATCGCAAACATTTCTACCTGCGGCAGGATCTGATGCCGGGCGCAGAATTGCAGCATGGTCGCCGTGGTACCGGGCGAACCGACCGGCGAGGCGGACAAGGTTTTTTGCTGGGGAATCAGGTCAAACACGTGAACTGGAATGGCGTTGGGCACGACGCCCACAAAATGCAGGCGACCCTTGCCGCGCAAGGTGCCGAGCATGGCTGTCCAGTCGAGGTTGGCGTTGGCGGTGACCAGCAGGAAATCCAGGGTGCCAGCAATGGCTTTCAACGCATCACTGTCGGTCGAGGCGACCACATTGTGCGCACCCAGGCGTTTGGCTTCGTCGGCCTTGTTCAACGATGAGGTAAACGCCGTGACTTCGCAGCCCCAGGCGTTGAGGAAGCGCAAGGCCAGATGCCCGAGGCCGCCGATGCCCACCACGCCGACCCGGTCGGTGGGTTTGACGTCGAATTCCACCAGCGGGTTGAACACGGTCGAGCCGGCACAGAACAACGGTCCGGCCAACGCCGGGTCGAGAGTGTCCGGTATCGGCAGAGCCCAGGCCCAGTGCGAGCGCAAGCGGTCGGCGAAGCCGCCGTTGCTGCCGATGATGGTGGGTTTGGCGGTACCGCACAGGTGATGGGCGCCGCCGATGCACGAGGAACAATGCATACAGCTGCCCTTGTACCAGCCAATCCCCACCCGCTGTCCCACTTCGAGACCGCGTACCTGCGGGCCCACTCGCACGATTTTGCCGACCACTTCATGACCGGGAATAAACGGGTATTGACTGATCCCCCAGTCGTTATCGATCAGCGATTGGTCGGAGTGGCAGACACCGCAATACTCCACGGCTACTTCCACTTCCTCGTCCCCCAGCGGGCCAGGATCGTAGCTGAAACGCTCGAGTGGCGCGCCGGCCGCCGTAGCAGCCCAGCCAGTAAATTGGGTGAGTTCGGGATGGTCGCTCATGGGGTACCTCCTTATCGGGAAACGAGGTTTTTCGGCGAAACCAGAGAAGTGTAGCCGCTGCTGTTCAGGGCTCGCTGCTTTGTTGCACGAACCGATCAATCAACCACTTTGCGGCGGGCCCCGGTGGTTGATCACTGCGATAGATGGCGTCGAAGGCATAGATCCCGCTGGTGTATTCCGACAGGTTCAGGCGCACCAGCCGACCGGTATCCAAATCTTCCTGGACCATGGTGATCGGCATATTCCCCCAGCCAATGCCTTCACGCAGCAACATGTGTTTTGCTCCCAGATCGGCCAGGCGCCACGTTCGCGTACTGAGCACGGCGAAATCCTTGTCTTTGGTCAGTAACGAGCGATCAGACAACACCAATTGGATGGACTCGCGTCCGGCACCGGGCACATTCAGGTCCGTTGACGCCAGCGGGTGATGGGGGGCTGCCACCGGAATCAACTCGACGCTGCCCACCCCGATTCTTTCAATCCCATCAATCCCTTCATTCATCGGGCCGCTGACGCCGACCGCTGCGCCGCCGTTCAGCACCAGTTGGGTGACAGCGCCGAGCGCCTCCATATGCAGATGGAGTGCGACCGTAGGGAATTCCTCTCGAAATGATTTGAGCGCATCGACCACGCGTTCGGCAGGGAGCATGACATCAAGCACCAGATGAACCTCGGCTTCGAGTCCTTGCAGCAGGCCTTTGACTTTGGCGCGCAAACCATGGATGCCGTTGGTGATGGTTCTCGCCTCGGCCAGCACCGTCAGGCCGGCATCGGTCAATTGCGGTTTGCGCGTGGTATGGCGGTCAAACAGCGACACGCCGAGCTGCATCTCAAGGTTGGCGATTGAATAGCTGATGACCGACGTGGCCCGGTGCAGCTTTCTCGCCGCCGCGGCAAAACTGCCGACTTCCACCACTGTCAGGAATACGCGCAATTGGTCGAGTGTCGGTGTGCCGGGTTCAGAAATCATGGGTGTTTCCTTGAGCGCGTCGCTGAGCGGTCTGCACGGTTGTCTCCTCTGCTTATTAAGGGAGGTAGCTTGCCTGTTTTTTCGAACCTAATGATCTAAATTAGTCAGCTATTCAGGTTAGCTGGCCTGGCGCAAGATTTCCTCACTGCAGCGATTCACTCCGAATCGCGCAACATTGAAGGAAATATCCCATGTCTCAATCTGCAAACATCGCTCATTCAACCACCTCTGAACAGAGCCGCTCTGACGTCACCCAAGCTTCGGCATCGCTGATTGGCCGTGTATTGCTCAGCGCCATATTTATCCTGTCGGGTGTGTCGAAACTGGCTGCCCCGGCCATGATGATCGGTTACATCGGCTCTGTAGGGCTGCCGTTTCCAACCGTGGCCCTGGCACTGGCGGTTATTGTCGAGATCGGTGGCGGTTTGGCGCTGATCGCCGGCTACCGCGCTCGCGCCGTAGCCTCTGTGTTGGCGCTGTTCAGCGTCGTCACCGCCCTGGCGTTCCATAGCGCACTGGCGGATCAAAACCAGTTCATTCACTTCTTCAAAAACATCGCCATGGCTGGCGGACTGTTGCAAGTGGTTGCCTTCGGCGCCGGTCGTTTCAGTCTGGATGCTCGTCGCCGCTGATTGGCGGCGTCATGCAGCCCACATCACCTGTCTTTGAAGAATGGAGGCTACTTTGAAAGCTATACGCGCTTATGAATACGGCACCCCTGAGGTGTTGCGCCTGGAGGAAATCGCCGACCCCGTTGCGGGGGAAGGTGAGGTGCTGATCGATGTGGCCGGTGCCGGGGTCAACCCTATTGATTGGAAGATACTGTCCGGGGCGAAAAAAGCATTTATCCCACTGCCGCTCCCGTTTACCCCGGGTGTGGAAGTGGCCGGTACAGTCGTCGCGATGGGGCCGGGAGTGACCGGGTTCAACGTCGGCGATGAAGTGTTCGGTTTCATCAACATCGTCGGCGGCTATGCCAGCAAAGCGGTTGCCCCTGTTTCAAAACTGGCCCGTAAACCCCGCTCGTTGAGTGCGCTACAGGCCAGTGCTGTCCCGGCGGCCGCCCTGACGGCATGGCAGGCGCTAACTGAGCACGCTGGTGTGCAGCGGCGGCAGAAGGTGTTGATCCACGCCGCCGCTGGTGGCGTGGGGAGCATGGCGGTGCAGATTGCCAAGTACCTGGGCGCTGAAGTCATCGCCACCGCGTCTGCGCACAATCATGCCTACCTGAAGAGTATCGGCGCGGATCAAACCCTCGACTACACCGCCCTGGCCTTCGAAGAGTGGGTGTCTGGTGTGGACGTGGTGCTGGACCTGGTGGGTGGCGAAACACAAAACCGCTCGTTTGCGGTGCTGAAACGAAACGGCATGCTGGTCTCGCCGGTGAGCGCCCCGAGCATGTCCCTCGCCAACGACTATGGCGTGAATCCCATGCACTTCGCCACCCGGTCGGACGGCCAGCAGCTTTCACTGATTGCCGAGTTATTCGACAAGGGACGCCTCACGGTCGACGTGGAAACCTTCGCCTTGAGCGACGTGAAAGCAGCCATCGAAAAGAGCAGGGGCGGGCATGCTCGCGGCAAGATTGTTCTCGATACAACCAAGTGATGGGGCGTGACGAAACCAGGCCAGTGGTCAGAAGGATCTGACTAACCGGCCTGCTGCGCAAACCACTGCATGATCACCGCACACGCCGGATGGGTCGCCGCCGACGGCTGTGGGCACAGCGAATAAATCCCCCGCGTCTTCAATGGCTGACCAAACGGCACCACCAGCACCCCGCGATCCAGTGACTCTTGGGCCAGGGTCAAATCCGTCATCGCCACCCCCAATCCCCGTGCCGCCGCATCCAGCGCCAACTCGTCCAGGTTGAAGGGGATGTGCCGGTAATCCTCCAGCGATTTGCCGCCATTGGCCGCCAGCCAATCGATCCATGCCTGCTTGTCCGCCGAGCGATGCAGCAGGGCGAAGCGTACAAGATCGTCCATCGAATCCAGTGGGCCCAGGCCCGGCGCGCACACCGGCACAAGGGATTCCTCGAACAGGGTCAGGCTGGCGGGATCGTTCGACGGTTCGGGCAGATAGAGGATGTAAGCGTCGCTGTCGCTGGCCGGTTCGACGATCTCCGTGGCCACGGTTTCGATAGACAGGGAAATCTCCGGGTAGCGCATGTAGAAGTCGCTCAGCTTTGGCAGCAACCAACGAACCGCCAGGGACACGTGCATGCGGATGCGGAAGGGGCGCTTTTGCGGGGAAAGTCGATCCTCCAGGGTTTTCAGTTGCTCCAGGATCTGGCGCGCACTGGCCAGCACCTGTTCGCCCTCCACGGTCAGTTGCAGGCTGCGGCTGCTGCGGACGAACAGCGGCACACCGAAGTGACTCTCCAACTGCTGGATTTTGCGGCTGACCGCGCTTTGGGTCAGGCAGAGCTTTTGTGCCGCTTGGGTGAAGCTGCCCGAATCAGCGACCTCCACCAAAGCCTGAAGGCCCTGAAGAGAAGGGACGTGGCGAATTTTATCCATGCGTTTTATGAATAGCCCGATGATTTTATAACGTTGGTTGTATCACTACAGACCTTATAAATTCTAGCTCTGGCTGCCGTCATCTTAAAAGGCTCATGCGCCTACTGCATGTAGCGTCAGGTGCGGCTCGCCGAACGACAGTCAATGAGGTGATGCATGGAAAATATATGTGGCTGGATTGCGCAGGCGGGAAACGCCCCAGTCCGAGATCGCCTGACCGGTACGCAAAAAGCCGATTGGCTGGTCATCGGTGCCGGTATCACCGGGCTGTGCGCCGCTCATTCACTTGCCGAAATGCACCCTCAGGCGCGCATCGTGATTGTCGACCGGCAGCGCGCGGCGCAAGGCGCGTCGGCACGCAATTCGGGGTTTGTCGTGGCCCATGAACATCCGACCACGGATGAGCTCTCGGGGCATCCGGGCTTCGCCGGTTATGAAGTGGATACCGCGATCTCCCGCGCTGCCAGCGAGGAAGTCCGCCAGCGGATTGCCCGACACGGCATTGAATGCGACTTGCGGGATGCCGGTTATTTCTTCGCCGTGAGCGATCCGGCCAAGTTGACCCACGTCGAAGCCAAGCTGCAAACGCTGCACGCCGTGGGCGCCTCAGCGCAGTTTCTGGAAGGTGAACAACTCAAGCAAAAACTCGGCACCGGGCATTACCAGGCCGCGATCTGGTGCGGCAACGGCAACGGCTTGCTGCAACCGGCCAAGTATGTGAAGGGCTTGCTCGATGCGCTGCCGCCGAATGTCACCCTCTATGAAAACACCGATATCACCGGGCTGGAACGTTCAGCTCAAGGACGAGTGCGTGCCCGAGGTATAGAGGGCAGCATCGAGGCGAAACAGGTGCTGGTGTGTCTGAACGCCTTCATTCCACGTTCGGGGATCGCCGACAGCGGGACGTTCCCGATGGAGCTCAGCGCCAGCCTCACACGACCGTTGACCGCCGATGAGTTCAAAGCGATTGGCAGCGTCGAGCCCTGGGGCGTGCTGTCTACCCGGCCACTCGGCGCCACGGTGCGGCTGACTCCGGATCGTCGCGTGATGATCCGCAATACCGCCGAATACCGCTCCCGGGATTTATCCAACAGTGATCTGCTGCTGCGCAGAAAACATCACGCGCTGGGTTTGCAGCGCCGGTTTCCGTGGCTGACCGAACAGGACATTCGATTCACCTGGACCGGTCACCTGAGCGCCTCGCGTTCCGGGCAACCGTTTTTCGCCAAGGTCGAGGAGGGCGTGTTTGCCGTGGCCGGCTGCAACGGTTCGGGCGTCGCGCGGGGCACCCTTTGGGGACGCTTGCTCGCCGAACTGGCCTCGGGCGCCAGTTCGCCATTGTTGGCGTCGGTGATGCAAAGGGCCCAACCCGGCTGGCTCCCACCCAAACCATTTCTTGATATAGGTGCCATGCTGCGCATGCGCGTGGAGGCGGTCAGGGCCAGAACAGAAATCTAGAAAACCGGCTATCACACACAAAAAAAGCTCTTCAAAAGAAGGTGATCGAACATGCGCTTCAATCCTGTTTCCCTGGCGGTCTTACTCACGACGTTTTCGGCGGTCACTTACGCCGACGAACAGGTCAATATTTCCAACTGGAGCGGCTACATCGCCGACGACACCTTGCCCAGTTTCACCAAGGAAACCGGGATCAAGGCGACCTACGACATCCACGACAGTAACGAAGTCCTGGAATCGAAGTTGATGACGGGCAATACCGGGTACGACGTGGTCAGCCCGTCGAACCATTTCTTGTCACGGTTGATCAAGGCCGGGGCAATCCAGAAGCTGGATAAAAGCCAACTACCGAACTGGAAAAACCTCGACCCGGCGCTGATGAAAAAACTCGAGGTCAACGACCCGGGCAACCAGTACGGCTATCCCTACATGTGGGGTACGGCGGGCATCGGCTACAACGTCGAGAAAGTCAAAGCGATCTTCGGCAACACCGATGTCACCCATTCCTGGAGCCTGTTTTTTGATGAGAACAACATCAAGAAGTTGAGCCAGTGTGGCGTGGCGATCATCGATAACCCGACGCAGATCCTGCCGATCACCCTTAATTACCTCGGGTTGCCGCACCATAGCCACGAACCGGCGGATTACGCGAAAGCCGAGCAGGCGCTGCTGAAGATCCGGCCGTACATTCAGTACTTCCACACGTCCAAGTACGTCAGTGACCTGGCGAACGGCAACATCTGCGCGGTGATCGGTTTCAACGGTGACATTGTCCAGGCCGCCGCCAGCGCCAAGGAAGCCAAGAACGGTATCGACATCGCCTATTCGATCCCGGACGAAGGCTCGACCCTGTGGATGGACATGGTGGTCATGCCCAAGAGCGCGCCCCACGAAAAGAACGGCTACACCTACATGAACTACCTGCTTGAGCCCAAGGTGATTGCCAACATCAGCAGCAGCGTGCATTACGCCAACGCCAACCTGGCGGCGGATGAGTTTGTTGCCCAGGACGTGAAGCAGGACGCGGCAATTTATCCGCCGAAAAGCGTGTTGGAAAAACTGTTCACCGTGGAAGACCTGCCGCCCGCCATCGCACGGCTGACGACACGTCTATGGAACAAGCTGAAGACCAACACCTAAAACCGCTTTCGCGAGCAGGCTCGCTCCCACAATGGATCACCGACGAACACAAAATTTTGTGTGCACAACCGATCCTGTGTAGGAGCGATGCTTGCTCGCGAAGAGGCCCTCACAGCCAACAAGCTGCTTTGCCGGTAGGCGCTTTCCAGAGCTGACCCCGACCCCCGTAGGAGCTGCCGAAGGCTGCGATCTTTTGATCTTGCCTTTAAAAATCAGATCAAAAGATCGCAGCCTTCGGCA